>NZ_CP037421.1:1818052-2178732 GCF_007748155.1 Gimesia panareensis
AGCCCGGCTTCGAACGCTGAGTTCAACGTCTCCGGCGTCGGTCCGGTGGTCGTCAACCAGCAGGTGGCCCCGAGTGACTTTACTGCCGACGGTGCCGACTGGCAGATCCTGAGCGCGGCCGTGGTCGTGGGCGGCGGCGGTTCGATCACCGTCACGCTGAGCGACAACGGTCCGGCGGACGGGGCGATCATCGCCGATGCAATCCGCATCCAGCGGACCGGTCCGCTACTGGCGGCCGCCGGTGCGAGCAGCACCTCGGCTCCGTCGATCACGCAGTCGGACCTGGACTCGGTCGTGGATGCGGCCCTGAGTTACTGGGAGTCCGCGGGCCTGAGCGACGCCCAGCTGGAACTGCTGCAGTCGGTGAACTTCGTGCTGGCTGATCTGCCGGACGCGATGCTCGGTGGTGCTGCAGGCACGACGGTCCTGATCGATGTGAACGCCGCCGGTTACGGCTGGTTCGTGGACGGCACGCCGCTGGACAGCAGCGAGTTCACGCTGATTGACGGCAGTCTGCTGGCCGGCTCGGGCAGTGCGGCCTTCGGCCAGATGGATCTGCTGACCGTCGTGATGCACGAACTGGGTCACACGCTGGGTCTGGAAGACCTGGCAACCGACGGCACGCTGATGAGCGATTCCCTGGACGTCTCCGAACGGCGGCTGCCGACGGAAGACGACCTCGACGCCTTCTTCAGTGCCATCTCAGGCGGAGACAACCCGCTGCTGGACTAGTCCAGACACAAACAGTCCCGACAGGCCCCCGGAAACAGCAGTTCCCGGGGGCTTTTTTTGTTTGCTGTTTTGCCGGTGGAAGCTGGCCAGCAATCAAATGATTGACGAAGAAACTTTGACTGCAGGCCCTCAGAAACTCTTTTCTGAGGGCTCTCTTTTTGCGCAGATCATCCTCTTTCTATCCTTCCAGAATCACTTCACTTCTTTCTTCTGTTGCGTTTCAGACAGACGCTCTCATCCAGGAACCCGTCTTGTGAAATGAGCGTCCTTGCCGGACTAATCCTCATAATCGTTACGACAGGAATTCTTATCAAAAGTGTTAAAACCGTTGTAAAGCAATCTAAACATAATCGATGGATGCCAGGGACTTTGCGCGCAGGGGAGCATCAAAAGTCGGTTTGTGATGATTTTATAAGTTGTTCTGAATATAGGGTTTATGGGGGATATGCTGGTTCTGTCTGTTGTCGGGGTTATGAGAGTGGCATGCATCTTGCGATTTGTATCAATCAGTCCGAATAATCCGGCTTTACAGAATAGTCCGGATGTAACGGTTATATGAATTTGAAATGAGACGGCTTCGGCAGCTCCCGATGTGGCTGCGAAGTCGAGTGCATAAAGAGAGTGTGTGGCGACCTGAGAGACCGTTGCACAAGTCGGTGACCTGAGAGACCACCGATGACTGATTGACTGAAGCGGAGAGAACTTCTGGTGACTTAACCTGATTTTTTACGGTGAGTGAGGTAATGAGTTCCGCCTCGATCGCCAGAAAAGGAAAGCCTGAGAAACTTTCCTCTCCCGCTTTAGCCAATCGGCACTTTGCTTACATGAATCAATGCCAGTCACAGGGAAGTGTCCCTGAGAAATGAAAACAGACCGGATCACAGCAGTCAGACGCTGACCGGAAGTGTGCCTGTCAGCGAACGGCGATCACTGTATCTGCCAGGCGGAATCGTCGGCAGTAGAAAAGAAAACCATCACTCACTGCGATCGAAACGCGGAACATCAAGCTAATAAAAGGAGCTTCAAATGAGTCATTTCGTCAATCAGTTCTGGAAGGATGAGCACGGCTTTGTGATTTCAGCCGAACTGGTCATCATTCTGACCGTCGGGGTACTGGCAATGATTGTCGGTTTAACTTATGTGCAGTCAGCCGTCATCACGGAGTTCAACGATATTGGAAATGCGCTGTCTTCGCTGAATCAGACTTATGCTTACTCTGGTTTTCAATCCTGGAGCTACTTCGGCAAGTACAAAGCTTTCTATGCCGGGTCTGCTTATGGAACCTATCCTCGCGGTTCCGCGGTGCTGGGGTATAACAGTTCTGCCTGTAACTATCCCAACCAGACTTATGGCGGCAGTTATTCTCAGGAAATTCCGCTGCAGCCTCAAGCAGTCGAACAGCCTTGTGAAGTCTGTAGACCAGGCGAAGTGATCGAGGAGCCTGCCGTGGATTGTCCGACGTGTCAGCCCGGGAAACCGATGATTGCTCCTGAACCTGAACCCAGGTCGGCAGGACCGCAGAAGAACTAGGTGTTCTGGCAGGAGACGCATCTTTTCACGTGAATCCTGTCTCTTTGAGAAAACGTATCAGCCAGCCCGGTAATCAACCAGGCTGGCTTTTTTTGGTAGGGTTAAAACAGGGAGCAGTACTTAGTGAGACTGACAAAGTCCGCTGCGGTTTCCATACTGAGCTTTCAAGCATGATATCCCGGTCTCCCCTTACGCGGATGGTGGTTCGCATTCGTTGTTGCTTCCAATTTGTGGTAGCTGGTAGTATGAAATGAGGCAGGTAAACGGGGGTAAAATACTCTCAAGAGACCGTTGTTTATTGAATTGAATCTGGAGATACAACATGAGACGATTCCTCATCATGCTTACCGGCATCCTGTTACTTGCGCCTTTGGCTCAGGTGCTTGCCAATGACTTTCTGGTTGTCGCGCCAGATGTATCGCCTGCCCCGATCGTTGTTTATCCGGGGGCGCCGCCTCGAACCCGTGACGCTGCAGTGACACTGGCGGAGTACATTGAAAAAATCAGCGGCCAGAAGCCTGAGGTCATTGATGGCGAACCGAAGCCGATACCGGAGCGCGCCATCTGGGTGGGCGTGCAGCCTGTCGTGAAGTCGCTGTTTCTACAGACGAACGTCAAGTTTTCCTATCCGGAAGAAACGTTGATTGCAGCTAATGGCAAGCACCTCCTCATTGCTGGTCGCGACCGCTGGGACCCGAAGCATATGGAAGCGAAGGGGCGGTTGTCCATGAAGACCGGCATGCAACTGGAGTATGGAACGGCGAACGCCGTTTATACATTCCTGCAAGACGAACTTGACATTCGGTGGCTCTGGCCGGGTGAGGAAGACATCATGCCGAAAACACGGATTGCCATCGCTGAGGGGGAGAAGCGATATCATCCGCAGGTTCGGGCACGGAGCGGAATGTTCACGAAGTTATCGTTGGGCGACAATAAGGAAGGACCCGATGAATTGTGGGCACGCTTTCAGCGCGTGCAACTCGACTCGCTGGAGTTAGATGGCGGACACGGTTTCGGTCACTGGTGGGACAAATACGGAAAGACTCATCCGGAATACTTCGCCGTTGCTCCGGACGGCAGCCGGCGGCCCAATGCCTTCAATCCGCGCAATACCAAGTTATGCGCATCAAATCCTGCTGTCTGGCAACAGTGGCTGGTGGAAGTCGAGCAGCAAATACGTGAAGAGCCGACAAGAACACTCTTCAATGTCTCTCCAAACGACGGATACACGTCGGGGCATTGCGTCTGTCCTAACTGCCTGGCATGGGATCATCCTGACGGTGAGAAAGTGAAATGGGGGTTTGGCAGCGGCATATGGTATGAAGGGGTCGCCCAGACCGACCGCGATGTGCGCTTCGCTAACACACTGGCGCGGATGCTGAAAAAGCAATACCCTGAACGTGATCTCTTTGTGCAGTTGAATGCTTACGGTCTGGCGCGAAACGCGCCAATCGGTATCGTACCGGATGACAACATCATCATCTCCAGTGTGGCCAACTTTCACATGCGCTCGCCTGAAGCACGCGCGGAAGCGATGCAGCAGCACGCCGACTGGGCGAAGAAAGCTCGTCATCTCATGTGGCGGCCCAATCTCGGAAGCCAGGCTGGTCTCAGCTGGGGGATGCCTGACGTGGCGATGACCCAGGCTGGCGAGGATTTTCGATTTGTGGCCGATCATCACTGCGTTGGCCTGTACTTCGACCTGTTCTGGTTTCACTGGGCGACGCAGGGGCCACACTACTATGTACTGGCCCATCTGGCCTGGAATCCTTATACCGACGTATCGGTTCTGATGAACGACTATTATCAGCGCGGCTTTGGCCCTGCTGCGGCTGATGTCAGGGCATACTGGGAATTGCTGGAGCGTACGCGGATGGAATTTGTAGCCGAAGAACCGAGCCGGCAACGCGCCTTCGACATTCCGAAGAAATATACTCCTGAATTGCTCGCTGAAGCACAATCGTATCTCGATGCCGCCGAGAAACATCTTGTTGGTGCCGATGCAAAATACCGCCGCCGCCTCGACTTTGTTCGCTCTGGACTCGATTACACAAAACTCGTTGTCGATACCCGAACCTGGATGCAGAAGCTGGAGGCCAGTAAGGGCCAAGACGCTGAGGCGAGGTCTCACGTGTTAGCCAACTGGGAACGCGCGGCAGTGATGAAACGGGAGTATCCTCCATTTGCGATCAACTGGCAGGCGGTGTTTCGCGTTCCAGCTTCAGACGGCAAAACCAAGCTTCCCTACAGCAAAACCAAACGTGTCATGGGGCTGCATCCCGATACGCCACTTGCGGGCCGCGTGCTCCGCGAACTTCGTGAGGCGGGACTGGAGTAACCGGTGTGTCGGTAACCTGCGACGCTCTTAGTTTGATTGCGAACCGATTTTCAGTTCCTGTAATCTGGCTTGAACGTTCATTAAGCGCAATGAAAAAGCCACTTGCAAAATGAATGCAAGTGGCTTTGAGTGGAGGATACCGGGCTCGAACCGGTGACCTTTTGGCTGCCAGCCAAACGCTCTCCCAACTGAGCTAATCCCCCGCGTTGAGGTAAGTTGTACCTGAATGTAAGGATAAGGATAGAAAATAGTTTCGGCAATTCAAGTGCTGAGAAACAATCTAAATGAAAAAAACGCCTAAAAAAGACGGTAGAAGTTCCAGCAGGTCCCCTGTTGTGCCTGAGTTGAATCGAAAACCAGAAAGCGAACTGGTTTTCCGAACCCTTTGACAGTTTTATTGCTCATTCATCTCTAGTGACAGGGTGACTTTCCGTGAGGTTCAGGCGGATCGCTGCTTCAATTCTGAGTTGGCAGGAGGATTCAATGACGGTCAGTTTCATTACTCGTTTGCATGAGCATCGCCGCTGGGTCAATCAGGGGCTGCTGGAGTCTGTTCAAATGCTTTCTGAAGCCCAGAGACGGCGGGAATTTCCGATCGGCCAGGGCTCGATCTGGAAATCGTTGCTGCACCTGTATGCTGCTGAGTATGTCTGGCTGGAAGCGCTGCTGGGGAATACTGCGCCTGTACTACCGGGGGATTTGCCGGGAGAACTACCCGGGAACCAGCGTGGGGAAGGGGGCGTCGGATCTTTGGAGGAGCTCAGCGAAAAGTGGTCGCACCTGGAGCAGAGGTGGATAGATTACCTGGAAGGGTTAACCGAATCCGACCTGGTTGAAATAGTAAGTAAACAGAGTACCAGTTCGGGTAAGGGGCGGGTTCATCGTACCCGGCGATCTGATGTGCTGATGCATGTCTGTCTGCATGCACAATACACGACGGCGCAGCTGATTAACATGCTGCGCCAGGCAGGTGTGCAAAACCTGCCCGACAGCATGCTGATTACATTGGCGCGTCAGGAAACGGCACGGGAAGCAGAGTTCCAGCCAGACGAGTCTTAGACGAACTTGCGGATAACGCCTTTTACCACGCCCAGGATCTGGACATTGCTGGAATAGATGGGTGACATGCTCGAGTTTGCTGGTTCGAGCCGCACGCGATCTGCTTCCTGGTAGAAGCGTTTGAGAGTCGCTTCCTGCTGGTCAACCAGGGCCACCACAATATCGCCCTGCTGGCAGGTATCCTGCTTTTTGACAACGACGTAATCGCCCTCCTGAATCTGGGCCTCGATCATGGAGGTCCCTTTGACTTTCAGGCAGAAATTATCGCCTGAATCAAACAGAGAGCTGAAATCGATCTGTGATTCTCCCGGCGGGGGAGAAGCGATGGGAGCACCCCCCTGCAGATAACCGGCCAGGTTGATATTAGCTGGTTTCTGAGCGTTGTCACAAAGCTGAATTGAACGCGAGATATGCGATTTGCGTTTAATCAGTCCTTTGCGTTCGAGTGCCTTGAGATGTCCCATGACGCCGTTGGGTGAGCGGATATCAAATGCGTCACCGATCTCACGGACAGTCGGGCCATAACCCCGGTTGATAATTTTATCTTTCAGAAACTGGTAAATTGCCTGTTGGCGTTCTGTCAGTTTGACTTTCTGGTCTATCATGCCTGCTTTCCTCACTTTATTTATATGACAGGGTAAACTTGCGAGCGGATTTCTCCACAAGATGGCCCGATCTATACACTAATGGACTCCTATTACCCTGAATTCTAACAGGATAATTTACATATCAAGGAAAAAAAGGCGCAAAATTGAGAGATCAGTGTCAGTTGATGCGTTGTGGTAAGGCTTTAGAGAGAATAGCTTTAGTGAGCTTCTATGGCTCTCAAGCCACATCAGAAAGAAATGAGAGACACAAATTCTGAAAAAACAGGCTGATTTCCGAAATTGTTCACCAGCCTGTTTTTAGAACGTCAGATGTGGATTCCAAGCGTATTTTTCACCCGGAAGCGTGAATTGTGTGTCCCCTTTAACTGGTCACTTCGACGGGAAAGGCTTCGCTGGCGATCTGTTTGATTTTCGCCAGATCAAGCTTCCCGGTCCCCAGCAGAGGAATCGAATCGACTTCGAGGAAACTGTCGCTGGAGGGCAGCCAGAGATTGGGGAGGTCTTCCTGTGAGAGCTCTTTGAGGATTTCATCCACAGATTTGTGCAAGGGTTTATGCAGGACGATGAGCCGTTCTCCCTTGCGGGGATCGGGAACAGCGGTGACTGCGACCTCGACTTCCGATTCGTCTGCTTCGGGATCGCTGACGATGCCCGTGATGATTTCTTCAATTCTGAGATGCGGAACCATTTCACCGCCGATCTTGGAGAAGCGGGTCTGCCGACCGGTGATGGTAATGAAGCCATCCTCATCAATTCTGGCGAAGTCCCCGGTGTTGTACCAGCCGTCGATAATGACTTCGGCGGTTTTCTCAGGGTTGTTGAGATAGCCTTTCATGACGTTAGGGCCTTTGATGAACAGGAGCCCTTCCTCTCCTTCCGGCAGATCCTGCATGGTTTCCGGATCGACCGTTTTGGCCATGACACAGGGAACAGGACGACCAACGGTACCGGGCTTGGCTGAGATTTCGTCCGGGTCCAGTTGCCGGCTGGGAGGGACATTGACCGCTGCGACAGGGGAGAGCTCGGTCGTCCCGTAGCCTTCGGTGGGGAAGATGCCGAACTTTTCTTCGAATTCGCGGGCGAGGCTTTGCGGCAGTTTCTCGGCCCCGGTGATGACCACATCCATTGATGCGAATTGCTCTTTCGTGCAGCGTTTGAGGTAGTGTCTCAGGAAGGTGGGTGTGGTGGCGAACAGCGTGACCTGATATTTCTCGATCAGCTTGCCGACGGTGCGGGCATCGGTCGGATTGAAGTGGTAACAGGAGCGCATCTTTCTGACGAACGGCATCCAGAGCGAAATCGTATAACCGAATGAATGGAAGAAGGGGAGGATCCCCAGGATGCAATCTTTCGGTGAGAGCTGGAGTAAATCGTCGGCTGAATTGATATTTGAGATAATATTGTGGTGGCTGAGCATGACCCCTTTGGGGCGTCCGGTGGAGCCGGAGGTGAAGATCACCGTACTCAACTCATCTGATTTGACACGATGCAGGCCGATGCTGCGTTCGATGATCCAGGCGGGAACGAGGAATGCCTGGAACATGCAGAAGAGTTTATCCCAGAGTGTGACTTTGGATTTGAGGTCATCCAGCAGGAGTACGTTAGCGTCCATTTCGATGGGCCGTTTTTCCAGAAACTTCTGGCTGGTCAGAACGGTTTTGATACCTGCTTCCTGAATACAGTAATTGATATCACTGTCGGAGAGCGTGTAGTTGAGGTTGATGGGGACCCGTCCCGAAATGGCGAGACTGGCGTTGACTGCACAGCCGCCGACGGAGGGAGGCAGCAGGACGCCCACCATTTTTTCATCTGGCTTGAGGACAAATTTGTTGAGCAGTCGCCTGAGCACGAGTGCGCCGGTGAGCAGCATGCCCCCGCTGCGTTCATCGCCCATGGAGTCTGCGACTTTGAGCTGGAAACGCTGGCTTTTGCATTTTCTCAAAAACAGTCGTGGTGGAATCATTTGGTACGTCTTTCGAAAATTGGCAGCGTCGACTCCCAGGTTCTGTACCACTCGCTGGACGTGCTTTTCATTCTCAGGGTGAGGAATGGGCTTTCCGAATCGAATGGAAACAGGATAGGGCCACCGCCTGGGTTTTTTCCAGAAAAACTTTCCGCCATGAAAACTGAAGATGCTTCCCCACAATTCATCGATATAGACGGGGATGACGGGAGCACCAGTGCCTTTAATGATTTTCATCAGGCCGGACTGAAACGGTTGCAGATATCCCGAACGGGTTAACTTTCCTTCCGCGAAGATACAGACTAATTCGCCATTTTCAATGGCAGTTCTCGCGGTTTTGATTGATTTCATCAGTGCTTTGGGGCCATCCTCCACATTGATGGGGATGGTGTTATAGAGTCGTGAAAGCCAGGCCACCCAGGGGGCTTCGACATAGGTCGAGTAGGCGATCATTCTGACAGGGCGGGTGGAGGTCAGGATCAGGAAGATACCATCCAGCCAGGAGACATGGTTGGCAACCAGCAGGGCGCCACCTTTTTTCGGAAGATTCTTGAGTCCCTTGACCCGCAGTTTGTAAATCGTGCAGCTGACCAGCCAGACCATGAAGCGAATCGTGGCGTTGGGAAGCAGCTTGAAGATGTAAATGCCGACCGGCACTGTGAGCAGGCCGAGGACCATGAATATCTGGCTCGCGGAGAGTTCCAGATGTTTCTGCATGACCCAGAAGGCGAACGAAGCAACCAGGATGAAGGCAAAAGCGAGGAAGTTGGCGGCGGCGAGGATGCTTCCCCGGGTTTCCACATCACTGCGATGCTGAAGGAACGTTTCCAGAGGAATATCAAACAGTCCCGAACTGACGCCGAGCAGGAACAGCCAGAACAGCGAGAGTGAATAATGCAGGTTAGTGGCGTTTTCGGCTCCCGGTCCGACGCTGTTGCCTGTCAGGAACAACATCATTGATGTGAAAACGATGCCGGCCGCTCCCAGGGGAACGATGCCCAGTTCGATGCGGCCCGATGACCAGACCCCGGCGAGGATGCTCCCCAGGGCGACACCGAATACGAGGATTCCCAGCAGGGGCCCGATGTCTTTCTGCGAGAGCTGGAGTTCGTTGATTCCGTAGGTATCGACATTCATCTGTGCCAGCGAGGCGAGCATCCAGAAGAACGCAACACCCAAGGCGGTACGGAGTAGAGGCGTGCTGCTGCGGAGCAACTGCATCTGGTGCCAGGTTTCTTTGGCGGGGTTGAAGGGGAACTCCCGATCGGGGGCTGCCACGGGCAGTTTACGTATTTTCAGACTGACGAGGGTCCCCAGTACTGCGACGCCAACCAGGGCGAAGGCAGCGATCTTGAGATCGGAGAACGTCCCCGGGTTACTCAAGCTGGGCTGCGTAATGTGGAACAGATAATTGCCGGCAATAAAACCCAGGGCTGAGGAGATGACAGTGATCAGCCCCATCAGTCCGTTGCCGCGTGAGAGGCGGTTGTCGCGGAGCATTTCGGGAATGCTGCCGAACTTGGCCGGACCAAACAGTGCGCTCTGACAGCCCATAAGGGCCACAATTGAAAAGAGCAGATAGATATTGCCGATCTGAATCGCCCAGATGCCAAGCACCATGATCAGAATCTCTGCCACTTTACAGGCGATGATCACGGTCCGTTTACTGAAGCGGTCGGCAAGGTAACCGGCGACACTGGCCAGGAGCAGGTAAGGAAGTGTAAAGCAGGCAAGCCCAAGGGAGAGCGCTTCTGCGTCCCCGATGACGGGTTTTCCGATCGGGATGATGAACCAGCGGAACATGTTGTCGTTCATGGCACCCAGAAACTGGGTTGCCAGTAACGCCAGGAAGGAAGGCGAGTTGAGTGTTCCTTTGCGTCCACCGTGAGCTTGAGCACTGTTATCTGCGGTGACAGTTGAATTCATTCTTGTTTGAAATCCAGTGTGTTATACGCCGCGGTCCATTAATTCAGAATTCATCAGACCTTTACTGATGGTTCATCTTCAGAAAGATTATTGTAAGTAATGCAGCTCTATTACTGACATCAAACAATGGCGGAGAATGGTTGAAAATATCACGCAATAAAATGCCTGATTGAAAGCAAAGGGAATAATATTCCAAAAGGCATTATTCTGTAAAGACTTAGTGATTTGCGAACGTAGAAGAGGCCAGGAAGGGGCATTTATGTGTATGCATGTCGCGTGTGGGCGTGAAAATCAGGGGATAAAGGTATAAGTCCCGGAATTGTTTTCAGCCAGTTCCCGCAGGAGTTTCTCACCGTCACGGTTTCCGAAGCAGATGCCGTTGACGGTCACTTTCTTGTTCAAATGCGCTTTGTGCACGACATTATTGAAAGTCTTGACGACGGAAATGTTGAATTGTCCGTCAGTGAGAAAATAAATGGTATCAGGTTGGAGTTTCACTGCGAGCAGGAGTGCTTCGAGTGGTTCGGTTCTGCCCATCCCGGGGACGCGGGCGACCCAGTTGAGGTAGCGGGACTTGGTCTGTTGCGTGGCAGGCTGGAGTTGTGTGGCAGGCATGGGGATGGCCACATCACTGAAGAAGATGACAAAGAACTCCTGCTCTTCATCCATGGAGAGGATGGAGCGGGCGAGTTCGATTTTCACACGTCCCAGGCGGGTTTTACCTACACTTTCATGCGGAAAGTTCATACTTTTGGACGAGTCGACGACATAGACGACCTTTTTGCTCTGGGGATTGATGCCGAAGAATTTACCATTTCCAAATCCATTTCCCGAACCGGAAGTGGCACCGCCAATGGCGTCTGA
Organism: Gimesia panareensis; assembly: GCF_007748155.1. Lineage (GTDB taxonomy): Bacteria > Planctomycetota > Planctomycetia > Planctomycetales > Planctomycetaceae > Gimesia > Gimesia panareensis. Next base: position 1,829,073 of record NZ_CP037421.1, read on the forward strand.
AGTTAATAAAGCCCCGACAATATCGGCAGCATGTTTCGTCGTTAGAGACTCTTCTAACTGTGGGTCTTGAGGCAGGGGGCCGTTCAATGAGGAAGCGAGAGACTGCGTATCAGGGGCAGAACTTCGCTCCGCGATCGGGGGGAGTGGCGAGGTCACTGCAGCGCTGGAAGCTTCTTCCTGCTGGTGTGAGATTGGTGTGAGATCAATGATCGTGGGGTCGATTTCCTCGCGGGTGGGAGACCAGCGTGTCTGGATGGCGTTGCCTGGGGAAGAACTCAGCGATTCTGTTTCCCGGGCCACCAGCAGGGATAATCCTCCGATGATGACCAGATGAACCAGTGTCGAGACGCCGAGCCCCTGATTCCAGCGCGAGTGAATGCCAGAATGTGAGTGGTGCTGGTGCATGAAGGACACGTAATCCCGGTTCTCAAATCGTAAGTGAAGAAATCGCAGAAACCAACCTGCCAGTCAGTGTTATTTTAGCGTAGAAACAGGGCAGACAACAGGAAGAATCCCAGAATGTCGCCTCCAGATGATCATCGAACCTCACAGTCTACCGGATTTAGCGACTTTCGTGTAAAGCGGCAAAAAACGGCTGGAGATAAACGTCTGCAGCGTATAAGATTAAGTTAATCCGGGACTGGTGTGAGGCTGGTCATTTTTCAGGGACTTTTTCGGATTTCAGGGATGTTTCCGGGAGTGAAGCCGGGCAAGGATGGATTGAATCATGCAGAACCAGGGGCAAAATCCGAAGCTCGCGTTGCGGGATATAGAGGAAGAACCTGTATCACGGCCCGGGCAAGAGGTGCAGAAGCCCGTCCTGTTTTTTGATGGTGTGTGTGGTTTGTGCAACCGGAGTGTGGATTTCGCGATGACCCGCGATCCCGAAGGGCGGCTGCTTTACTCTCCACTGCAGGGGGAAACGGCACAGGGACTTTTGAGTGAGCAGGACCGGGAGAACGTGGATACGGTGATTTTTCTCCCTGCCGATCGGAGTCGGGTCTATCGCCGTTCCGCTGCCGCGGTACGTGTGTTGTGGCTGCTGGGATTTCCGTGGAATGTCTGTGGCTGGTTATTGTGGCTGGTCCCTTTACCACTGAGAAACGTGGGATATCGGCTGGTGGCAAAAACGAGATACCGTTTTTTTGGCAAACATGAAACCTGCCGGATGCCCACGCCGGAAGAACGAAGCCGGTTTTTACCTTGAAGCAAAAATTTTAGAGATTGGTGAAACGAAAACAATGCGAATCAAGCTGTCAGCTATGCTATTGGTCGTTCTGTTTGTGATGGGGACAGTTGCTGTTGAATTACGGGCAGAGTCTCCGGCTGCCGGGAAACCTAACTTTATTGTCTTCATCGCCGACGATATGGCGTGGGATGATTGCGGCACCTATGGCCACCCCAAGATCCAGACACCGAATCTGGATCAGCTGGCAGCAGACGGCATGAAATTCACCGAAGCATTTCTGACCTGCAGTTCCTGCAGCCCGAGTCGTTCGAGTATCATTACTGGACGTTATCCGCACAGCACAGGCGCGCATCAGCTGCATCTGCCTTTGCCGGCCAGCCAGGTGACATTTGTGGAAAAATTAAAAGAGGCCGGCTATTACACGGCGTCCGCGGGGAAATGGCATCTGGGGACGCCGACCGAAAGCAAGTTTGATCATGTGACGACGAAACTGAATCAATGGGTCAATACGCTGAAGCAGCGTCCGATGGATAAGCCGTTCTGCATGTGGTTTGCGACCACCGATCCGCATCGACCTTATGAGCGAAACATTATTGCCCGTCCCCATACGAATGCAGACGTGATCGTCCCTCCTTATCTGCCTGACACGCCCGAAGTCCGCAGCGATCTGGCGCTGTACTACGATGAGATCACGCGTCTGGATGGCGTGATGGGACGGGTCCGCCAGGAACTGAAGACGCAGGGCGTCGCTGACAATACGATGATCGTCTTTCTGAGCGATAACGGACGCCCGTTCCCGCGCTGCAAGACGACCGTCTACGACAGCGGCGTGAAAACTCCCTGGATTGTGACCTGGCCAGCCAGGGTCAAAGCGGGGGCGGTGTGTGATTCACTGATCAGCTCAATCGATCTGGCTCCTACGATTCTGGAACTGGCGGGACTTCCCGTCGGGGAGACATTTCAGGGGAAGAGTTTCAAGCCGCTGCTGGAGAATCCAAATGCGACGATCCGGACCCATGTGTTTGCCGAACATAACTGGCACGACTTTGAAGATTTCGGTCGGGCGGTTCGCTCGCGCCGCTATCAGTACATTCGGAACTTCTATCCCGACATTCCCGGCACCCCGCCGGCGGATGCCGTGCGGAGCCCCACTTATATCGCGATGCGTGAGCTGCGCGATCAGAACAAGCTGACGGAAGATCAGCGAGGGTGTTTTGTCGTACCTCGTCCGGAAGAAGAACTGTATGACCTGCAGAACGATCCGCATGAGCTGCATAATCTGGCGGGTAAGAAAGAGTACGAGCAGGTACAGAAAGAACTACGGGCGGTATTGGATCAATGGCAGGAGGAGACACACGATCGCCTGCCCCGAACCCGTCGCCCCGACGAATTTCATCGGGAAACCGGCGAGCGACTGCCGGCGTTTCGAAAAAAATAAAAGGTCTCGAATCACAGAATTTCCTGAAACAAGGATCGCGTTTGAGGGGTAATACTGTTCACAGAATTCCCTGTTCCCGTACCGGATTCACAAGATGAACGGACCAGTCAGCACTTTCGATGATCACTCCCGCCCCTCTTTCAGGCAGAAAGCGGGAGCGGCAGTAATGTGCCTGATGTCATTGCTGTTGCTCTATTTCCTGATGGCCGGTCCCCTGGTCTGGCTGGAAGGCAAGATGAAGTTCCGCCCTTTCTCGCAGACTGTCAAAACTGTATACGCCCCGCTGGCCCAGGTTGTGAAATCGGACTGGGAGCCAGCCTCAACCGTAGTGAAAGCCTATGTCGGATTATTCAAAAAATGACGAATCGGAGCAGTCGCTGAGTCAGACCGGGGATGCTGCCCAGACGGAACCGGAAGCTGATACACCAGTTGAGTCACCTGAGCGACCGGTCCGTCGATTGCGCTGGAAATGGGGGCTGGCGGTCCTGGTGATCGGGATCGCGGCCATGATCATTCAATGGTTTCGCCTGGCACCAGATCGAACTTACCAGGTCTTCTCGGTGTATATGGGGATTCGAAATCTGGTGGTGGGGCTGCTTGTCTGGTGGATGCTGATATCCGGCGTTGCCTGGAAGACGCGCTTCAAAGGTCTGCTGGCGGCGGTGTTGTCATTTGCGCTCTTTTTTGCCGTGGTGCGCGTTGACGGTTTTGAAGGGGATATGGTGCCCCGTTTTCAGTTTCGGTTTCTGCCGACGTCCGAGCAGCGGGCGGTCGAGTATTTTGAGAATGTCAAGACCGCTGACAAACCAGGTTTATTCAAACAGCCCGAGAGTGAAGTGAATACTCCGTCTGCCTCGGGCGACTCTGCAGCAGGTCCGCAAGACTGGCCCGGATATCGGGGAGCACAGCGGGATGGAATTGCCCACGATCAACAGATCCGCGTGGACTGGGAGACGGAGCCGCCGAAGTTGCTCTGGAAGCATCCCGTGGGTGCAGGCTGGGGTTCGTTTTGTGTGGTCGGTGATCGCGCCTTCACCCAGGAGCAGCGCGGCGCAGAAGAAGTCGTGGTCTGCTATGATGCGCAGACCGGGAAACAGCTCTGGGTGTATGCCGATCCGGTCCGGTTTTCTGAGACTCTGGGGGGCGATGGGCCCCGGGCGACTCCAACCTACCGGGACGGTTTTCTCTATACGCTGGGCGGAACGGGAATCCTGCATAGTTTCGAAGTCTTTTCAGGCATGGAAGTCTGGACGCGTGATCTGCTCAAAGAGGAAGGGTTGGAAAATCTGACCTGGGGGATGGCGGGGTCTCCTTTAATCAAGGACAACCTGTTGATTGTCAATCCAGGCGTGCGCCCTTCCGGATCTGAGAAGAAGAATCCATCAGTGCTGGCCATCGATCTGCGGACGCGTAAGACTGCCTGGGTGAGTGGCACCCGCAAGTCGAGTTACAGCTCGCCGCAGTATGCTGTGTTGAATGGAACGCCCCAGGTGTTGATCTTTCATGCCAAAGGACTGGAAGGTTTTGCGCTGGAAGATGGTCGTTCGCTCTGGTTCTTTCCCTGGACGAATCAGGCGGGCTGTAATGCCGCCCAGCCGATTCCGCTGGACGATTCTTCGGTGTTTCTTGGCGCCGGCTATGGACAGGGCTCGGCGCGGATTCGAATCACGCCCTCTGAAGAAGCAGATCAACCGGCGGACGTCAAACCGGAGTGGAAGAGTCTCAGTCTGAAGCTCAAGTTCAATTGCGCAGTCCAGCAGGACGGGTACGTATATGGCCTGGATGAGGGTGTGCTGACCTGCCTGGACCTGGAGACCGGGAAACGTCAGTGGAAGCGGGGCCGCTATGGTTACGGGCAGTTGCTGCTCGTCGATCAGTATCTCCTGATCCTGGCGGAGGATGGACGTGTCGAACTGGTGGAAGCCAATCCGGAGAAATATGTCCAGCGGGGGGGATTTCAGGCGATCGAAGGACAGACCTGGAATCATCCGGCCCTGGCGCGGGGACGACTGTTTGTCCGAAACAGTGAAGAGGCGGCATGTTATGATCTTTCGCCGCTGACAAAGTAACGCTCCCTGGTTTCAATTGCGTCCTGCAACCGTCAATTTACGTAAAATCCTGCTGGGCTGTCTGCTTTAAGTCGTTTGCCCAGATAGAGGTAAGATGTACGGTTTGTACTTGACGGACTGGAGCCCTGCCTGCACAATAGACGATAAATAAACACCCACCTATGTGTTTAAGCTTCCTTCAACGTACGGTTCTGAAGTTCGGTACGTCCCGCCTCAGGCAGTCAACCTGTCTGAATCAATTAGAAGAGAACGGAAGAAAGGAGACCCATGTTTCAGCAAAACATGCGCGTTTACGTTTCGCTTCTGGTCGTTTTCTTATGCCCCGCCTTTGCTCCGCAGACTGCCCGCGCTAATTCGTCGACAGATTCTGCCGCGCCCCTCGTTGCCAAAAAGCCGACGCTGCCCGTTGCCCGACGGATCTCTCCCCTGATCGATGAGCTGATTCAAAGTGGCATGCAGGATTATGCGAAAGTGGCTTCGCCTGTGTGCAGCGACAGTGAATTCGTGCGACGAGTCTACCTTGATCTGACGGGGCGCATTCCCACCGTCGCACAGACGCGGGCGTTTCTGAATGATACCAGCGCCGATAAGCGGGCCGTCCTTGTGGATCAGTTATTGAATTCCCCCGAATATGCGCGACATCTGTCACAGCGTCTGGATGTGATGCTGATGGAGCGGCTGCGGAAGAAGTATATCAACGTGACTGACTGGGAGGAATTTTTGCGGGAGTCAGTCGCGGAAAACAAGCCACTGGATCAACTGGTGCGTGAAATCATGTCTGCGGATGGTGCCGATCCAAAGCAGCAGGCAGCTGCCCGGTTTTTCCTGGCCCGTGATGGCGATGTGAATGAACTGACGCGCGATATCAGCCGGATTTTTCTGGGGGCGGATCTGACGTGTGCCCAGTGCCACGATCACCCGGAAGTCGCCGACTGGAAGCAGGACCATTATTACGGCATCTCAGCCTTCCTGGTCCGCAGTTTTGTCTTCACGGATAAAAAGAAGAAACAGACCGTGTTCGCCGAGAAGGCGGAGGGCGAAGTCAAATTCGAATCGGTCTTTGAAGTCCGCGATAAGACGTCCAAGGGACCTGAGACGACTTTACCGGTAGTGTTTAACGGACCCAAAGTGGCCGAGCCCGCTTTCAAAAAAGGGGAAGAATACAAAGTCAAACCGGCGAAAGATGTCCGTCCGGTTCCCAAATACAGTAGGCGTGCCCAACTGGGGGACGCACTGACTTCATCGAACAATAAACGCTTCGCCCGGACGATGGCGAACCGTTTATGGGCGCTGGTAATGGGACGGGGAATTGTGCATCCGCTGGACGCCGATCATGCGGACAACCCGCCATCGCACCCGAAACTACTGGATCTGTTGACGGAGGAGTTGATCGCCGGCAACTACGATCTGAAATGGTATCTGCGGGAACTGGTACTGAGCAAAACCTATCAGCGTTCCAGTACGAACGAGCTGTTTGCGAGCAAGTCGGCTCAGGAACTGGCTGATGCGCAGTTTACGCATGCGATTCTGAAGCCCCTGACCCCGGAACAGTTTTCGCGCTCTGTGCTGGAAGCGACCGGGCAGGCAGAGCTGTATCGTAACAGTCTGAAGCAGAAACTTTCGGAAGCGACACTGCGTAAGAATCTGGTCGGTTACGAAAGACAGTTTGTGTCGTTGTTCGGCGGTCTGCCGGGCGAGCCGGTGGAGGGCTTTGAAACGACGGCGGATCAGAGTCTGTATCTGTCTAATAACGGGGCGATCCAGGGAATCCTGTCGCCGCGAAGCGGGAATACTGCAGATCGTGTGTTGAAGATTCCCGCAGATCAGCCTGCGTTGATCGCAGAGGAATTGTATTTGAGCGTATTGAACCGTCGACCGGAGGCGACCGAGACAAAAGAAGTCGCCGAGTTACTGTCAGGCAAGACCGGCAAAGAACGGTCTGAGATGGTGAGCGACCTGATCTGGGCATTGATGATGTCATCGGAGTTCCGGTTCAATCATTAAACAGTGAAACAAAGTTGAGACAAGAACATCAAAAGCAGGGGAGGAGAGACCATGCGATGTGATTATGCTTGTGGATCTCATGAGACGCTGAGCCGGCGTTCCTTTTTAGGGGGGACCGCTGCCGGTGCGTTGAGCATGCTGGGGTTCAACGGAATGATTCACGCTGATTCAGCGAAAAAACTGGCCTCACAGCAGAAGCAGGTGGTCGTGTTCTGGCTGTCCGGGGGCGTGAGTCAGCTGGAGACCTGGGATCCCAAACCGGGGGCCGAGACCGGCGGACCGTTCCTGTCGATCCCGACTTCGGCACCGGGCGTGCAGATCAGCGAGCTGTTGCCATACACGGCGCAGCAGATGCATCACCTGGCACTGGTGCGCGGGATCAACACCAAAGAAAACAATCACGGTAAAGGTGCCTACATCATGCAGACCGGGCGGAAGCAGCAGCCCGGATTTGCCTATCCCTATCTGGGCTCGACGTTCTCGCATCATCTGGCGCCGCCGAACAGTCCGCTGCCGGGATATATCTCAGTGGGGGCGGGAGGTTCTTCGGCAGAGTCTACTTTCCTGGGGCCGCGACATGCACCGCTGGTGCTGGCCGACGGACGGGCGCCCAACAACCTGGACCGGCATGATGCGTTGAGTGAAGAACGGGATCTGTTGCGTCGTACGCTGCGAAGTAAAATCAGCCAGCGGTTTGAACAGAAACGAAAGACGGCGCACACGGAAGTCTATAACGAGTCGTTCGATCAGGCGGCAGCGCTGATGTCGCGGAGTGACATTTTTGATTTCAGTAAGTTCTCCGACAAAGATCTGGAACGGTACGGGAAGCATGACTTCGGTCGTCACTGCCTGATGGCGCGGCAGCTGGTTGAAAAAGGCGTGACGTTTGTCAAAGTTGGACATACGAACTACGACACGCATTCAGAAAACTTCAACTTTCACATTGAGCAGCTGGGCGAGTTCGACCGGCCGTTCGCGACCTTCATTTCGGACTTGTATGACCGGGGGTTGCTGGAACACACGCTGATCATCTGCATGTGTGAGTTCGGTCGGACCCCGCGGATCAATTCACGCATCGGTCGCGATCACTGGGGAACGGCCTGGTCGATTGCACTGGGTGGTGCGGGTATTAAAGGGGGCGCGGTTTCCGGCAAGACGAATGAAACGGGAACCAAAGTCATCGACCGCGAAGTGAATGGCGGTCACCTGTTCCATACCTATTATCAGGCCGTGGGGCTGGATTCGACGGAAGAGTTCTATCCTAACGGACAGCCGATTGCCAAAGCGGATCCCAAAACAGAACCGATCAAGGAGATTCTGGCGTGAGCATTCTCAAGTCGAAGCGAATCCGGAACGGCTGCCTGTTGCTGGGAATGCTGGCGGTACCGCTGGTTGTTAATGCCGCGAAAAAAGAACCGCCGCAACCCGCAGCGGATGCACCGCCGATTCTGGCGGTTAAGCCGATCCCGGAACACGGGCCGACGCCACTCCCTGAGGCACTCAAGTTCGCGAAACTCGATGCGCGGAAGGCGGCTGCGCAGACGGCAGCACAGTTCAAAATCGTCAAAGCGATCTCTCAAAAGTATGGAGCTTTAGATCGGGAAATTCAGAATCTGCAGCAGCAGATCAAAACTGCAGGCCAGCAGATTAAGGCAGATCAGGCGACGCTGAAGCAGGTTAAACAGGCGGAAGTGAAACAGAAGCAAATGAAAAAAGCGGCAGAGCCCCTGGTGGCGCTCAAACCGCTGCCTGACAGTGCGGCACTGGCGAAGCAGATCGCCGCGCGTGAGCAGCAGGTGAAGACCGGGGAAGCAGCGGTCAAGGAAAAGCAGAAACAGCTGGGGGAGCTGAAGAAAGAGGTCGCAGAGGTCAAAAAACAGCATGGACTGTTGCAGGCGAAGGAACAGGAGTTTCAGGAGATCGTCAAGCTGTATGAGTCGCAACAGCCGGCTGCCGATCCGAGTCTGTTTCGTGAGATGGCCGCTTATCAGAATTCCCGTCCGCTGTATTCCTGTAAGATCGATGCGAGCGGGAACTACCTGCTGGCGGGAGCGCAAGGCTCTGCCTTTCATCGCTGGGATCTGGTGAGTGCGAAGGATACGGAGCTCTTAGGCCACCAGAGCTGGGTGAGGCGGTTTGACGTGGGACGTTCCAGCCCGCTGTTGATCACGGGGGCTTATGAAGGCAAGATCGCCTGGTGGAACCTGAATTCTAAAGAGCCGAAACCGAAGCATCTGATTGACGCGCACAAGGGATTCGTGCGGGGCGTATCTGTCAGTCCAGATGGCAAGCTTGTGGCAACCGCGGGTAATGATCGCCTGGTGAAACTCTGGTCGGTCGAGACTGCGCAGCTGGTGCGGACGCTGGAAGGGCACGAGCATCAGGTTTACAACGTCAAATTTCATCCGAGCGGCCGTTACCTGATATCGGGTGACCTGCGGGGGAATCTGAAACAGTGGGAAGTCGCGACCGGGAAGCTGATCCGCGACTTTGACGGAAGTGCGATTTATAAATATGACAAGACCTTTCACGGACACATTGGTGGCGTGCGGGGCATGGATATCAGCCACGACGGGAAATATTTCGCGATCAGCGGGATCGGACAGGTTTCGAATGCGTTTGCAGGCATTGGCGTGCCGACGGTGATCCTGTTTGACTGGGAGACCGGCAAGCGGTTAGCAGTGATGACTCCTGGTGATAATTTCAAAGGGACCTGCTGGGGCGTGCGTTTTCATCCCGAGAACGATTTCATTGCCGCGGTTGGAGGGAACTCTTCCGGGATGATCTGGTTCTGGAAACTGGGGGAAGAGAAACCGTTTATTTCACAGAAAGTGAAGAGCGTGCCCTACGATCTGGATTTTCATCCGGATGGGTTGCGGATGTGTGTCGCCTGTTACGACAAGACCGCCCGACTGTATAACCTGGGGCCCAAAACGCCTGAGGAACTGGCCAGCGAGCAAAAGAAAAAGAAAAAATAGCGCTAGAGCGCGTCGCATTCAAACATAGCGTTTCTCAATTAAATAGACTCGGTCCAAATGGCCCTGGAGACGCTACAGTAGAACTGGACACAGTCTATTCTTCCGGCGGGGGTGAGCGACGGACGGCTGCCTGTTCTGCGAGTTGTTTCAGTTTGGTCATCTGATTTTTCAGAATGCGTCTGGTCAGACCGCCAAACAGGAAGCCGATGATGCGGTAAAACAGCCCGGCAAAGACCAGTTCGCAGGTGTAATCCAGATCGGTCTTGCGTCCGCGGTCGGTCAGTTCATATGTGACGTCGACGCGGAAGGCATTTCCCTGGAGTTGAACGCCGATCAATTCCGGCGGCTTGTATTCGGTGACGATTCCCGCGTATTGCTGGGAGTGACCGGCTTCCCGGATGGTCTGTACGAAAATGGTACCGACGGGATCGTCTTCGTTTTTCCCTTCGGGATATTCGGTCGTTTCGAGCCCTTCCATCCAGAGCTTCATTTTTTCATCGTCGTTCAGAAAGTCGAAGACGATGTCGATGGGAGCGATAATTTCCTGATGGTATGTGATTTCCAACGCATATCACTCCTTAAAAAAAGCAGGGCTGAAACAGCCCTGCGGGAAGTGGTGCCTGATTGTAATGCGAGGTTATTTCTTTTTCTCTTCTTTTTTCGGTTCCTCTTTTTTGGCTGCCTCTTTTTTCTCAGCAGGTTTTTTGTCGTCTGCTTTCTTCTCGGCCGGTTTCTTTTCGGCTTTCTTTTCAGCAGGCTTCTTTTCTTTTTTCGGTTCCGGTTTCTTGGGTTCCGGCTTTTTCTCAGCTGGTTTCTTTTCCGCTGGTTTGGGAACTTCCGGTTTTTCGGCTGCGACCGGTTTCGGAGGTTCAGGGATCCCGATGACTTCCAGTCCGCTGATCTGTTCCTGCAGTGCCAGTCCGGCAGGGCGAGTGACCTTGGTCTGCCAGACGTAGAGGCGTTTCAGTTTTTTCAGTGAGCCTAATTGCGCAACGCCGGCGTCGGTGACAGCGGTGCCGTAGAGGTTCAGGTATTCGAGATTAGGCAGGGCCTGGAGTTGTTTCATGCCGGCGTCGTCGACTTTGGTCTTTTCCAGGTGCAGGTGCGTCAGGTCTTTGAGATTTTTGAGGTGAGCCAGACCAGCTGAAGTGACATCGGTGCCGCGCAGATTCAGGGAAGCGACTTTGGCGAGGCCAGCCAGAGACTTCAGGGTATCGTCAGTGACTTTCTGATCGGAAAGGTGAAAGGCGACTTCGAGGCGGTCGTCGTTCTGGGCCAGTTCCAGAACCGAGCCTCCGGCGGCGCGGACTTTGGATTTGGCCTGTTCGACCGCAGGGTCTTTTTTCTTATCAGCGGCGGAAACAACCGCAATCTGGGTGAGGGAAAGAGCAGTCAGCAGCGCGACAGAAAAAAATCTCATTTTACCTATCCTTACTTTTGGGGGTTGGTCATCGGATTGGAGGTCAAAGGTGAAAACACGTTCTGCGGATCCCTGTTTCCAGTTGAAGTCCAAGGTGGGGAACGTGCATTAAATCAATACGTACATTGAAGATAGATATCAGCTTCTCACTTCAGTTGATTTTGATCTATTTTATCAGGAGAGGGCCGGTTTCGAAAAGACACAACTCCCAAAATGTCGATTTCCGACTGGAAAATCAGTTTGCCGTTGTTTTCCGCCTGGTCCCGGAGAAATGGTCTCGATCCAAATTGGAAAATCCATTAACCTTCCGCCCACGGATTTTCTGCCCTTAGTCTACTAAAGTCTGAATTGGAAACAATTAATGTCATCGGTTTCACCTTCGGTCCCCCGAGATACCATCATTCATGGCGTGGGGCGCGGAGTGATTAATATCGTCTGTCTGATGGGCGACCTGTTCCTGTTTGCCTGGGAGATGCTGGGATGGATCATCACCCGTCTTCCCCCGCGGAGCAATCTCTGGTCGTGCATGTATCACATCGGGATTCAGAGTATCCCCGTGATTCTGATCACGGGCGGTTTTATCGGTATGGTGCTGGCAGTGCAGTCGTACGATCAGTTCAAGCTGATGCATCTGGAGAACCAGATCGGTGCGGTGATTGCGATTTCGCTGGTTGAAGAACTGGGACCGGTGCTGGCAGCGATCATGCTGGCCGGCCGCGTGGGAACTTCGATGTCGGCCGAACTGGGTACCATGCGGGTGACCGAGCAGATCGACGCGCTGCGGGCTCTGGGCGCAGATCCGATCCATTACCTGGTCGTCCCCCGATTTCTGGCGTGCTGCCTGCTGATCCCGCTGTTGACGATCGTCGCGGATGCGGTCGGCATACTGGGGGGCTGGTTTTTCAGTACACAGGTGCTGGGCGTGGATTCCTTTTATTACTGGTATTATTCAAAACAGTTTGTGTTCGCCTATGACGTCATGGGCGGCATTTTCAAGAGCTTCTTCTTTGGAGCCGCGATTTCACTGATTTCCTGCCACCGGGGCTTCCACTGTGGTGCCGGTGCGGAAGGGGTCGGGAAGGCGGCGACGGAAGCGTTTGTGTATTCCTTTATTGTAATCATGATTCTCGATTTCCTGCTGGGTGTGACGATTGTCAACTTCTACCACTTTATGCAGACCATCTACCCGGGCGTAATCAGATAGCCTGAATCGCCCGCACAGGAACTGGGGAACAACAGTATTATGAACGAACGGAAATCAGATCCGGATTATGTAGTCGAACTGCGGAATGTCTCGCGGCGTTTCGGAACGCATGACGTGCTGCGCGATATTAGCTTTGGTGTCCGACGTGGTGAGACCCTGGTCGTGATCGGCGAGAGTGGCTGCGGTAAAAGCGTGACCATGAAAATGATTATGAGCCTGCTGGAGCCTTCTAGCGGTGACGTGCGCTGGCATGGACGGTCGATCACAGATCGCAGCACGCGGGAACTGCACCGGGACCGACTGCGGATCGGGTATCTGTTTCAGGGGGCGGCCCTGTTTGACAGTCTGTCGGTGTATGAAAATGTCGCCTTCGGATTGAATCAGAATACGAAACTGAAGAAAGCGGAAATTGATCAGATCGTCGTCGAGCGGCTGAGAGAAGTCGGCCTGTCGGAGACCATCTGTCAGAAGAAGCCGGCCCAGCTGTCCGGCGGAATGAAAAAGCGGGTGGGGCTGGCCCGGGCGCTGGCCATGACCCCGGAAGTGATGCTCTACGATGAACCCACGACAGGGCTGGACCCTGTGATGACTGATGTGATTAACGAGCTGATCCTGCAGACGCGAGCCCGTCGACCGGTGACCAGTATCGTGGTCACACACGATATGAGTACGGTCAGAAAGGTGGCTGACCGGATCATCATGCTGTATCCACTGGCACGCCTGCGACCCGATGAGGAACAGATTGTGTTCGAAGGGACTGCAGAGGAAGCGTTTCAGTCGTCCAATCCCCGCGTGCATCAGTTTGTGTACGGCGAAGCCGGGGACCGACTGCGGGAGATGGCGGAAGCGGGTTAAGATCAGCAGTAGAGCGCTGAACAGGTTTAAACGAGTCACGAGTCTGATCTCAGGGACGAGATCGAATTGAGGTTAAAATGACGGATCGCCAGATACAATTTCGAGTAGGACTGTTTGTGATTTCTGCGCTGCTGACCGGAGCGGGGATGATCTTTCAGTTCGGTCAGCTGGAAACCCTGTGGAAGAAGAAGTACACGATTGCGATGCGTTTCGAGTCGATCTCCGGCGTGCATCGTGGAACGCCAGTGGTGCGGCACGGAATCCGGATCGGCGAAGTCGATAAGATTATCACCAGCGACAGTAAACCGGGCGTAGTGCTGCTGGTGAAGATTAATGACACACAGCATCTGCGCAGAGATGCGAGTCCCCAGATTGTGACCACGATTATGGGGGATTCTAAGATTGTGATCACCCCCGGCGTCGATAAGAAATTTCTGGAACCAGGCGAACGACTGATCGGCCAGGCGTCGACTGACCCGATGGAAGTGGTCTACCGGATGGAACAGCAGGTGACCAAAACACTGTCCGCCTTTACGGAGACCAGCCAGGAGTGGGGCAAGCTGGCGGGGAATATGAACCGTCTGCTGGAGACCAAAGAGGGGAACATCGATGTCGTTGTCGAACGGGCGGCGACTTCACTGGAAGAGTTCTCACAGGCGATGCGCAAGATGAACATGATGATGACGAATGTGAATCAGCTGGTTGCCGATCCCAAGCAGCAGGAACACCTGAAGCGTTCACTGGCCGCGATGCCGGCCATGATCGAGAGTACCCAGCGCACGATTGCATCCGTCGAGATGGCGGTGCAGAAAGCGGGGCAGAACCTGGACAATTTGTCGCGGGTGACCGATCCGCTGGCGAAACACAGCCAGTCTATGGTGGTCAAGCTGGACCGGAGTCTCTCCCGGCTGGATGCACTGATGGCAGAATTGAACTCGTTCTCGCGGGCTTTGAACGAGGGAGACGGCTCGCTCAAGAAATTCATTTCGGATCCGGACCTGTATCGCAACATGAACCGTTCCGCGACTTCGTTGACGGTGCTGTTGAACAACCTGGAACCGATCGCGCGGGACATCCGCATCTTCAGCGACCGGATTGCCCGTCATCCGGAAATTCTGGGGGTCAGCGGGGCGATGAAGGGGAGTTCAGGCATCAAGGATGCGCCCGAAGAGCCTTCTCGGGTGCGGCAGTCGGGCTTTTCATTCCCCTCTACCAAGCAGCCGTAAGCTGAGAATCGACCGAGCTTCTGGTGGCGTTGCACAAACGTGCGGACCATTTCAGGTCTGATCAGCCACCAGTTGACATTCTGGAACGGAGTGGACTGAGTTGGAGAGGTTCAAGTTCGTTCGGATGTCTGCTCTGACCGTTTCCTGTTGTCTTTGACAACCCCGAATTGCATTCGGGGGCACCCTGACTCCAGAAAAACTACTCAGGATCGGGTGGGTCCGGATGTAATCCGGACCGAGCGCAGCGAGCAGGAGGTCACAGCTCACGCGCACACTCTGAAACCAGGTTTCCAATCAACCACACAAACATGGTGAGGAACATGGACACTCCATTCTTCGCCGATACTGCTACCTCCTGTTGCCTGCGGCAATACCGGATTACATCCGGTATCACCCTCGACTCTCGAATTGCATTCGGGGACCCAGTCTGAGAAGTCACCGGATCCCGAGGAGCTGGTGCGTCATTTCGGACCTCTGCATGGTCCGGGTCTGTTCAAATCGGCAGTGGTATGGCGATTAAGAAGTTCCGATTTAGATATCTTAATGGATCGTTCATCATATCTTAATAATTGGCGTTAAGATTTGATGAATTCATCCGGCAGTCGATGTGGATCGACTCATTTCAGCCGGATTTTCTCAATGATCCTGAGTATCCATTTCGAGGCAACCTTGTCCAACTCCTTCTCACGACGCAACTTCTTAAGAGCAGCCATTACCGCTCCTGCAGCGGGGACTGTCTTCTCCCGTTTTATTTCTACTACGGAAGCCAGGGGGATCGTCAAAGACCAGTCCGATCTCAAGCCCGTGGCGGATGAGACCACCGGCCTGCCTCTGCTGCGACTACAGGATGGTTTTCGTTATCGCTCGTTTGGCTGGGTAGGGGACATGATGTCAGACGGCGTGGTCACTCCCGAAGGTCACGACGGAATGGGTGTGATTGCACAGACAGGTGATATCGTAACCCTCTGTCGGAATCATGAAATTAAAGGTTCCCGATCCTTTGGTCCGGCGGAACTGACCTTCGACCCCAAAGCGGGCGGTGGTTGTGCCAACCTGCAGTTCAATGTGAAGACAGGCGAGTGGCTGAAGAGCTGGACGAGCCTGGCGGGAACCGTGCAAAACTGTGCCGGCGGTCCGACTCCGTGGGGGAGCTGGCTGTCCTGTGAAGAAACCGTGATCGGTCCTCGCGAAAGCTTCCGCGATGTGCAGTATGAACACGAGAAACATCACGGCTGGGTTTTTGAAGTTCCCGCCGAAGGAAAAGCGACACTGGAACCGCTGCAGGCACTGGGACGGTTTGTGCACGAAGCGCTGGCCATCGATCCGCGGGATGGGATCATTTACGAAACCGAGGATCGGGATACCGCGGGCTTCTATCGCTTTTTGCCGAATGAGCGGGAAGTGTTGTCCAAAGGCGGTGCTCTGCAGATGCTGAAAATCAAAGGCCAGGCAGACCTCCGCACAGGTGCCCAGCGGGGCGTACGTTACCAGGCGGAGTGGGTCGATATCGAAGATCCGGTCCGCCGCAATACGCCAGGTGCCAATGACGGGCTGGGTGTGTACTCACAGGGGAAAGCCAAAGGTGCAACGACCTTCGGCCGCCTGGAAGGCTGCTGGTATGGCGATGGACTCGTGTATTTCAACTGCACAGACGGAGGCGAAGCGAAGCTGGGACAGATCTGGGCCTTCTCGCCGGAAGATCAGACCTTGAGCCTGGTGTTCCAGTCGCCGTCTCACGACATTCTGGACAGCCCGGATAACCTGACGGTCAGCCCCCGCGGTGGTCTGGTGTTGTGTGAAGATGCCGACCTGAAACCCCTGCGGTTGCATACGCTGAGCCGGAAAGGTCTGCTGCAGACGCTGGCCATCAATAATATTCACCTGCATAAGGGAGAGCATCCCCGTCTGACGGGCGATTTTACCGGCGGTGAGTGGGCGGGTGCTACTTTCAGTCCCGATGGAGAATGGCTGTTTGTCAATATCCAGGATCCGGGGATTACCTTTGCGATTACTGGTCCCTGGAATGAACTGGGAGTCTGACGCCGGCAGGTATCCAGACTGACGCAAGTTAGTATTTCCCCTTGCATCTCCAGCCGGTGCAAGGGGATTTTTTATGCTTACTGGCTGCATTTTGGTATTTGCATCACGGGTGGCTTTGCTCCTCATACTGAGAGCAGTACACTGAAGCAGAGGCAAAATTGGACAGAAAGATAAGTTAGTTTTGCCTGAAGTTCGAATTCGAATTTAGATCCGGAACCAGAGTTTCCGATGCGAGCGATGTCACTCAAAAATTACATTAAGAACGATCTCGAGGTCCGGTTACGCAGTGGTCAGGAACTGCCGGCACCGCTGACGCTGGAGGCGCTGTCGGAACATTACCAGGTCAGCTTTTCTCCCGTACGACTGGCGCTGGCGGAACTGGTAGAGGAAGGGCTGCTGCAGAAAGGATCCAACCGTCGCCTGGAGATCAATCAGGGACAGATCAAGCCTTTGAAGAAGGGACAATCTTCTGAGTTGCCGGAACCTCCTGCTGACATGTTTGAAGTGATCACGAATGATTTCGTGAAGTTGAGCCTGAAGGGGGAGCCGGTCGATATTCGAGAGGAAGCGACCGCGCAGCAGTACAAAATCAGCCGTTCTTCGCTGCGGATCATCCTGAATCGTCTGGCAGGGGCCGGGATTCTGGATCATATTCCCCGACGGGGCTGGCGACTGAGACCATTCCGCCAGGAGGACATGCAGGCCTTTCTGGAAGTGCGCGAGCTGCTGGAGCTCAAGGCGCTGGAGCTGGCGAAACCGCATCTGGTCAAAGAGGATCTGCAGCAGATTCTGGATGGGAATGTGATTCCGAAATCAAAGGATACTGAGGTGTTGATCGATAATTCGCTGCACGCCTACATCATTGAGAAAGCAGGAAACTGTTACATCCAGGACTTCTTTCAGCGACAGGGGAAGTACTACGATATTCTGTTCGACTGGGAAGATCAGGACCGGGAAACGGCGATTGAAACAGTGCGGCAGCACCAGGCGATTCTGGAAGCCCTGATCGCGGAGGACTGGAAGACTGCACGCAAGGCTCTTTCCTATCACATCAAAGATAACCATCCGATTCTGAGTAAGATTGTGAAGCAGTCTTAATTCTGATTTCTTTTTGACCGTTCCGGGCCAAAGCCTGTTGAATTGTCTGAGAGACTGATTATCCTTACAGTGCCTTTCCGCGGCGAAACACGGTACGGATCCTATCAGGTCAGAATCAGATGAGTGAGTCTTCTACTGAATCCATTCGCCAGCAGGTCGATGAAATCTATCAGCGCGAATCGCGGCGCGTTTTTGCGACGTTGGTTCGCCTGCTGGGAGATTTCGATCTGGCGGAAGAGGCGCTGCATGAAGCGTTTGCTGCCGCCGTCGCCCAGTGGCAGGAGACGGGGATTCCTGATCAGCCCCGTGCCTGGCTGGTCTCGACCGGACGTTTCAAGGCGATCGACAGCATCCGCCGCCATGCCCGGTTTAATGAGGCACAGCAGGAAGTCGCAGAGCGGCTGGAACGTGTGGCTGAGCAGAACGCGGACCGCTCCGATCAGGATGTGGAAGACGACCGGCTGCGTTTGATCTTCACCTGTTGTCACCCGGCGATCGCTCCCCAGGTGCAGGTTCCGTTGACGTTGCGAGAAGTGTGCGGGCTGACTACCGAAGAGATTGCCAGTGCGTTTCTGACGTCGCCTTCCACGATGGCGCAGCGGATTGTACGCGGTAAGGCGAAGATCCGGGACGCGGGCATTCCGTATGTGATCCCGAATCGGGAGGAACTTCCCGAGCGCCTGGATGCTGTACTGACGGTGGTTTATCTGGTCTTCAATGAAGGCTATTCTGCTTCCTCCGGAGATTCGCTGACCAGGCGGGATCTGTCCGAAGAGGCGATCCGGCTGGGGCGACTGCTTGTAGAACTGCTGGACGATGCAGAGGTGACTGGCCTGTTGGCTTTGATGTTGTTACACGAATCACGACGGGAAGCGCGCACAACAGTAGACGGAGATCTGATCCTGCTGGAAGATCAGGACCGCAATCTGTGGGACCAGGAGAAAATTCGCGAGGGGACCGCGCTGGTACAGCAGGCGATTACTTCGGGAGAGGTGGGGAGCTACACCCTGCAGGCAGCGATCTCCGCGGTACACGCCGGGGCGCAGAGTGCTGCGGAGACCGACTGGGCGCGGATCGTGGACTGGTATGATCTGTTGCTGCAGGCCAATCCATCGCCGATTGTGGAATTGAATCGAGCGGTCGCGGTCGCGATGCACCAGGGACCAGATGCGGGAGTGGAACTCATCGATGCGATTCTGTCGCGCGGGGAGCTGAGTGAATACCATCTGGTCTACGCGGCACGGGCGGATCTGTGTCGTCGCTCAGGTCGAACGGCAGAGGCGCGGGCTGCCTATGAGCAGGCCCTGTCGCTGGTGAATCAAGCCTCGGAACGGCGTTATCTGGAAAAACGCCTGCGGGAACTGGATGAACAACGCACTTCCCACGAATAATCTCAGATCGAATTCTATGGAAGTATATCAATTCTAAAGTGTTTCCTGTCAGTAGCTTATTGCAATGCATGCTGGCTGTGAAAATTGAGCTGTGGCTGTTTTTCGAAAAAAAAACGGGGCTGTTGTCGATTGGGGAGGCTGTTACTCGACTAACTGGTAAACGGGGGCCGGGCAGCGAGTCATCGGCCCGGTCTGTTACCTGAAAGTTTTAGATTCACAGGAGAAAATGGATGAACAGTTCGAGCCTCAAACCGATTCCCGAAGGCATGCACAGCATTACCCCGCACCTGGTCTGCACAAATGCAGCGGAGGCGATTGAGTTCTACAAAAACGCGTTCGGAGCGGAGGAACTGATGCGGCTGCCCGGGCCGGATGGCAAGCTGGTGCATGCGTGCCTGCAGATCGGAGACTCCCGGATCATGCTGGCGGATACGCGTGACGAGTGCGGTGCGAAAAGTCCCAAAGAACTGCAGGGGTCACCCGTACTGATTCATCTGCAGGTGGAAGATGTGGATTCGGTGTTCAATCAGGCGATCGAAGCCGGGGCGACGCAGACAATGCCGGTAATGGAGATGTTCTGGGGCGACCGTTACGGTCAGCTGGAAGATCCGTTCGGGCATCGCTGGTCGGTGGCAACGCATGTGCGTGATCTGAGTTTTGAGGAGATTCAGACAGGCATGCGGGAGATGTTCGAACAGAATTCGAATTCGTAAAACGTGGTCCGTTTCCCATCCAGGTGAGCATCTTTTATAGAATTGAAGCACGATGACAGATACTCCGAAAATATCTCCGTTTCTCTGGTTTGATAACAATGCGGAAGAGGCGATCGATTATTACACCTCGATCTTCAAAAACTCGCGACGTTTCGATGTGACACGTTATGGCGAGGGAGGTCCCGGTCCTGCCGGCTCCGTGATGGTGGCTGCGTTTGAACTGGAAGGCCAGCGGTTTACCGCTTTGAATGGCGGACCGTTGTTCAAGTTTAACGAGGCGATTTCATTCGTGGTGAATTGTGACTCACAGGAGGAGATTGACGAGTACTGGGAGAAGCTGTCAGCGGGGGGCGAGCCGGGCCAGTGCGGCTGGCTCAAAGACCGGTTTGGTCTCTCCTGGCAGATCGTGCCCACAATTCTGCCTGAGCTGATGCAGTCGGGAGATCAGGAGAAATCAGGCCGGGTAATGGCGGCGCTGATGCAGATGACGAAGCTGGAGATTGCGTCCCTGCAGAGTGCCTTTGACGGAGCCTGAGTCAAACACGAATGAATTAACAGATCATCCAATCAATCAAATGAGGTGCTACGATGAGATTTGTCTGTCTGGGATATTACGACGAGGCCTGGCTGGAAGGGAAATCAGAGGAAGAGATATCCGACGCGATGGAAGCCTGTTTTGCCTACGATGATGAACTCCGCCGGGGGGGGCATTTCCTGGGAGGGCAGGCGTTACAGCATGCCAGCCAGGCAGTCACACTCCGCACGCTGAACGGGCAGGTGGATGTGACCGACGGTCCCTTTGCGGAGACCAAGGAACAGATCGGCGGGCTGTTGTTTCTGGAAGCGCGGGATCTGAATCATGCGATCGCGCTGATTTCCAAGCATCCGGGTATTGGCATGGGCCCGTTTGAGATCCGTCCGGTCAATGAAGAGATCAGTGCGCTGATCAAAGAACGGGACGCGGCGATTCAGTAATCCATCGGCAATCCCCGGAAACGGCGTGGTTGCTGAGTCAGCATGGGAGAACAACAGATGTTTGAAAAACCACAGGAAGCACACCACTGGCTGAAGCCGCTGGAGGGAGTCTGGTTGTCGGAAATGGAATGTCAGATGGGACCGGATCAGCCTGCCATGAAAACCACCGGAGAGGTGACGTGCCGGTCCCTGGGCGGGATGTGGTATCTGATTGAGGGGGGAGGCGAGGACGCCGATACCGGGGCCTGGTCGACTCTAATGACATTGGGATATGATGTGGCGCAGGGGTTGTATGTGGGTAGCTTTGCCGGTTCGATGATGTCCTGCCTCTGGAGTTACCAGGGCGGTCTGGATGAATCGGGCCGCAAGCTGACGCTGGATACCATGGGCCCGAAGTGCGGCAGTGAAGGGATGGCCTCTTACAAGGATGCCATCGAAATCATCGATGATTCGCAGTGGGTGCTGACCAGTGAGATCCTGACCGAATCCGGGGACTGGGTGCAGATCATGCGATCTGAGTATCGACGAAAGAACTGAGAGGAGAGCGAGTCCATCATGGAATATCTGTTACTGGTGTATGCCACACCCGATGCCTGGGAACCGGAAGAACGGAAGGTAGCGCTGGGAGAATCAGTCGCTTTATGCCACGACCTGCACAGCCAGGACCAGTATTGTTCCGCAGCGCCGCTGGAACCGGTTGAAACAGCAATCAGCGTGCGGGTGCGAGAAGGGGAAGCTTTAGTGACCGACGGGCCATTCGCAGAAACGACCGAGCATCTGGGCGGCTACTTCCTGGTTGATGTGGACTGTATCGAAGCGGCGGTGGAGATCGCCAAGCGGATCCCGGGTGCCCGGAAAGGAACGGTGGAGGTGCGGCCGGTTGTCGAGGTTCCCAATCTCCCCGGGGGAATATCATCCTGAATCTTGTTTAAACGTTTGATTTCAATTTTATTTCAGAGCGAACAGGGAAATCCAATGAAATACATGTTACTGATCTATGGTACGGAGAGTAACTGGACCGAGGCAGAGCGGTCGGCCTGCATGGAAGAGTCGATGGGAATCTGCCATGACCTGAATGACCAGGGGAAGTATCTGGCCTCGTCGCCCCTGCATCCGGTATCGACGGCGACCTGTGTGCGGGTGCGTGATGACCGGAAGATGGTCACGGACGGTCCGTTCGCGGAAACGGTAGAGCAGTTGGGTGGTTATTATATCATCGATGTCGAAAACCTGGATGAAGCGATCGCGATCGCCAGCCGTCTGCCCCCGGCGAAAAAGGGGACGGTCGAAATTCGTCCCATTTTTGAACTCCCGGAAATTGAAGTCAAACGGTAAGCAGACTCGGAACAGAGTAAACTCAATCGAGATTGAAAAAGAGGAGTGGAACAATGAGAGTGATGGTGATGGTCAAAGCGTCGCAGAGTTCTGAGGCAGGTGAGATGCCCAGCCAGGAGCTGCTGACAGCGATGGGGAACTTCAACGAGGAACTGGTCAAAGCCGGGATCATGCTGTCGGGGGACGGACTGCGTCCCAGTTCGGCGGGGGTGCGGATTCGTTTTTCGGGTGAGGATCGCACGGTTATCGACGGTCCGTTTGCCGAGACGAAAGAACTGGTGGCGGGCTACTGGGTCTGGAAAGTGGATTCGATGGAAGAAGCCATCGCGTGGGCCAAACGCTGTCCCAATCCGATGCCGGAAGAATCCGACCTGGAAATTCGACCTTTCTTTGAAATGGACGATTTTGGTGATGCGATGACGCCGGAACTCAAGGAGCAGGAACAGCGCATCGCAGAAGCCGCGGAAAAACTAGATCAGCAGGAGTGAGAGCGACGCCTGTTTTGGAATTGTCTCGAATGGACGAGGTTGCGGAAATGAAAGGAAACAGCATGAATGAAGCAGTGACAACCCCGGTTGAGAAGACGCCGCGGGTGCTGGTCTGGATCGGTCGTCTGATGGCACTGCCGGTGGCGTTCCTCTTTGGTATGAGTGCGGTTATGAAATTCAAGGGGGGACCGGAGTTTTCAGAAGGGATGGCGAAGCTGGGCCTGCCGGAATCGATGATCGTGCCGCTGGCGATTCTGGAGCTGGTCTGCCTGGTGCTGTACCTGGTTCCCTGGACCGCAGTGCTGGGGGCGATTCTGTTGACCGGATATCTGGGAGGGGCGATCTGCACGCACTGGAGGGTGGAAGACTCGTTTGTGATTCAGGTGGGCCTGGGCATTTTTCTCTGGTTGGGTCTTTACCTGCGAGATCGGCGGCTCTGGCAGCTGATTCCGTTTCGGAGCCTGACTGAATAGTTTTTTCCCAGAGGATTTAAGACGGCTTACATTCAATCCTCGCTCAGGGTAGAGAGATCCTTGAACGGTTTTTTGAACGGCCTGTCGGCGGTGTAGCGGTGCGAAGTCATCCAGGAGAATTCGCGTTTGTTGATGTTCGCGGGATCGGGGTCGGGGAGGACTTCGCCATCCGCTTCCACATACGCGGTACGGACGACGCGGACCGGTTGGGATGCGGGGGGCGAGAGCTGATAGTCGGTGCCGCGGGTCAAGAGCAGCCAGCTGTTTTCCCGGAAACCGGAGAGGGTGCGCTGGCGAACTGCTTTGTTGAGCGTCGCTTTCTGTTCCGCGGTTAAGTCTTCGTCTGACTGAATGCGTTTCGCGAGTTTCTGCGTTTCTGAGAGATCGAAGCTGATCCAGCCGTAGGGGGGAAGATAGGCTTCCATCTTGCAGTGCGAGGGAGAATTTTTGGGGTAGAGCGCCAGGCCGTATGTGACGCGGGTGGGGTAACCCAGTGCGCGTCCCATGGTGGCACACAGTCCGTGATAGTCGCTGCAGTGACCACGTCGCTGGGCGAAGGCATGATTCGCATCGGCACGCAGTGAGGCGTTTACGTGATCGTAGGTCAGGTTCTGATCGATCCAGTTCATCGCGCCGATCAGCCCGGGGCCTTTGTTTTGAAAGCCGGTGCTGATGTTCTGAATCACCTGCCGAAACTGCTGTGGCTGTTCGACGGACTGCGGCTTCAGGTAGGGGGCGAATGACTTTGGCCAGTGATCGACTTTGGCGACTTTGGCGGGATCCATGTGCCAGCGCAGATTCCAGACTTTCGCTTTGAAGCGATGTGTAATGATCTGGGCACCGTGGGGATTGTGAAATTCAAAATACGCGAAGCGGTTGCCGTAGACGGGTTCGTTACTGATCCGGGGAGTGACTTCCTGGGGGAAGGTCGAAAATTCGCTGGCTTTAATTTCCTGGGCGGCGTCGGTCTGCGGGACCGGGATCCAGACCTTGAGGACTTTGCAGTGGTAAGGGGGCGTGACCACCACCGAAAATTGGACCTCGTGGTTGATCGGATCACTCTTTTCGGCCTGGTAAGGCAGATCCGGTTTGAGGGGTGTCTGCTGCTCGTCTTCGGCATGTAACGGAAACGATTGGAAGAACAGAAGCATAAAGAGGGCAGCGAGCATCGCGATGAGGGTGCAGACGGTCTGGAGACGATAATGCTTCTGATTCATCCTGCAGGGCTCCCAGTAGGGTTAAGCTTGATATTACATTCTTACGATTGGCAGAATATTAGATTGTACTGGGCTGCGTGGTGTCTGGCAATGCTGTTTCTGATTCAGGGACGCGCAGCAATGGGGAGAAGTTTCCAATCGTGAAAAGATTCGTGACATTTTCCGTTGGATGACTTAAGGTGGATGCAGTGACATTTTGACTGACAGCCTTTATCACAAGGATGAAAATACCATGTCGATTAAACGAAGCGGATCAGCCGTCTGGCAGGGGGGACTGAAAGACGGTAAGGGGACGGTATCCACAGCCAGTGGGGCGTTGAGCGACCTGCCCTACAGTTTCACGACCCGGTTTGAAGGCGAGCAGGGGACGAACCCCGAGGAACTGCTGGGGGCAGCGCATGCCGGCTGTTTCTCGATGGCACTCTCCAAGATTCTGGGAGACGCCGGGCACACCGCCGAGCGTCTGGAGACGACAGCGGAAGTGTCGCTCAACCAGGTGGAGGGGGGATTTGCGATTGAAGCCGTTCACTTGACGCTGAATGCGAAAGTCCCGGGAGCCGATGCTGCGACCGTGGAAGAGCTGGCGGGCAAGGCGAAGGCGGGGTGCCCCGTTTCGAAGCTGTTCAACGCTGAGATTACGCTGGATGTGAACACACTGGATTAATCGGGAATCATTGCGGCAAAACCGGTACGGGAACGTTTCCTTTGACTGCTGCTCGTGGTCGCTACATAATAGGAAGTGGTTTTGTTCCAGTTTTGTTTCTGTTTCGAGAGAGGGCTGACGATGTCCGTACGTCTGTGTTTGGTTACCTTAAGTCTGATCTGTCTGTTGTTGTCGAATGGATTGTCGAATTATGCGGCAGCAGAAGAAAAGCAGACGTTAAACGTGCTGTTTATCGGCAACAGTTACACGGCTCGGCATAACCTGGCCCAGGTGGTGAAGCAGATGGCGGAAGCGGGGAATCCGGGGCTGACCTTTAAGCCGACGACGGTGATTTATGGTGGTCGGCGGATGGTGGATCACTGGAACCTGGGCTCTCAGAATTTTGTGAAACTGCATTCTCTGACGAAAGCGGAAGAGGAACAGACGATTGCCGATCTGAAAAAAGCGGCTGAAGACAAAGAGAACCGTTATGCCCTCGCCGCACTGAAACGACATCAGCAGTTGCTGAAAGAACTGGATCAGCCGCACCCGAAATGGGATGTGGTCATACTCCAGTCTTACCGGGATGATGTGACAGGGGATCCGTCATTGTATGCCCAGTATGCACCGAAGTTCGCAGCCCTGGCGAAGGCACAGGGGGCACGCGTGATTCTGTATGAAACGACCCCCGCCACGCAGAACAAGAATCCCCTGCGGACGGCCCCGGATGCGGAACCAGTGATGAAAAAAGCGAAAGCGATCGCGGCGCTGGCGAAGCAGCTCGATGCGAGTGCCGCTCCGATGTCGCTGGTGGGACTGTATTGTCAGACCGAACGTCCGGATCTGACACTGCGGTTCCTGAACGATGCGCATCTGAATCAGACGATGGCGTACCTGACGGCGTGTGCGATTTATGCGGCCCTGTTTGACAAGAGTCCGGAAGGGCTGCCCGTCGATTCGATTACCGATATCCGTTTCTGGAACAACAAAGAACGGGACAAGGATCGTGACGGTAAACCGATTACGAAAACGTTTTCTGACAAGGACCGTGCTGAATTACAGAGGATTGCCTGGAAAGGTTATCAGAAATTCAAGCAACTCCGCGACGGTAAGACTGCCGACTGAACCGGGCTTGCGCTGCCTCCCTCTATTTGACTTACCTCCATTAAAGGTCTCCCTCCCATGTCGTTTTTGAATCGTTGCCTGATGTTGTGTTGTCTGTGTCTGCTGTCGTTCGTGTCTGTTGCCAGTGCGGGCGATGGTCTGCAGGTCGGAGTGGCGGAGACCGATATCACGCCTCCCGTCGGTTTCCCGATGGCCGGTTATTATCATGAGCGACTGGCGGAAGGACAGATCGATCCGCTGCAGGCGAAAGCGATTGTATTTCGGGAAGGGGATACCGCCGGGGCACTGGTGGTCTGTGACCTGATCGGCATCGCTACGGATCTGTCGAAAGAGGTGCGTCGGCTGGCTGCGGAACAGACGGGGATCCCGGCTGAGAACATCGTGCTGGCGGCGACTCATTCGCACACGGCCCCCGATTATATGAAGGAGCTGTATCTCTACCTGGGAAAAGAGAAACAGCAGCCCCTGCGGGCTAAGTACATTCAAAAACTGATCAACGGTCCGGTGGAGGCGATTGTGGCTGCTAATAAAGCTGCGAAACCGGCTCAACTGGAAACGGGGGCTGCCATTCAAAAAACGCCGGTGGCCTTCAACAGACGATTTGTGATGAAGGACGGGAGTGTAAAGACCTGGCAGTCGTTGAAGAATCCGAATGTGATTCGGGCCGCTGGTCCGATTGATCCGCGGATTGAGCTGCTGGCAATCAAGGATGCGAAGGACGGTTCGTACGAAGGCGTGCTGAGTAACTTCGCATTGCACCTGGATACGGTGGGGGGGACCCGCTGGAGTGCCGACTATCCGTTTTTTATCCAACAGACACTCCGCGAGGCGCTCGGCAAAGATGTGATTTCGATTTTCGGTACCGGCTGCTGTGGGGACATCAATCATTCCAATCCGTCAGCGTCGGTACGGAACAAGGTGGACTTCATCGGGAATTCGCTGGGGGAATCGATCAAAGAGGAGCTGCCGAAACTGGAGCCGGTGAAAAGCACCGGTCTGACGGTGCAGACTCAGGTAGTGGATCTGCCTCTGCAGGATGCGTCGCAGCCGGAAGTGAAGCGCTCGATCGAGCTGCTGAAGGTAGCCCATGCCGGGGGCAAGGTCGATTTCTTCGAGCATGTGACCGCGTATAAAAAGATGATTCTGGATCAGATGCGGCACAAAAAGCCTTACGCCGAGACCAAACAGCATATTACCTGGGGCTTGAGCCGATCGCTGGCGGGTATTGGTGAAACGCTGCCCGTGGATGTGACCGTGATGACCATCGGCAATGAAGTGGCGATTGTCTGTCTGCCGGGCGAGGTGTTCGTGGAACTGGGGCTGGCGATCAAGCAGGCGTCCCCATTCAAGACGACGATCATTGTCGAGCTGTCGAACGCGGTGGAGACGATTTATATTCCCCACCGGGCCGCGTATGCCGGGGGGAGTTATGAAGTGACCAATTCCAATCTGCAGCCTGGCAGCGGTGAGATGCTGGTGGAAACCTCACTCCGGTTGTTACGACAGGCGGCCGCCAGTCGCGCGGACTGAGTTCCTTTCGCTGATTTCCTTTCAAAGTCGAGGCTTGAGCGATGAAACGTTTTTTCCTGCGTGTTCCCCTGTTGCTGCTGGTGATGTTGTCTGGTTCTCTGGTCGTCCAGGCGGAGGAGCAGCCGGTTTCGATTCTGGCGCAGCGCATCAAGGGGCACATTCATCCTTCGATCTGCCAGGCCAGTGATGGAACGCTGATTGTGGTGTTCAAGGGAGACAACGTACTGCTCTGTTCTCGTTCCACCGATGATGGGGCGACATGGTCGAAGCCGGAGCCGATCCCGGCGTCTGCGAAACGTCCCGACGTCATTCGGGAAGTGAAGAAGTTCGAAGTCTATCCCGGCACGACGGACACGCTACCCGATGGGCGGATTCTGGTGACCTGGAATTACATTGCCGACGATAAAGCCCGCGATGGTTATTACGAGCGGGCTCTGCTGTATGTGATCAGTTCCGATCAGGGGAAGACGTGGAGCGATCAGCGGCTGATCGGCCCGGTGGACGGGACGCATCTGGGGGCGGTGCGGCATAATGTGCTCCCCTGGAGTGAGGGACGGTGGTTGTTGCCGTTACGGACCGGACCGCCGCGATTGTATGATCACCAAACTGGCGCGCTCACAACGTTTCCCCTGGTGGGGCCGGATGGCGTGCAGCATGAGTTTCAGCAGATCGTGCGACTGAAGGACGGCGGTCTGCTGGCGATGGGGCCGGTGCTGCTGCATTCGAATGATGAGGGGAAGCATTGGAAGCAGATTACAGGCTTCCCCGCGGTTCCCGATCAGCGGGATAATGCGGAGGGGCGTTACCTGACGGTGTTGACTGACGGAAGAGTGCTGGTGACCTGGGGCCGGGGGCATCAGAACCGGGGTTTGAGTTATAACCTGTCACAGGATGACGGGCAGACCTGGGATGCGAGACGGACGGTGGTGCTGCTGCCGGAAACACCAGTGACGGCCCGTTATTACTCTGCGCGGACGATTCAGCTGGACGACCAGCATGTGGGAACGGTGTATATGAACCGGGATGGCGTGCATTTTCTGAAGGTGCCCCTTTCCCGTCTGCAGGGATCACAGGGGACCTGAGATCCGAACCGGTTACCGTTGTCTCTCTCATGCAAGGCCCTCTGTGCGGGCTGCTGTCACTCACGATTCTCTGGCACCTGTTCTCGAAAGGCATTGGTGTGATCAACATCCGGCGGGCGGAATTAACGGATCTAGAGGCGATGACCGAGATCTACAACGAGGCGATCTTAACGTCGACAGCCACTTTCGATCTGGCGCCACAGACGCGGGAGCAGCGGCTGAACTGGTTTGAGTCGCATGAAGAACGCTTTCCGATTCTGGTGGCGGAATGCGACGGCGAAGTGGCGGGCTGGGCCTGTCTGTCCCGCTGGCGTCCCCGCAAGGCCTATGAGCGGACCGCGGAAACGTCTTTCTATGTGAAGGGGACGCAGCGCGGCAAAGGGATCGGCCGGCAGCTGAAGCAGGCGATCATCGATGAAGCGCGACGGCTGAACTTTCACACGCTGATTGCAGGTGTAGCACAGGGGAACGAGGTCAGCCTGCATCTGAATCAGAGCTTCGGCTTTGAAGTGGTCGGCACGTTCCGCGAGGTCGGAAATAAATTCGACCAGTGGCTGGATGTGACCTATTTGCAGCTGATGCTTAATTGATCGCAAGCAGTGATAAACTGTGGCAAAATATGAGTTGATTGATCAACTTAAGAATCAGGTGAAAAGAATGTTTCCAATCGATGGGAACTCCCGTTGTCACAGACCAGGACGGCATTTTTCCGGCTCTATTCTCTCTTTCTTGATGTCTGTTTTTTTCTGCCAGTTTGTGATTCCACGGTTCATATAGTGGCCTGGAACTGGATGTTCAGTATGTTTTTGGGTACACTGATCGGGGTGTGGAAGCAAGAGAGCCAACTCGATCAGTGAGGACCCCGCAAATTTACAAGGGGGGGAAATCCGTAGTGATTGGCAGGTATCAGTCGCATTTCGAAGGAGAATCACGTGGACCAGAATCAATTTTGGGAGATCATCAATAGGGCATGCCGTTCCGATCCTGAATCTGCAGAGGAATGGGACAGTTTGCTGGTCGCAGAACTGGTCAAATTATCTCCTGAGGAGATTATCGAATGGAATCATAT
This sequence comes from Gimesia panareensis, assembly GCF_007748155.1. Lineage (GTDB taxonomy): Bacteria > Planctomycetota > Planctomycetia > Planctomycetales > Planctomycetaceae > Gimesia > Gimesia panareensis. The sequence continues at coordinate 1,858,635 of NZ_CP037421.1, forward strand.
CTTTGACTCCCTGGAAGCACAGGCGAATCAAGTAGACTTATGGGCTGCTGCATATATCATCAACGGTGGAGCCTCTGAAGACGGTTTCTACTATTTCCGATGCTGGCTGATCGGCATGGGGAAAGAGATCTATTCCGCAGCGGTTGCAAATCCTGACAGCCTGGCAGATGTAGCGACGCCCGAATGGTTCTCCGAGGGCATTGATGCAGAAGCGGAAATCTATGGTGCAGCACATGACGCATGGATGCAGGTGACCGGACAGCCTGATACCGCAGATTATCCGGCTCGAAACGAAAGCACCGAAACGATCGGGGAAGAATGGGATTTTGAAGACATCGATTTAATACGACAGCATTTACCACGCCTCGCCGCACTTTACGAAGACGAAATTTGATCGTACGTCAGTGCCGGAGAGAGCGGTCTTCTCAACCAGATTCGAACAGAAACGGTCCGTTTCAGGTTATTAATCTCGAGGTCATGGGATATCAAAAGAGTCGATTGCTCCCCTGTCATTACAAGAGTGATGCTGTTTTTTCATTTTGCGTTGATTTGCTGGTACCAGTCGAGGAAAAGGTCGGGCCATTTCGCGGGTGGGAATCCGTGTTTGACCCGCTGGGGGATCAGATTGCCGACGCCGTGGGCGCCGACGTCGAAGACCGCCATTTTGACAGGGACGTTCAACTTCTGGAGGTCGGCTGCAATTTGGCGGGGCAGTTCAATCGGGGCACCTCCCTTGATGCCGTCATTGGTGGCATGGACGAGGAAGACCGGCGGTGCATTCTTTGAAAATTCAAAGGGGGACACCTTCTGTCGCCAGTGCAAGGTGGCCAGGCCGATGGCGAAGTCGGGACGACTGCTTTCCCGGTCGATGGGATCGGTGGCGTCGGGAGTACCGGCGTCGAAATTCGCTGCCAGATTCATGGCCAGGTCGCCCCCCGCCGAATAACCGGCAATACCGATCTGCCGCGGGTTGATTTTCCACTCTTTAGCGCGATGTCGCACCAGGCGGACGGCCCGCTTGGCATCAAACAGCGTGAGAGCCCGGATATCGGGATTGGTCGCTTTGAACGGCAGGCGAGTGCGGTGTTTCAGACCGATGATGGCGACGCCCTTCGGGATGAAGACTTCGGCTGCGTAGATGAAGTGTGTTTTCCACTCGACCGAGCCGTAATCTCTGCCCGCACAGACGATGATGGCCATGCCGGTGTTCTTATCTGGGGCGGGGAGAAAAACGCTGATTTCCGGGCGTGTCACATTGATGATCCGGCCAAGTGGATCGAAGGTTTCGGCGGGGGCATCCTGTTGAAACAGAGGAGGTTCGCCCTGCCAGAGGGGCACCACCAGATCTGGTTTGAGCAGGTGGGGAGCGGGCTCGGCCTGCGCGGTCTGCAAAGCCAGACTCATGAAGCAGAGCAGAGTCGGGGTGAGCAGAGGGAGTCTGGTGGTGCGCATGGTGGAAGGTCCTTAGCGATTGATCATTTTCATGGCCGCTTCGGGGTAGCGTTCTCCCAGAACGTCGATTTCTGAGAGGGCACTGTCGATCTCGGCGAGATCGGCTGCCGTGAGTTCGATATCCGCGGCGGCGATGTTTTCTTCGAGACGATGCAGTTTGGTTGTGCCCGGGATGGGGACGATCCACGGTTTCTGAGCCAGGATCCATGCCAGGGCGATTTGAGCCGGGGTGGCGTTTTTCTGTGCCGCGATCCGGCCGAGCAGGTCGACGAGGGCCAGGTTGGCTTTACGGTTTTCTTCGGCGAAGCGGGGGACCTTGTTGCGGAAGTCGGTGCTGTCGAAGGTGGTTGAGGCGTCAATCTTGCCGGTGAGGAAGCCTTTGCCCAGGGGGCTGAAGGGGACGAAGCCGATGCCCAGTTCTTCGAGTGTGGGGAGGATGGCTTCTTCGGGCTCGCGCCACCAGAGAGAGTATTCACTCTGCAGGGCGGCGACCGGCTGGACCGCGTGGGCGCGACGGATGACTTCGACGCCCGCTTCCGAGAGGCCGAAGTGTTTGACTTTACCCTCTGCGATCAGTTCTTTGACGGTGCCAGCGACCTCTTCGATGGGGACTTCCGGGTCGACGCGGTGCTGATAGAGCAGGTCGATGTAGTCGGTCTGTAGTCGTTTGAGCGAGGCTTCGACGACGTTGCGGATGTGTGCGCGGCGGCTGTCGAGGCCGGTCTGAACACCCTGGTCGTCAATGGCGAAGCCGAACTTGGTGGCGATGATGACCTGTTCGCGGACGGGAGCGAGAGCTTTGCCGAGGAGCTCTTCGTTGGTGAAGGCACCGTAGACTTCGGCGGTGTCGAAGAAGGTGACGCCCAGGTCAACGGCCGACCGGAGCAGGGCGATGCCGTCCTGGTCTTCGACGGCGGGACCGTAGCCAAAGCTGAGGCCCATGCAGCCCAGGCCGAGGGCGGAGACTTCGAGATTATTGCCGAGTGTGCGTTTCTGCATTGTATCTGCTTTCGATATTTGAATTCGATGGATTCCGGTGGCGCTGTGAGTGTGAGCCGTGAATATTGTGAGATGATTCACGGTGTCTATCATAGAGCTTACCTGTTTTGGTTGGTGATTGACAAACCAGGCAGGGGAAATTTTAAACCACGAATGACACGAAAAGCACGAAAGGTCTGTGTCTGTATGGTCTGATTAAGTGGTTGGGGGAATCATGATGGGGGGCTGGTGAATGTTCATCTCTGAGGGCAAGAGTCGATCGGGTAAAATGTCTCTGATTTCATGAAAGCAAAAGTTTATATCGTAATGCGATTTCATCGCTGGTTGCTTACTGACTGCAGCACTGTTGGAAAAGTCAACAGCACCATCCATCCGCATGCTACGCGGTTTACTACTACGAAAAGCACGCAAGACTCGAGAAAGTCTGCTGGTGTAGATAGTCAGTGATTTATGTGTCGCTGGTTCCGTAATGTGTTTTGTTGCCAGGGGTGATGTCTCTTTGTCCTCGCCTGCCAAGGAAATTGTCATGGATCGAATATTCTGTGATTGCTGGTTGATTCGATTGCTGTGGGGCATGCCCGCGATGCCACTGGATGATTTTGATTCTCTCGAAGGGGACGTGGGGGTCAAGACAAAATTTTGTCCCAATGTGGTCGGATTTTGTCCCGTTGTGTCCGGGATTTTGTCCCGTTGTGTCCGGGATTTTGTCCTGGTGTGGCCGGTTTTTGTCCCAATTGGGTCAGATCAAAAGGGGAGAACATAGCGAACCGGTTCTCGAGAGTCAGGTGAAAAGCTTGAAAAAACGACGGCGATTCAGGTGCAGCTGTGTCAGTGGTGCGGCGTGTTCCAGTGCAGGCTCACCTGCCTCGCGCGCGAGCCAGATGGGGAGTAAGATACGATTCGGGAGGTGCGGATCAAGTTCAGTTTGTTCAGGCAATGGTGGGCAAAAGGGAGCTCTGGAAATGCATGAGAATTTGTGGAGTCGGAATTGTCTGGCTGTGAAGTTGCTATGTCAATTTGGGGGGATATTCCCAGATCGAGCAGGATAAAGTGTGAATCGAATGGAAGCTCCTGCGTTCGTAAGGCGTCTGAGTAAAGCGGCCGAAATTCCCTGGTTGAATGCCCACGGATCAATTCCACAATGGTAACCGATGTTAAATTCTCGCCGGGTACACGTTGACCAGAGATTGAGCAGTGGCTCAGAAAGAGATTCAATGGTGGTGAGCATCTCTGAAATATTCGGTTCGGGTTCAGCGTACTGCTGATCCGTTTCGAACGTCGCATGCCATAAACCGTCATCTTCTCTGGTGACATGAAGAGAGGAGGTTCCGGCGGCTTCGAATGCCTTGACGAGTTCCTTCAAATCACTTGGGCTGATCAGGTCGAGATCGGTATTCAGATAATGGATCGTGCTGTTCATCGTTGCCAGCCTGGATGACGGTATTGCGAGAAGAAGACCGCTTCAATTCTGACACAGATCAGTCATAGAAACAACAAAATCCCATCATCAGTCGCTTTCGCAACTGTTGATGGGATTCAATGTTGTAGTAAGTCGGGACGACAGGATTTGAACCTGCGACCTCTACACCCCCAGTGTAGCGCGCTACCAGGCTGCGCCACGTCCCGATGTGGTTTTCGATGCTGAGTCTGGACTCGACAATCGATAACCTAATAGTGTTCCGCACTTTATCGCACGACCGCACAAGAAATTCAAGATAACCGGGGTACTTCCCCGGCTTTGTCTCGAAAATAATTGCCGATATTCGCTAAAAGTGCCATTCCAGTTGGCTGCTGACTGTTTAGAAACAGGTTTTAGGAAAGAGGTTCGCGGTTTCGGATTATTTTCGTGCTGAAATCATGGTTTTGTAAGTGTCTGTTATAAAATGATTTATGGGAAATGGTCTGTTGGGGGACTGTCAAAATTTGTCTTGGCAGGATTGGGGAAGAAAAGTAGAATCCCGCTCTTCATTCAGGAATCTGTCCTTAACCTGTCTGCCAATGTTGTCCTGTCGAAAGTTTCGTCTCAAGGTCCATGTCCGACCCTGTTAATCCACACCCTGCGAGAGCCGCTGTGCCGCGATTCAGATTTGCATCGGTTGATGTAAAGCGTGGGTCTCTGTTTGCGCTGTTACTACTGCTGGCAGCGGTGCAGACCGGGTGCGTGCATCGGCGGATGACGATTCGCTCTGTTCCGTCCGGGGCGCTGGTCAAAGTGGATGGGGAAGAAATCGGTTATACGCCGGTCTCGATGGATTTTACCTACTACGGGACCCGCGAGATTATTCTCACCAAGGACGGCTATGAAACGCAGACCGTGATGCAGAAGGTGCGGACGCCCTGGTATCAGTGGATGCCGCTGGATGCGGTGTCGGACAACCTGCTGCCTTTTGAAGTGACGAATCGGCACGAGTTCACTTATCAGCTGCAACCCAAAGTGGTGGTGCCGACCGAAGAGCTGTTGAACCGCGGTAATCTGTTACGCAGCGAAACTCAGATCGGTCAGTGACCGGGGTTATTGCGCCGGTTTCTCATTCTTGCTAGTGGCCCGCTGGATGATGAATTCCAGGATCGCGCGGCTGTCATCATAGCTGGTCTTGTGGCCTTCGTGCGGACGGTCGATCAGCAGGACCTCTCGGTTTAGTTGTTTCAAGATATTGATCAGTCGGCGGGCACTGTCCGGGGGAACGCTGGTGTCTTTCCCGCCGAGTGAGATGCTGAGGGGCATCGTCAGTTTTTCGGGCCAATATTCGGCACTCCGTTTTTTGTATTCTGCGGGGATCTGCTGTTTGGTACCACCGAAGGAGGCCTGGATAGCTTGCTGAAAATTGTTGTACTCCAGATGGTTGGCGGTGGGGTTCATGGCGGCGACGCCGGCGATGAGTTCTGGATGCAGGGCGGCAAAGGTCAGACTGGACGAGCCTCCCATCGATCCGCCACAGAGGAAGACCTGGTCGATTTGATATTTCGACTTCAGTTCCTCGATGATCTGTTGCAGGTCGGATTCTGCCTGGGGGCCCATCCAGGAGGTGCGGGCTCTGTAATCGGGGGAGACGTAGATCAGGTTATACTTGACGGCGATATCGCGAGCCGCCCGGCATTCACCCCGCGGATCTTTGACGAACTGCCAGCGGTCGGAACCGTGTCCGTGCAGGGCGATGAGCAGCGAGTGGGGTTCTTTCGGCGAGAACTGTTCTGGCAGCAGCAGGACGTAGCGTTGTGTCGTCTGATCGCAGTTTGCTTTGAATTCAATATCGAGGGCCGCTGGTTTCTGTTGTGGCGGATCAGCGGCATGGCCCGGATGGACTAACAAGGCGATCAGCAGGGGGAACCACGATAATCTGAAGCAGTGTTGCATGGGGGAGTCCCGGGAGTTTTCTTGTAGTGGCGGATTACCAGAAGAGTCCAAATATGACCCAGCAGGAGAAGGCGATTAAAACAATCGCGTACCAGTTGGGGTTGAGGTATTGAGGAACCGGCTTATTAAAGGGAGATTCTTTGACGGCGAGCAGTTCCTGACGGCTTTCGGAGAGCCAGTCGTGTTTTTCCGGAGCGGGTGGTGTCTGCTGTTCCTGCTGTTGTTCCGGTTTCAACCAGCCCCATTTGAGGGCGGCGGCGAGCATGGCGAGTGTCGTGATGATCATCGAGCAGGGGAAGGCGTACCAGACTTCCGTCAACCAGGGGCTGAACAGCGGTTCGTCGACCAGGACGCGGTCGATGAAGCCAATCAGTCCGTACAGGGAGCCGGCGCAGAGTCCGACCAGACCACTCTGACGCGGGACGCGGGTCAGAACGCCTACAATATAAACGGTAAATAATGGCGTGACAAACACAGGAATCAATGTGCGGAAGGCCTGGATCATGTTGTCGTAACGGGCAATGAAGGGGATGTAGAGGAAGCCCATCAACAGAATGCCGATGGTTGCCCAGCGGGTGGTTTTCAGGTAATGCGCTTCCGTGGCATCGGTTTTAATCCAGCGTGCATAAATATCGCGGGTGAACAGAGCCGAGAGGGCGGAGCCGATGGAATCGAAAGTGCTGATGGCAGCGGAAAGAATACCCGCGACGACGAGTCCTTTGAATCCGGGAGCGAGATACTGGTTGGCGAAATGAGGCAATAACCGATCGGCATCTTGAGGCGTGAATTCAGGAACCAGGACGCGGCCCATGACTCCCATCAGGGTGGTGCCGATCATGATGGGCATGATCAACAGGCAGCCGAAGAGGGCGGCCATTTTCATGTCCCAGAGTGAGCGGGCTCCCATGAGCCGCATGGTTTGCGTGTGATTGACGGTGTAATAACCCATGCCGATGATGGTCCAGCCCATGACGATCAGATAGGGGGAGGTGGATTTGGGATCCTGGAACTGGCCGATGTGCAGCCAGTTGCTTAGCGGTTGTCCGCCGGCGTCGGTGGACTGCGAGAGTTTGTCGATCATTGTTGACCAGCCCCCGGTGGCGGACCAGACGGCGTAGAAAATGGTAATGCCGCCAGCCATCATGATCAGACTCTGGAGGGCGTCGGTCCAGACGACGGATGTGAGCCCCCCCCAGGTGGTATAGGCGGCGGTGAAGATGACCAGCAGCGTGATGAGCGTCCAGCATTGCGTGGGAGTGAAATCAAGGAGGCCCTGCAGCATGAGATAAATAGACCAGATCATCAGACCGAGCATACTGGTGCGGTACTGGATCTGAATCAGGGCGCTGAAGACGCGGATGGATTTGCCGAAGCGGGTTTCCAGGTATTCGGCGTTGGTGTAGAAGCCGCCTCGATAGAGGACCGGGACCACGACGAACGAGGCCAGGACCGCACCGCAGACACTGGCAAGGGTGAAAGCGGTGATGATATGCATGCCGTGGTTAAAGGCGTATCCCGTCAGGGAGACAGCGTCGGCGTTGTCAACACTGGTGGCAAAAATCGAGAGACCCAGCCCCCACCAGGGGAGCGAGCGTCCGCCGAGGAACCAGTCGCTGCTGGATTTCGTACTGCGGGCGAGGTAAAAGCCAAAGGCGATCACCGCGCCATTCAGTAAAAAGACAATGAACCAGTCCAGACCTGTCATGCATGTCTTCCCGATGGTGAGAAACAGGAGATTATTCGAATGTTTTCAGGACGGCAGGATCCACATCATGCGCCAGGCAGAAGGCGATGTCTCCCTGGCTGGTTAAGGTTGGCCCGCGATGGGCGATCGCGATACCATCCGAGGGGGCTTCGATGATCGTCGGTTCGCGGTCCGGGCGTTCGAGGAAGTAGAGTGCTCCCAGGGGCTGTCCTGCTGAGACGTCGGCTCCGACATCGACGAAACTTTCAAACAGGCCGGACTCGGGGGCAAACATATAGTCGTCGGCGTCGAGTGCCTGGATCCAGCGGGTGGGAGCCAGGCCCAGGTCGGCGCGGCTCTGTTCTTCTCCCTGCAGGACTTTGAGGTGAATCAGGACATTGTGCAAACCGGACTGCGTGGTGCGGTGCACGCTGGCCGGAGTCACTTCGCCGCCGCCCATTTCAGTGGTGACGACGGTTTTTCCCATGTTTTCCGCTTCGACAGGCAGGAGCCCTTTGCCGGCGATATCGGCATAGAGGAATGCGAAATCGGTGTTGTAGGCGAGTGTGGCCTGAGCCATGCGGCGGCGCTGTTCGAGATCATCGACCAGGTGCAAGTGGGCACAGGGATAAAAGTAAACGCCGCGGCCGCCGGTGTGCAGATCGATGACGACATCGACTCGCGGAAAGATTTCCGTGGTGAGGTAGTGGGCCATGATTTCGGTGACGGTGCCCTCCGCGTTTCCGGGGAAGCAGCGGTTGAGGTTTTTCCCATCCAGGGGGGAGAGTCGCGTGGCTGCTTTGGCGGCGGGGATGTTGATCGCGGGGATGAAAATAATGCGGCCGGAAATCTGTTCCAGCTGCAGGGTTTTCATCAGTTTCATAATGGCGATGGGGCCGGGATATTCATCTCCGTGATTACCGGCCATGAGGAGCACGGTGGGGCCGTCGCCGTTGGCCATGGTGGCGATGGGAATCTGCAGTTGCGACCAGCCGCTCAAGTTGTAAGAGAAGGGAATATTGAGCGTACTCCATTGAGTACCGGGCTGTTCAAAGTCGATCTTCGTACGAATGGGAGTTTGTGTCATGTTGTGATCTCAGTCTGGTCAGGGGATGTGTGACAGGGGACACTATTTAGATTCTGATACAATATGAGCGGCGACGAATTCTTCGTTAAGCGTGACGCCGAGCCCCGGTCGATCGGGAACCTGAATGATGCCGTTTTCGGCCTGGACCTTTTCGTGGGTCAGTTCATTACGGATCGGTTCGTCTTCGACGCAGTCTTCAAAGATGAAGGCATCTTTGCAGGTGGCCAGCCAGTGCAGCGAGGCGGCAACAGTGATGGGGCTGGTGTAACAGTGATTGCAGGGCCGGGCACCAATATCGGAAACCCGCTGTTTCAGATAGGAGGCTTCGGTGAAGCCGTTACGGGCGAGGTCGATCTGATAGACATCGAGGGCCCGCTGTTCAAGATAGGGGCCGAAGGATTCGCGTCCGCATTCTTCTTCGCCGGCAGCGATGGGAACGGGGGAGCGATCTTTGAGCCAGGCATAACCGGCGACATCGTGAGGGAAGAGCGGTTCTTCGAGCCAGCCGATATTGTAATCGGCGAAAGCGTTGGCCCGCTGCAGGGCGGTTCTGGCATCCCAGACACAGCCGGCATCGATGAGCAGAGTGCCGTCTCCCATGCCTTCGCGGGCTCCCGCCACCAGTTCGATGTCGAGTGCTTCCGACTCTCCCATCGGTTCCCAGCCGAACTTGACGGCGGTGTAACCGTTTTCGATCCAGCGTTGGGCGATGTCGCAGGTTTCCTGGCCATCTTTACCGAACAGGATTGAAGCGTAGGCGCGGAATTCACTGTGATGAGCGCCGCCGAGTAGGCGATGGATCGGTTCGCCGAAGTGTTTGCCTTTGAGGTCCCAGAGAGCCATGTCGATCGCGGCCATCGCAGTGATGGTGACGCCGGTGCGGCCGAAGTACATGGTGTGGCGATACATTTTCTGCCAGAGGCGTTCTGTTTCCAGCGGGTTTTCGCCGATCAGGAGCTCTCTTAATCCGCAGGCCACGTTGTGGCTGTAAGGGGCGTCGATGATGGCTTTGACCACTTCGGGGGAGGAGTCCGCTTCGCCGATCCCTTCCAGACCGTTATCGGTTTTGATACGGACCAGAACCGAATCCTGGCAGCTGGCGGTTTTATTGGTGACGGAACCCGAGCGGAGGATCTGGCAGACGATTTGTTCGATTTTCATGGAGATGAGATGCCTTAACTGAAAGGAGAATGATTCCTAAAATGGTTGATTGTGTTATGAGATAATTTCTTTGACGACGCGACCGTGCACGTCAGTCAGACGGAAGTCGCGACCCGCATAGCGATAAGTGAGCCGTTCGTGATCAATGCCGAGCAGGTGCAGCATGGTGGCGTGCAGGTCGTGCACGTGGACTTTATTTTCAGCGGCCGCGAAGCCGGTTTCATCGGTAGCGCCATGTACGTAGCCTCCTCGGACGCCACCGCCGGCCATCCACATGCTGAAGCCGTAGTGATTGTGATCGCGTCCATTCATCGCGGGGAGCTCCGCGACCGGGGTACGGCCGAATTCGCCTCCCCAGAGTACGAGTGTGGAATCGAGCATGCCCCGCTGTTTGAGGTCCTGCAGGAATGCGGCGATGGGCTGGTCCCACTGCCCACAGAGGCGTTTCAGATTTTTTTCGATACCACTGTGATGATCCCATTCCTGTCCGCCGCTGTGCCAGACCTGGATGAAACGGACTCCCTGTTCGAGCAGGCGGCGTGTCATCAATAACTGGCGACCCTGGAGACCGTCGCCATACATTTCGTGGATGTGTTTCGGTTCTTTGGAAAGATCAAGGACATCGGAAGCAGCGAACTGCATGCGATAAGCGAGTTCGAAGGATTGGATGCGGGCTTCGAGCAGGGGATCGTGTCCGCGTTGTGCGAGGTGCCGCTGGTTGAACTGCTGCAGCAGGTCGAGTTGACGTCTCTGGCGTTCTGGAGTTTGTGGGTTGTTGATGTTTTCGATCAGGCGGGTGACGTCAGTCTCTTTGGTGTCCAGATGGGTTCCCTGAAATGAACCCGGCAGAAAAGCAGATCGCCAGTTTTTGGGGCCGACGACTGGAAAGCCGTTGGGGCAGAGCACGACGAAGCCGGGCAGATTTTCATTGAGCGTTCCCAGACCGTAATTGACCCAGGAGCCAAAACTGGGACGGGGCAGGGCGTTGTCGCCGCAGTTCATGAGTAACAGTGAAGGCTCATGATTGGGGATGTCGGAGTGCATGGAACGGATGACACACATGTCGTCGATATGGGTGGCTGTTTTCTGGAACAGTTCACTGACTTCGATGCCGGATTCGCCAAATTTGTGAAACTGGAAGGGAGAACCCAGTGCGCCGGCGGTTTTGCGTTCCGTGGGTAGATTAGGGTTGGGCAGTGGCTTGCCATGAAATTTCTTCAACAGCGGCTTGGGGTCGAAGGTATCGACGTGGGAGGGGCCGCCGTTCATAAACAGATGCACGACCTGTTTGGCCCGGGCAGGATGGTGGCGGGTGACGGAGGCGGTCTGCTTTGCTGCCTGCAGGCTTTCCTGAGAGGTCAGATCAGCGAGGGCGAGCATACCCATCCCCATGCCGGAGCGGGTCAGCATTTCGCGTCTTGTCAGAAACGGGTTGTGGCTGAACTGATGCATGATCGTACCGCTTTAATCGATAAACTGAAATTCGTTGGATAACAGAAGAATCTGTGCCAGGCTCTGCCAGGGGGTAATTCGGACCGGTTCCGGTTTTCTGAAATCCCGGGAGTAGTTCCACTGGCGTTCTGGTGTCTGCTCTGGTTTTTCACCGGAGGTAGCCGTGAGCGCCAACGATTGTGTTTTAATTTCGGGAGACCAGACAAAGGAGTCGAAGCCGAGCTGTCCGGCAATGTCGACCACGAAATCAATGGTCTGGCCTTGTTTGAGCTGGATCTTCTCAAGGTTAGTGTCGACCGATTTCTGGTGAATTGTCCAGGGACCGAGTACTTTTTTACCAGCGACGAGCACGCGGCCCCGGACTCCATTTCCCTGGGGGAGTTCATGGGCCAGTTTGCCGTGCAGGGAGACGGTCATCGTTTCAGGAGCCCGCCAGCGGATGACGGCGACATGCTGCATGTCATTCCCAGGATGGCCGCCCGTGTTGTCTAAAAAGACCCAGCCGATTTTGGGATCGGGGAGCTGGTTTCCGCCCTGATACTGTTTTCCATTCCAGTAGGGAAGTGGTTTGAAACCGGATAAGGTTTGTGTTTTTTCGTCGTAGGCTCCGTAGCCGTATTCCCATTCTGCAATCTCAGGTGCTGAAGGGGATTCGACCTGATCTGATTCCAGATATTGCTGCATGGCCTGTAATTCATCGGGAGTCGGCTCGCGCTGCAGGATAGACTGAAACAGCTGCCGGATGCCTGTCTGGGGATCTGGTGACTTGTGTGCCTGTTCTCCCAGAATGCGGGCGGCATTCAGTACGAGGGGGTGGTTCATGAGGAACAGGGACTGCCCGGGGACCGAGGTGGAATTCCGCGCACCGCTACTGACATCCGGAGAAGGGAAGTCAAAGGTACGGAGCAGCCCGGGAACGTTCTGACGATCGATGAACGTGTATAAGGTTCTGCGTTTGTTGGCAGTGGCTGCGATGCCTCGGACGGATTTGCCTCCCACAGCCAGATCGAGTTGGTGGCTGACCTGCAGCAGGGTATCGCGCATCGTTTCGAAATCCTGGCGTCTGCGATTCATGCGCCAGAGAAGTTTGTTGGCGGGATCTCGTTTCTCGCCAGCAACGTTGGAGCGACTCTGCTGCTGATACGTGGCAGAGGACATGATATAGTGGTGGAGTTGTTTGATGGACCAGCCGTGCTGCATGAACCAGCGGGCCAGGTGATCGAGCAGTTCGGGGTGGCTGGGTTTAGCGCCCTGGATACCGAAATCACTGGGAGTGGAGACGAGACCCTGTCCGAAATGATGCTGCCAGACACGATTGACGATCACGCGGGCGGTCAACGGATTCTCTGGAGAAATGATGGCCTGGGCCAGTTCAAGTCTCCCGCTGCCTTGCGTGAAAGGGTCTGCTGAGAGCTGATCAAAAAAGTGCAGATAGCGGCGGGGGACTGCCTGGGCTGGCGTCCCGGGGTTGCCGCGCCTGAAGACGCGGGGTTCGATGATCTGTTCTGCATCCTGAAGTGCGAGCATCTGTGCCAGTTCCGCGGGCGCTGTGGCGCGGGCCTGATCGAGGGCGGCATTCAGCTGTTTGACTTTCTCCTGCTGTTTTCGATCCGGGAAGAGACGCAGTACCGTATAGCCATGCAGGGGCATGACCAGCGGGGAGTGCGGGCTGAAGAATGCATTCAAAACGTCTGTTTGGGCTGCAGGAAAGGGCTGGGAGTTTTTCTGCTGACCCGGTCTGGTGGCCGTCACGGTTCGCGTTTCCCATGCCTGGTCAATCTGTTTGAACAGCGATGCATAGCCGCGAATGACATCTTCGAATGTTTGCGGGTTCTGTTTCAGCAGGTAGTCTGCGATCAGGCGTTCCGTTGGACTGGTTTTCTGGTTCTGGACTGAGTGCAGCAGCAATTTCAGGGCTTGAGGCTGAAAGTCGGCGGCAGGAATTTTTGCGAGTTTGTGCCAGAGTGAGAAAACGGGCTCCGCATTTTTCTCGGAAAGGTCCAGGAATTCCTGCCAGAGCAGCAGGACTTCGGGATTGAGATCATCGCCGTCGACAATCACGTCAAACTTGACGGTGTCCGGTCCGTTTCTCTGTGACTGGGCCATGGTCAGGTATTCGGCAAGTCGCTGATGTGTATCCTCGAGAACTTTGTGATGTTTCTGCTGATAGAGCTGATTCAGTTCCTGCGCTGTCTGCTGAATCTTTTGCGCCTGTTCGGCCAGTTGGGGCGACAGAGGACCCTGATTGCGGAAGGGGAGATCGATGGGCTGCAGTGAATTTCGAAAGACGCCGTAGAGCGAGTAATAGTCTTCAATGCTGATCGGGTCATATTTATGATCGTGACAGCGGGCACAGCCGACGGTCAGCCCGAGAAAACCGCGGGTAACGACGTCGATGCGGTCCGAAATAATATCGTGGGTGTCGTTTTTGAAGCGAGGACCGACGGTGATGAAACCGAGGGCCGCTAATGTTTCGTGTGGCAGCTCATCGGTCAGATAGTCTGCCGCCAGTTGTTCGAGAACAAACTGGTTGAATGGCTTATCCTGATTGAAGCTGTCGATGACATAGTCACGGTAGGTGAATGCATTGTGAAAGGTGGGCTTTTCAAAAAAGACATAACCTTTGGTATCTGCATAGCGGGCGAGATCGAGCCAGTGTCTGCCCCAGCGTTCGCCGTAATGGGGAGAGTCCAGTAATTTGTCGACTGTGGCTTGCGATACAGTGGGGCTGAAGGATTTTGAAAATGATTCGATCTCACTGTAAGCGGGGAGCAGACCGTTCAGATCCCAGTACATGCGTTTCAAGAGGGTAGCGGGAGTGGCGGGTGGAGAGGGGGAAAGCTGTTCCGCTTCGAGCCGGGCGAGGATGTAATAATCGATGTCGTTCTGAGGCCAGCTGGTGTTTATGACGGCAGGTCGCGGTGAGTTTTGAATGGGTTGAAAAGACCAGTGCCGGGAGAAGTCAGTTGATTTGGAGTCCGACAACCTGGCAGCTTCCGGCCAGACGGCTCCCTGCTCGATCCAGGTGGTCAGTACCTCAATTTCCTGCGGTGTGAGTGGTTGCTCAGGGGGCATTTCCAGCGACTCACGTTTGACGGCTGAGAGCAGCAGACTTTCTTTGGGCTGGTTTACCACAATGGCCGGTCCACTCTCGCCCCCCTTCAGCAGATGTTCGCGTGCATCCAGTCGGAGTTCTGCAAACTGTTTTTGGGGGCCATGGCATTCAATGCAATGTTTGAGGAGCAGGGGACGCACGTGTTGTTCAAAAAATCGAACGCGCTCCGCCTGGTGCTGCTGCGGGTTTCCCGGTTCTGCGTATCCCTGCTGGTGACCTGCTGGTAAAAGCAGGCAGATCAGCAGTCCCAGTTGATACACATGTAAATACGGATTCATCATGCGTCTCTTTTGTTTTACTCAATATGATTTTCGATGACTTGCAGCGCGTCTGCCAGACTCTGGTTTCTCAAAGCTTCGATGATCGGGAGATGTTCCTCGTAAATCTGCAATGGATTGGCGTAGTTCAAATGCGATTCACGGAAATGTCGCCTGACGCGCGAAACAATCGCGGACCAGATCGCCAGCAGGTCGGGGGAGTGAGAGCGAGTGACCAGAGCCCGGTGGAAGGCGATATCGTGTTCGGAAATCAGGGCGAAGTCTCTGGCTTCACATGCGTGTTTCATTTTGAGCAGAATCTGATCCCAGATCTGGAAATCTTCTTCGGTCAGTTGATCAAAGAAGAGTCGTACCGCATATTTTTCGATGGTGCAGCGCAGGGGGATAATCAATTCGGTGATTTCATCGGGGGCCGACGTCGCCACCATAGCACCTTTATTGCGATCCGTTTCCAGAACGCCTTCCCAGGTCAGTTGCTGGATGGCTTCGCGAATGGGGCCGCGACTGACAGAGAAGCGTTTGGCCAGATCGGCTTCTCGAAGTCGATCCCCCTCTGCAATTCGGCCGGCAAAAATATCTTCTCTGAGCCGTTCCACAATTTGCTCGCCCAGACCTCGGACTAACTGTAGATCATTCATTTGAGTTCCCTGTACCTGGGGAATGGTTTTTCCGTTTATTTTGTCTTTTGTAGATTGTTAACAATATATTGTCAAATGAATGTGATTCAGAAACAAAGGTTAATCAAGAATTGCCTGCTTTTGATTCATTGGTGCATAAGTGCACAAATATGTATTTTGTTTTGCTGAGAAGAATATAATACATCGACCAGGAGCAGGAAGAGTCTGGGATGTGGTAGCCGGGAAAAGGTAAGGCAGAATAGGAATCGTTCCAAACTGGATATTATTATTCAGTTTACGTCCATATTTTATTTGATCCATTTGGCTGAATATCACGTTATATTCAATATGGAATGGGTTGTGTTCAAATATAGCATTAGGGTGTAAAAGAACATGTGGTTGTGTTGTTTTAATAAAACATGTCGAATTTCTGAATATTTACAGGAAGATTTCCCGTTTCCCTCCCTATATCTCAGTAGAGGGTGTTATTCATTTTTGTGAAAGCAAAATGAACTAATCACGAAAGACACGGGCTCACTTGCTTTTTAGCACACATTGTAGGGGACTAGTGCCTGCTTCCTATCTTGTGTTGTGAGCTCGTGTTTTTCTATTTATGGCCCCAATCTTCTGAGAGGCCCCTTCCGGAAACGCTAATACAGGATGTTTTCCGGTGTCTGAACGTGACCACAATGCACGGAGGGGAGCATCATAATCTCACCATGTTCCCGTTTCAGTTGCGCGCACCAGGCCCAGTCATGAGCGGGAGATTTCCGATAATGGCTCCGCCAGTATTGAGGGGTCCTGTCTTTCCAGTACATCAGACAACCTGTACCACAATAATCCACTGATGTGATTTGTGTGCCCAGTTCCTTGAAGGTGTTCACGATGTGTTCCTCATCGAAAAAGCCGCCGACAAACTGAGATTCGATATGGCGGCTGCGGTAACAGCCTGAGACTGCATTCGGGGGAACCCAGCCGTTCATCAGGGTCTCAGAAAGTTCTTTGCCGGCTTCGAGCGGAACCAGGATATCGTCTTCGATAATCCAGTGAATATCTCCCCGCATTTCAGACTTCAGACGGTTACAGGCATGTGCCATGAACTGGGCGACCTTGTTTCTTCTGTCTCGTTCCGTTGTGTACTGGAATTTTACGGGATGGGAAATAATTCGAATCGTTTCGAAGGTGTTTAGATAGCGATAGGATTCATTTCTCATCTTTTCCAGTGTGCGTGGGTTGTTTGAATTATCCAGCAGGACCAGTTCTACCGGTTCCTGGGTGTTGATCAGTTTGACGGATTGGGCGACCGCTGACATCCACTGTGGAAAAAAGTCTGCCAGTCTGCCGCTGATAATGGATCCAATGCTCAATCTGGTGCAGATCTGTCTCATTTTGGGCAACAGTGTTTCCTGGCGTTCTTCGTTTTTCGTCTGGATATTGGCAGACCAGGAAGTCGGGTGCTGGCGATAAAGTAAGACGGCCTCGCTTTTCGCCGGAGTTCCCAGCCGAGAGCCTCGTAAAGCCAGGTCCCAGTCCCACATGGTGTTAATCTTATTCCGCCAGCGTCCTGCTGTTTCAAATGCATGACGATTCCAGAGGGCCGAGGTGTTGACAAAATTACGTAACCACAGGCGGCCCTCGGCCCATTCGGGGGCATCCCAGAATGTTGAAAAAGCACCGAATGCTTCTGCGGCACCATAGACAAAAGGAGTTTGAGGGGTAATGGCATCCAGATGTTTCTGGACATAGTCTGTCTGCAGGATGTCATCCCCATCCAGGAACAGGAGGTAATCGCCTTTGGCGGTTGAAGCACCCAGGTTGCGTGCCTCACAGACTCCACGATGATACTGGGATCTGAGCACCTGCAGGCCCTGATCGCGGTAGTTGTTGGCTACTTTGAGGGAATCGTCAAAGCTGCAGTCGTCGACATAAATCACTTCACATTCAACGCTTTGGTTCAAAGCGGATTCGATCGCCTCTGAGAGGAACGGTCCGTTATTTCTGGCTGCGATCACGATGCTGACCAGATTCCGGTCAGGGTCTACCTCTAAAATTGTCTGGTTTTCCTGTTGTTCTGCTTTTGCTGACTTTGGCCAGACTGCGTTTCCTACCATTAATTTAGCCCTTTTAAGTGAGAATCTGAAAACACGAAACTTATGTGAAGTATTCAGAAGGGGACCAACAGGTCAAGATAAAGATTTCAGATTCTAAAGGCGGGTAGTGATCTTATCTTGAGCGTCTGATCGGGAGAGGGTTTAAGAACCGCTGTTTTAGAATCCGTAAGAGGGATCAGTAAGAATATTCGGTCAGTTTTTTGAGGCTGTTTTTCAGATCCTGAAATTCCTTTTCTGAAATCCTGGTTTTTTTCAGAAACAGCTTTTCCATGCTGTGCAGTTGTTTGAACGCGGGAACAGTATCATCAGTGATCTGGGTCTCTTCGAGACTTAACCAGATCAGATCGGGATTGGTCCGCAGAAACTGCAGGCCTTTGTCAGACACATTCAAGCGGGCAAGGTTGACGGATTTGAGTTTTTGTAAATGACCAAGATACTGCACTCCCTGATCTGTCAGTTTCAGATTCTTTTGAATTGACAGGTTGGCTAAATTTTTCAGGCTGCTGATTACGGCCAGATCGTCATCGGTGATTCCCGAATTGTGCAGGTCCAGTTTCCAGAGCGCCCGCATCCCTTCCAGTGGTTTCAGGGATCCTGGTTCGACATCGCAATCGTCCATGTAAAGGATTTCGAGTTTTGACAGATCTTTGAGAGGTGCCAGCAGTTCGGGAGTGATGGTCTGTGGTTTGAAATCAATTTGAGTGATATTGAAGTCATGCTCAGGCAGTTTTTCTATTTGATTTACCGGCTCGATTTCACCGGAGATAACCAGTTCACACCCATGATTAATGAACCAGATGGCTGCTTTACGCTCCAGTTCCGGATGGGAAGTGTTCGGTTCAGCTGCGGATACGGGAGAGGAATTTTCCGACAGTGGGACGACGGGGATGGGATCCTTCGTTCCAGATATTTGTTCCCAGAACGGGATCGTGATGACGCCCAGAACGCAGCAAACGAATACGGATGAGACGACGGTTTTTTTCTGGAGCCGGGCAGGCTTGTGGGGGCGTGTGTACTGGGTGCTGGCTGTCTGCTGCAGGGCTTCAATCGCTGGAGAGAGCCTGGCGTTATTGCAGAGTGCTCTTAATTCCTGTGATTCAGTAAACCGGGTTTCCGAGGATTCGCTGAGTACCAGGTCCGAATGCTCATGCAGAAAATGATCCAGGATTTCCACAATTTCAGCCATGGTCTGGATCCGTTCTTCCGGATCTTTCTTGAGCATGGACTGAAACAGTGCTTCGAGTTCATCGGGAATCTCCGGTCGGGAAACCCTGATATGGGGCGCCGGGTCTTCGCGATGAGCCAGGATGGTTTCGATTTGGGATGGTCTCTTAAAGGGCGGGCGGCCTGTGAGCATTTGAAAGAAAGCGCAACCCAGGCTGTAGATGTCGGCGCGATGATCAATTCGCTTGACGCTCTGTGCCTGCTCAGGGGCCATGTAATACACGCTTCCCATGATGCAGTGGCTGTCGGTCAGGTCGCTGGCTTCTCCCTGTGAGAGACCTGCCAGGCCCAGGTCGAGAATTTTGACCTGGCCGTCGACTGTTAAAAACAGATTGGAGGGCTTGATATCCCGATGGATCAACTGGTGGTTATGAATGTATTGCAAGCCGTTGGCCACCTGTCGCAGAATGTAACAGGCGGACGTGATCGAAAGTTTTCCTTCTGCTTTCAGGATGGATTTGACATCATGTCCATCCAGATATTCCATGACCAGAAAACAGGTGCCATCGATCTCACCTGCGTCTCTGGCTTTCACGATGTTCGGGTGATCCAGATTCCCGATCACTTCCATTTCCCGATAGAACCTCTGGATCTGATTCTTATCGTCCCAGCGACTGTTCAGGATCAGTTTGACAACGACCTGTTTTTTCAGGTGTGTGTGAGTGGCGCGATAGACAACTCCCATGCCTCCTTGCCCGATCTGTTCAATCAGATTGTAGTTTCCCAGCGTTCTGACTGGTGTTTCTTCCAGGGGCGTAAAAGCAGGCGTGGGCCTGGAGGCAGCTTTGGGAGGCGAAGTATCCTGGGAAGATCCAGACTGTTGAATGGAAGAGATGGTTGAGCGAAACAGCCGATCGATGCGATCATCTGAGAAAGGCTGTTTTTCTGCATGGGCCTCCTGCAGTTGCCGCTGATGGCAGTGCTGCCAGGCTTTCAGTTCGTCATCATCCGCTTCAATTTCAATTCGTTTCTGGCAACTCGCACAATGATTCAAGTGCTCTGAGCAGCGTTTCAGTTCTTCGCTGTCCAGATCATGAACGAGATATTGAATGATTTGACTGTCCGAGAGGCACTTATCCATGAAGAACTCGAGAACTGTTTATTTCTGGAACACGATGCTGTCAAAAGAGAGCCGCTTGATTTCTTCTTTGAGTTTTTGCTGCACCAGAAATTTTGCTTTATAAATCCAGTTCAGCTCGACTTCTAATTCTACCGCTGCTGCTTTTGAGGGGGAATCCTGAATCCAGGTAAGTTCGAAGGCACGCCAGGTTTTTTCATCAAACTGGGGACGAATATTCTCCACGGCAGTTTCGTAAATATGGCTGCAGAATTCATCTGACCAGACACCGTCGATTTCGCCAGGATGTTTGTTGATAAATTCTTCCAGCTCACTATTGCCCGTCTGGTGCTGGACTCGTTGGTTTTTCTTCCAGAATCGGCAGATCTCATGGTAGGTGACAGTACCCAGCCAGGAACGAAAACGCCCCAGTTTGCGATTGTATTCAAATGAATTCAGGGAAGTACTGATCTGACGAAAGACTTCCTGGCAGACATCTTCCGCATCGGTGTCGTTTAACCGTTTTTTGCGGCAATAGTTGTAAATTAATGGCCCATAGATTTTCACAAACTCCATCCATGCTTCCGTATCCGTGTGGAGGCGGACACGATTCAGGAGGGTGATATGTGTCGAAGGCCATTCAGCACTGTAATTCATTTGATGGCGGTCCTTACTGATCTCTTCAGGGTCTCAGCTTTCTGAATCATCAGATGCTGAACGTCGTCTCTGGTCAATCTTATGGATTCGAATCAGTTCAGGAGGTAGATGTAAAAGAAGTACATCTTTTAATTTACTCGAACCATCTGAAGAATGGAATAAAATTCTCCAGCAGGAAAAAGACATTCTGGTAATCTTTGGAGTTCGCGAAAACGCTCCCGCATATGATATTGATACAGGTACGTACCTTCCCTTATTTAATTAACTCATCGAAAAAAGCAGACCTGCGCCAGAGATTTGGGATTTTCAGGAAAAAGTCAAAAACGGCTATGATAATGGGTCTTTCATCGTCGTTTTGTTACTTGAGGAGTCAAGCAGGGAAGATAAAACGGCTTGAGTATGTGAGGCTGGGGAAATCGAAGCGGTCTCGTGAGGAATTCACCAATTCTCAGCAGCATGAGTTGTTTCTGAATCTTAGAAAGCAATTCTCGTTCTCTGGCTAAAAGAACCAGGGAATTTCAGTCCGAACTGGCTGATGTCAGGGAGGTTCGAGCTTTTTCCAGCAGTCGGGACAGTTCGCGGAGCTCGTCTTTGCTGAGGTGCCCGATCAGTTTTCGGTGCAGCTCCAGGTCCGGTTCGTCAATCTGCTTCAGCAGTTTCAGTGCTTTGGGGGTAATCTCGATATAGACTACCCGTCTGTCTTCGGTGCAGCGTTTGCGTTTGACCAGTTCCTGTGCCTGGAGACGGTCCAGCAGCCCGGTAATGGCGGGGACGACCTGTACCATGCGACTGGCGATTTCAAGAGAAGGCATTGGCTTACCTTCCCCACGCAAAATGCGTAAAACATTGTACTGAGAAGGAGTTAAGCCATATTCCCGGAACAGTTTACCGAACTGGTTATGAAAAATATCACTGGTTCGCAGGATATTTAAAATGGCGGCCTGTTCCAGGGAATCGAAAGGCTGTTTCTTTCTTAGCTCTTGTTGGAGATTGCTCTGCGCCATTTTTAGCCCTGATGTAAGAGATGGAATCCGGCTATTTTATGGGTAAGTAATTGAGGCGTCAATAGCCTATGAAAGAGTATCGTTGATCTTATTTCAGTTAGAACATTGATGGAATAAATGATCGCTTTTCACTCGTTGCTTCAAAGTGGTGGTTGTTCCGATTCTGAACTGTGCTGATGGGAACACTAGCGGAACGTTCTCTGTCGAAATTCGGTCGGGGTACAGTTTTCATTCTGTTTAATGATCACGCTCAGGTATGCAGCGCTTGAGAATCCGGACATGGTCGCGATCTGTTCGAGGGTGAAGTCGGTGTCGATCAGAAGTTGTCTGGCGCGGCGCAGACGTTCTTCCGAGATGATCTGGTGCGGTGTCTTCCCGACCAGCCTGATAAAGCGACGTTCCAGGGAACGGCGGGCCAGGTTTACTTCGCGAGCAATCAGGGAGACGCTGATTTTACCACAGGCATTCCGCCTGATGAATTCCAGGGCAGCAGCAATCGCCGGATCATCAACGGCAACGGTGTCTGTGGAACGACGGGGAATCAGCAGGCGGGGAGGGACGAGGATTGTCGAATCGTCTGTCTGCTGACCACGCATCAGACGATCCAGCAGAGCGGCAGCCTGGTAACCGATTTCTTTTGCCTGATGTGAAATGCTGGTTAGTGGCGGGTCGACCACTTCGCAGAAGACATCATCATTGTCGACGCCTACGACAGCCACCTGTTCCGGCACAGCGATTTTGCGTCGACGACACGCATCCAGTACGCAGAGCGCACGCAGGTCGTGTGCCGCCATCAGTCCGACCGGCTTGGGGAGTGACTCCAGCCAGTCGGCCAGATCTTCCTGGCCTCCATTCCAGCTTTCTGCGAATCTCCTGCGGGAGAGGGGAGAATAGATTTCACATTCCGCGCCCTGTTGCTGTGCCTGTCTGGCGAATGCCTGTTGACGGCGGAGCGACCAGTTGGCCCGTTCGACTCCCACAAAGGCAAAATGCCTGAGGTGTCGATTCTGTAAATGTTCAAACGCAATGCGGGCCAGGGCGACATCGTCGGAATAGACGCCGGAAAGTTCCAGGGCCGGGATCTGCTGAAGTGTATCTACCACGGGGACATTGAGAGCCGCCAGGCGCTCTGACATCTGGCGGGAACGGACACGGGCAATGATGCCGTCTCCTTCCCAGCCATTCAGCCAGTCGGGCAGGGATGTCTCCGGTCCCCATTCGTCAATGTAAACCGACCAGGGCCCATGCGTTCGCGAATAAGTCGAGATGCCCTGCAGGATTTCTCTACCGAACGTTTTTGATGTTTCAATGAAAATCGCCACCTGAGGGGTGTCGCGGTCTCGCATGTCTGATTCCGTTAGTTGCAAAATGGTGTCGCAAATTTGAAAGAGATTGACGCATCACTGGATTGATTGCGCCTGTCTGCCGACGTTACACTGAATTGATCATTCGATAATAAAGATTTTTAAAAAATGAAGACAGGCTGGAATTACACGGATTGTTCAATTTACGGATCAATTCACGCGCTTCGATTCCTGGCCGTTTTCAACAACAGGATCAGAGCCCATGCACGCCTTTCGTTTATTAATGACTGCAGTGGTCTTCAGTATTTCTTTTGCCGTTTGTCACGCTGAAAAACCGCAAACCTATTCGGTGGGAATTGCGAAAGTCGATATCACTCCCGATGATCCGGTTCCCCTGAGCGGTTATGCGGCACGCGGATCCAAGCTGATCGGTCAGGTCGAACAGCATCTCTGGGCCCGGGCGATTGCCGTTCAGGATCGGCAGGGAAAACCTCGCGTGCTGATGACTGTCGATAACTGCGGCGTCCCGGCTTCCGTGACGAAACAGGTTGTCGCGAATCTGAAAGCAAAATACGAAATGACGCCGTCTGGTCTGGTGGTCTGTTCGACTCATACACATTCGGCTCCGATGCTGACCGATGTGCTGCCCAATCTATTTACGAAGGATCTGACGGCTGAAGAACAGGCGATTATTGCCCGCTACACTCAGGAACTGACTGAGAAAATGACCCAGGTGGCAGAACAGGCCATTCAGGATATGCAGCCGTCACATCTGGCATGGGGGATCGGAACCGCTACTTTTGCGAAGAACCGCAGGCAGATTACCGGGCCCACCGACCATGATGTTCCGATCCTGTTGGTGAAAAGTCCAGAAGGAAAACGTCGGGCGATCCTGGTGAGCTATGCCTGTCATTGTACGACCCTGGGGCCCGTCCCATTTATGTCGGGGGACTGGGCCGGGTGTGCGGTCGAAGGGATCGAAGCCGATTTTCCGGGCTGCATGGCACTGGTCGCCATTGGTTGTGGCGCGGATCAGAATCCCAAAGTACGCGGAGACGATCAGGGAGCGGCCCGGGTGAATGGACAGGGGATTGCTGATGGAGTCAAACAACGTCTGAAGACGGGCCTGACACCCCTTACCGGCAGTCTGATGACACACAGCGATGAAGTGACGCTGCCGTTAGCGACCTTACCCACAAAAGAAGAGTGGAAGACGCTTGCGGAGAAACCGGGGATCACGGGCTATCATGCACAGAAGAATCTGAAACGCCTGGAGCAGGGGAAGCCGCTGACCGAAAAGATTGATTATCCCGTGAAATCCTGGATCTTTGGCGATGACCTGGCGATGGTGTTTCTTGGTGGGGAAGTCGTCGTCGATTATTCTCTGGCGATCAAGGGGAAGTATGGTGAGAAGGTCTGGGTTTCGTCGTATGCGAATGATGTGCCCTGTTACATTCCTTCCGAGCGTGTGCTCAAAGAAGGGGGCTATGAAGGGCGGAATGCCATGGTCTGGTATGACAAGCCCGGGCCTTTTGCACCGGGGTTGGAGCAGAAGATTCTCAAAACCGTGGAGGCACAGATCCCGGCGTCCTATCAACCAACGGAAGATGTCAGCAAGACGGGGGGAAAGCGACCGCTGACTCCGGAAGAGTCGATTTCCCGGATGAATTTTGCTGACGATCTGCAAGTCGACGTGATCGCAGCCGAGCCGCTGGTGGTGGATCCGGTGGCGGTTGCGTTCGGACCGGATGGTAAGCTGTGGGTCGTGGAAATGCGGGACTATCCACAGGGTATGGATGGCAATCTACAGCCGGGAGGAGTCGTCAAATTTCTGGAAGACCTGGACCAGGACGGGACCTATGACAAAGCGACTGTGTTTCTGAAAGATCTGCCGTTTCCCACCGGGCTGATGGTCTGGAAACAGGGCGTTCTGGTCTGTACCGCCCCCGATGTGATTTATGCGGAAGACACAGATGGCGACGGTAAAGCCGACATTAACCGTAAAGTGTTGACTGGTTTTGCCACTCATAATTATCAGGCCCGGGTCAACAGCCTGACACCCGGTCTGGATAACTGGGTGTATGCATCGGGAGGGCTGTTTGGCGGGATCATCAAGTCGTTTAACGGTCAGACCGTCAATGTGACGAACCGCGATTTCCGTTTTCATCCCGAGACGGGAGAACTGGAGCCGGTCAGTGGGCGGACCCAGCAGGGGCGCGTACGCGATGACTGGGGCGACTGGTTTGGCTGTCGCAACGGGAGCCTGTGTGTGCATTATCCGGTGGATGAATCGTACTACCGCAAGAACCCGTACGTGGTCTCACCTCCGGCTGAAGTGGCCGTTCCCCGTGGTGATGATGCCAGCCAGTTGTACCCCGTGGGGGAACTGGTGCAGTTCCATTTGAGTGGTCAGCGTGGCCGACCGACGTCTGCCTGTGGCCTGGGGCTCTATCGGGATGTCGCTCTGGGCAAGCCTTTTTATGAAAACGCCTTTGTCTGTGAACCGGTCAATCAACTGGTACACCGCAGGGTGCTCAAGCCTGAGGGGGTGACTTTTGCCGGCTACCGAGCGAAAGAGGAACAGGATCGTGAATTTCTGACTTCGACCGATAACTGGTTTCGTCCCGTTCAGGCGCGGACAGCCCCCGATGGTTCGCTGCTGATCGTGGATATGTACCGTTACCTGATTGAGCATCCCAAATTTCTGTCTCCGGAGTCGGTCCAGAAACTGAATGTCCGCGCAGGAGAAACTCGCGGGCGTATCTATCGCGTGACACGCAAAGGGCAAAAGCGCCAGCCGATTCCGAATCTGAAACAGTCTGGTACTCCGGAACTGGCCGCTCTGATGAAAAGCACAAACGGAACTCTACGCGACATGGTGCAACAGGAGCTGCGCCTGCGCGAAGATCAGAGTGCCGTCCCTGTTTTGAAACAGATCGCAGCCGAGGCCGAATTTCCTGCCTCACGTCTGCAGGCCCTGTGTACGCTGGATGCACTGCAGGCACTCTATGCCGATCTGTTGCTGCCGCGTATCAGTGATGCGCATCCGGGAGTCCGCCGGGAAGCAATTCGTCTGGCTGAGCCGTTTCTGAATGAATCGCCTGAATTGGCACAGGCGGTGCTGACACGGGCGCAACAGGAAAAAGACGAAGCCGTCATTTTGCAACTGGCATACTCCTTGGGGGATTTGAAAGGTGAGAAAGCCACGGATGCGCTATTGAAATTAATGCAGCAGCATGCAGACAGCATTTATATTCGTTCTGCAGTGCTGACGAGCTTTGAGCCAGACCGATTGCCGTCCGCGATTGCCGCGTTGCTGCCTCAGGTCGCAGTGAATCCCAGGGTGTTACCCGTCTTAAATGCACTGACAGGAATGGCGATCGCCACGAAGCAGCCTGCGGTTTTGAAAGAGATCGCTGTCCAGCTGACAAAGTATGCTGCCGGGAGTCAGCAGGTACAGTCCTGGGAATGGAACCTGCTGGCGCAGCTCCTGCATACATCTCAGGTAGGGCAACTGGAGAAGTCAGATGGATTTCAAAAGCAGCTCGCCGGTTTGAGTGAGCGGGCGCGGAAGCTGGTAGCTGACGAAGATCAGCCAGCGGATGAGCGGGTGGCGGCACTGGAATTCGTGCTCAGTCTCAAACAGAATCAGGCTGACCTGGATTTTGTTTCAGATTTGCTCTCCCCCCAGAGTCCGTTGAAGCTGCAGATTGCGGCGCTGCGGAATCTGATCGCTACCCAGAACCCGGAGGCCCTGGCGCTGGTGTTCGAAAACTGGAAGCAGTTCACTCCCGCATTGCAGGAAGAAGTCCTGAATCAGCTGCTGCTGCGGGAATCGACGACGGTAGCGCTCCTCAAACAGGTGGAGCAGAAGCAGGTTCAACCCTCCCAGATCGATCTCACGAATCAGCAGCGACTGCTCGAACATAAGAATGCCAAAATTAAACAACACGCTCAGAAACTGTTTTCTGCCGCCAGCAGTGCCAGCCGGGCACAGGTGTTGAAACAGTATCAGTCAATTGACTTGAAGCAGGGCAACCTGGAACGGGGGCGGCAGGTCTTCGAAAAACAGTGTGCCAACTGTCATCGTCTGGATGGCAAAGGACATATTGTCGGTCCGGATCTGGCAGCTCTGACGGATCAGTCGAAGTCATTTCTGCTGACATCAATCCTGGATCCGAACAAAGCCGTCGACGGCCGCTACGCTTCCTACCTGGCGGTGACCGAGGATGGGAAGCTCAATACGGGGATTCTGGTTTCAGAGCAGAGCAACAGTATTACGCTCAAGGCACAGCAGGGAAAAGTGCAGACCATCCTCAGAGCTCAAATTGAAGAGCTGATTAATTCCGGTAAATCGCTGATGCCCGAAGGACTGGAGCGGGAAATTCCACCTGCAGCGATGGCGGATCTGCTGGTGTATCTGCAGGAACACAGTGCTCCCGTGAAATACAAATACGCGGGAGTGGTCACGCCCGATGCGAACTATCCGGACGATCGGCAGAAACCGAAACTGGTAGACCGCATGAACGGGTCTCCTCGATTCAACGACGGTCAGTGGGTCGGTTTCCGCTTTGCCGGCGAGCATCCTCAGCCACGGATCGAATTGGATCTGGGGAAAAAGCTGCCGTTACAGTCATTGCGGATCGTGTACGGCGTGAATCACGAACCGGGTTCGATTCATGCTCCCCGGGCAGTGCGGCTTTCGTTCAGTAATAACGGGAAAGAGTTTGGAAATCCCATGCAGTTCTCGGAGTTCGATAATCACCCGGATGGGCTGGGCCTATATGAAATTGATCGTCGCATGATCGAAATCAAATTCCCCGAGCAGCGGGCACGGTTCGTGCGTGTCGATTTTCAGAGTGCAGGCCGCTGGCTGTTTCTCTCGGAAGTCTCGCTGGCCAGTACTGCCACCAGCGATCAGCATCAGGCGGTTCCCGCCAGTCCGGGTGCAGAGCAGAACGCGCCGGCAGGCGTCGATCCGGTGGCCAAAATCAAATCACTGGTCGCAGATGTGAAAGTGGGGACGCCTGACGAATATCGCAATATTCCGGAGATCTGGAGACAGGCGATTGCTGCCGGGAAACGGAACCAGGATACAGAACTTCAAAGGTTGCTGGCTGCGACATTGCCGGGCTTTGGAGAGTCATTAGAACGCTGGCAGGCGGTGGTCATTGGCGGTGGCATCATCAATGGAATCACGATCGCGGGCGACTGGCCCCGCACCAGAATTGAAAACATCCTGAAAGCCACTCCTCCCCTGGAGGTTCGCTGGAAACAGTCGCTGTATGCTGCGGTTAAAATGGCCGATGACCCCAAGATCAAATCGGGAACCCGCTACGATGCACTGCGGATGGTGGCGATGCTCGACTACGAGAAGTGCCAGGAGCAGTTGAAACGCTATCTGATGGATGCGAAGCAGGCCGAACTACAGATGGGGGCTGTCAGTGGACTGGGCGACATTGAGTCTCCGCAAGCCACACAGGATCTCATCGCTGCATTGCCAAAGTTGACACAACGCAATCGAAAGCTGGCTGTCGAAGCATTGATCCGCACCGATGCCCGGGCACTGGCACTGCTGCAGGCACTGGAGAAAAAACAGCTGACTGCGGAACTGGTTGATGAGGCCGTTCAGCAGCAGCTGAAGATGTCAGGCAATCCTGATGTCAAACGACTGGCGGCAGCTGTCTTTAAGTAAGGGGGCAGATCCTGCTGACAGTCCCCGTTTACAGTAAGACTTCCAGGATGCCTCTGCAAAAATCGGGCAGGTCGCCCGGTCGGCGACTGCAGACAAAATGCCGGTCGACGACAACCGGTGCGTCTTCCCAGATGGCCCCGGCGTTGACCAGATCGTCCTTGATCCCGGGTGAGCCGGTGACTTTGACTCCCTGATAGATGCCGGCCGAGATGGGCATCCAGCCGCCGTGACAGATGGCGGCGATAAGTTTTTCGCTGGCATGGAATTCCTGGAGTAGCGAAAGGACTTTGTCATAGCGGCGGAGTTTGTCAGGCATCCACCCGCCGGCACAGATTACGCCCTGGTAATCGCTGGACTGAATGCTGTCGATGGTGGCTTCAGAAACAGCCGGGTATCCATGTTTGCCCAGGTAGGTCTGATTTGCTTCCAGGCCCGCCATGATGGTTTCCGCGCCTGCTTCTTCGAGGCGGAGCTTGGGGTACCAGAGTTCAAGATCTTCGTAGTCCGCTCCCACGAACAGCAGAAATTTCTGGCCAGCGAGGGGGAGTGAATCAGTCATGGTGTATCCTTATAGATGATGAAATTCTATCAATAATTCAGTTTGATTTGTTATGCAGCCGGCCAGAAGAATCCAAAAATCAGACCGACAATCACTGCGTATAGAATCGATTCGATAATATGTCCAGTGATCCGGTTATGAAACCAGATGGCATGCTGCACGATGGCAGACAGAAACGTGAGTAACGCGGCAAAGGCAAAGAAACGAAAGACCGCAACGAATTCTGTGCCTGGTGCGAGTGCCAGCGTTGAGAGGCAGGCCAGAGCAAAACTGATGACGAGGAAGTAGAGGAATGTCAGTCCCAGGTTTTTTCCCATATTGACTTTGTCAAACAGGGTGATGATTCCGCGGGGGCCCTGTTCCCATTTCTGCTGATACGTTTCGCTTTTCATCTCATCCGGGGTTTTACAGCCGGGAAACATGTAGCTGCCTTGGGGAAGGCCCAGGTCTCTTAACGCATCAAGGAACTCGTCCTCCTGTTCTATTTTAATCCAGTCGGCCCGATGGAGCTGAAAGACCATCCAGGACAGGAAGCTGGCAAAGAACAGCGCAACGGCAGATAACAGGACAGGTACGAGGAGACTTGCTATCATGTCTTTTACTCCCGGATGAAACTGGAAACGGATGTGCTGGAATGTTTCGGCTTCATGATAAAAATTCAAGACCGACATTCCTAGTACCTGACCGGAGAATCATCGCTGCAAACCCGATAAAGATCAGAAAGGAACAGGATGCCTCAATTTATTGAACAACCCGTGATTGTGAAAGCAGCCGGCAATAAACCCAAGCAGATTGAAGAGTTCGCAGGGCGGGTGAATACCGGAGACGAATCGATCAGCATCGCCCGCATGGTTTCTCCGGGGGGCTGGGTGGAACCGGCGCAGACACCTGACTTTCGCGAAATGTCGGTGGTTCTGAAAGGGACGCTGCAGGTCGAAACGCGCGAAGGAATCTGCGAAGTCAAAGCGGGTCAGGCGATTGTGCTGGAGCCGGGGGAGTGGGTTCGATATAGTACACCTGATCCGGAGGGGGCCGAGTATATCGCGGTCTGCACGCCCGCGTTCTCGCCGGAAACCGTTCATCGCGACGAGGAATCCTGAGCTGTCACCGTACTGTCAAGGAGCAAAACTGATGTCGTCACGTCCCACTGCTATTCAGGAACTGGTTCCACTGCTGTTTGTGGATGATGTCACTCACTCGGTTGCCTTTTATCAGGACCTGCTGGGATTTGAGCTGACACTCAAGTGGGAACCGGAAGGGAAACTCTCCTGGTGTCGACTCGAGAGGGGCAGTGCAGCACTGATGCTGCAACAGGCCTGCCCTGATGAAGACGGAACGGTAGAGGAACGCTGCAAGGGGGTGGGCTTCTTTTTTCTGTGTGATGACGCGCAGGCGATGTATGACGAGCTGCTTGGGAAGGGGCTGGACCTGGAACCGCCGCAAGTCGCCTTCTATGGAATGAACCAGCTGTTTCTCAAAGACCCCGATGGTTACGAGCTCTGTTTTCAGAACCAGGTGGCCGCTCCCGCAACGTCCTAGGTCGTCGCTGTCTCCCAATCAGACTGGGTTACTCGCGATCGAAGAGGTTGGTCAACCAGACTACCTGGTACGGCTCAAGCACCAGGTCTGCTCTGAGGTCGGAGTAGATTTCTCCGCTGATTAAGTCGATCCAGGAATCGGTGCCGATCAGATTGATTTCTGACAGGGGGACGATCTGCTGCTCGTTCGAAACATTGTTCAACGCAAAGATACTCTGCTGGCGGTCCATGCTTTGACGCCAGAAGGCAAATACGGCATCTCCCAGGTGCAGCGTGAACTGAGTGGCGTTGGGGTGGAAGGCAGGTTGACGTCTGCGGACCTGGAGCAGATGGCAGAGTCCTTTGAAAACGTGTGCATGCGAGAACTCATCGTCAGCGAGGACTGCCTGTAGTTGCTCATAGTCCCAGCGATGCCGGTTGATCGAGCGATTATGACCGGTCCGTTCCACAGCTTCCTGATCGTTGTGCGTTCCCAGAAAACTGTGGATATAAATCGCGGGGATGCCTTCCAGGGCGATCATGATGGCATGGGCGCAGAGAAAGCGGGGGATTTGCCACTCGTCTTCCCCCTCAAGTGTGCCTTGCATAGCATCAAACAGGGAGATATTAATTTCGTAAGGCCGCATGCCACCCCCGGCGAGAGACCGCATCGAAATGCGACCGCCGAACTGTTCCATCATCGCGACCATCTGGCTGATTTCGTCTTCGTCCATCAGACCTTCTGCCGGCCGGAGACCAATGCCGTCATGGGAGGCGATGAAGTTGAGATAAGTCGTGCCGTGCAATGCCGGGGGCATGCTCATCATCCAGGTTTTCAGATGCTGGCAACTTCCGCAAAGCAGCGCATTGACCAGCAGAGGCGGCAGTGAGAAATTATAGATCGCATGGGCTTCGTTCGAGTTGCCGAAGTAAGCCAGGTTTTCGCGATTGGGAATGTTGGTTTCAGTGAGGATCATCGCCTGCGGAGCGACAAACTGGATCAGGGTTCTGAGCAGTCGGACGATTTCATGAGTTTCCGGCAGGCTCAGGCAGCTGGTTCCCGGGACCTTCCAGATGAAAGCGACCGCGTCCAGACGGAAAATCTGTACGCCATGGTCCAGGTACAGCCTGACGATTTTGACGACTTCTTTCAGCAGCAGAGGCTCTGCAAAATTCAGGTCGATCTGGTCATGGCTGAAGGTGCACCAGACGTAGCGCGGCTCCTGTGGTGTGTCGATTCGTTGCAGCAGTTCATTCGTGCGGGGGCGGACCACTTCGGAGAGATCATCGTCCGGACTGGCGCAGAAAAAGAAGTCTGTTCCGGGGAATTCTCCCCGTTTGAACTGCTCAAACCATTCGCTCTGACTGGAGCAATGGTTGATGACCAGGTCGGACATCAGCTGGAATTTGTCGGCGATGGCATTGACGTCGTCCCAGTCTCCCAGTTGGTGATTGACCTCGTGATAGTCGATCACGGAAAAGCCATCATCCGAGCTGTAGGGGAAGAAGGGGAGAATATGGATGCCATTAATAGTGTTGCTGAGATATTCTTCCGAGAAATGCAGCAATGTTTCCAGGGGATGCTCGCCTTCCCTGAGCAGGCTGTCACCATAGGTGATCATGACGACATTCTTCTGGTCCCAGTGGTTCTGATGCGTTTCCGGTGTCTGGCATTGCCCGTCCGGGCACATGATGTCAATTAAATCCTGGGCGAATGCTGCATGATCCAGGTCAGGGTAAATGACCTTGAGATGGTTTTCGACCATGAAACGGTATTCACTGATCGCGGTGTGCTCGACAGGTTCAGTCATAGTTTCAGAGATACTCCCGGTAGTCATCTTCAACGGCGGTACACAGGCGGGCAAAGATATCGGGGACCGCGCTCTGGACGCGGTTCCAGCTGGGGATAAACGGTGTTTCCATGGGATTGTCCAGGAAGTGAATGCCTGCTTTTAGCACATTTTCAGCAAACAGTTCAACGGCTTTTTCCTCGTTATGGACATCCAGCGCCAGTCCGTTAATGATGGCGTCGTTACGATAGGTCTCGATGAAGTCCAGCGCGATCCGGTAATAAGTCGCTTTGATAGAGCGGAATGTTTCTGTCGAAAAGACCACGCCATTGGTGGCGAGTTTGCGAAAGATCCCTTTGGAGATATCGATCGACATTTTCGAGAGGCCGGCCTGGGCATCGTCGACGGAGAGCTTCTGATGTTTGTGATCGTATCGATCGGCAATGTCGACCTGGCACAGACGGTTGGTCGAGTAATTGCGTTTGACTTCCGAGAGCACACCGATCTCGAGTCCCCAGTCGCTGGGAATGCGAATGTCGTTGATGACATCGGTGCGGAATGAAAACTCTCCTGCCAGCGGATAGCGGTAACTGTCCAGATATTCGAGGTAATCCAGGGAGCCGAGGATTTTCTTTAAGGCACGGAGCAAGGGAGTCACCAGCAAACGGGTGACACGACCATTCATTTTGTTTTCTGCCACGCGGGCGTAATAGCCTTTACAGAACTGATAGTTGAAACTGGGATTGGCCACCGGATAAATCAGCCGTGCGAGCATACTGCGATCGTAGGTCAGAATGTCACAGTCGTGCAGGGCGACGGAGGATGCGGTTCCCTGGGCCAGCACATAGCCGAGACAGAACCAGACATTACAGCCTTTCCCCAGCTCGTTGGGGGCCAGTCCCTGACTTTGTAACAGACTGTTGACTTCCTGCAGGCGGGGACCGTCGTTCCAGAGGATGCGATGTTTTTGCGGCAGGCGGCTGAAGAAGCGAATCGCGTGTTTGTATTGGCTTTCGTCGGCCCGGTCGAGGCCGATGACGATTTCTTTCAGGTAACTGACCTGTGCCAGTTCGGTGACGATTTTATCGAGGGCCGGCCCTTCCAGCTCGCTGTAGAGGCAGGGCAGTACCAGACTCATGGGGCGAATTTCTGAGAACTGCAGCAGTTCGGCTTCCATCTCGGCCAGTGACCGGGACGAGAGATTATGCAGGGTCGTAATGATTCCGTTTTGGTAGAAGTCTCCCATACCAGATCTCCCTCATCAATGTTTGAGCGCCACAACACGGGATGATCAGATTCGTTCGTCATCCAGTATTCGGGTCAATGCATCGGTCCAGCCTTGCGGACCGGTTTCCTCTGTGATTATGACCGCAGACTGCTTTTCAAGATCAGGAGGTTCATGATGGGAAGAGCGCACAATGACTGCGATGTCTGCTGCGTTTAACATGGCCACATCATTCTGACTGTCGCCCAGCGCCACAAAACGGGGCACGGGCAGGTCGGAATCTGCGAACCAGTTGCGAAACCATTGCAGACATTTACCTTTGTCACACGCACCAATCACATGCACAAACCGGCCGCCACGCAGCAGCCGCAGACCATGATTGGCAATCAGTGCTTCAAACTTACGCAATTGATGTGCCGAGTCCTGCCAAATCAGGGGTTCGGAGAATTCCCGGGTCATCGCGAGCTTGGCTTCGGTTTCCGATAACCCCGTATATGCAATGACTTCAGCGACTTCCATATCTGCAAATCCGGTAAACAGGAATTTTTCCTCCGCGCGGAATTTTTGAATCAGAGACAGGATTTCTGAGCGGACTGCCCCTAAAACATGCACCTGATCTCCTGAATTTTGGGCAGGCTGCGAAGAGAGAAAGCCACTCGGCAGATAGAGCGCAGAGCCATTTTCCACAACATAAGGATCGGTATTATTGAGCGACTTGCGCAGGGCCAACAGCTCTGCCGCCGTCTTACTGGTATTCAAGATCAGTGGAATTCCGGATGTTCGCAGGCGATCCATGACGGGGATCGCAGGAGCATAAGAATAGGTGTTGTGGTCCAGCAGGGTGCCGTCCAGATCGGTCATCACAATCAACGGGGGAGAGACAGCGGGATGACCGGGGGTGAAATCAGACATGAGCAGAGTATGACTCAGTAAGACAGGAATAAAAAACGGAGAGCGCAGTGATCACGAAGTCGATCGATCGCGATCATAGCAGGATTGGATGGTGTAAACAAACGGGGGACAGAGCAGACAGGGCGTAGACAAGTGTCTGACCACAGTGAGTTTTCAGCTGGAAATGGACTTGATAAAATTCAAACAGAAATAACTTTAAAAAGTTCATAAATTCGCAATTTAGAAATACTGCAGGTAGATTTTCATGTTGAAATCATTTATTGCATTCGGGCTCGGACTGGTCATTCTCAGTTCTGCTTTCACAGCACGTGCAGCAGAACCAGTGAAAAGCGACCTGCAGGAGCCGTGGCAGTCTCAGTACACAAAAGAGAATGCAACCGGCAAGCATGTGCTGGGATTATGGACCTTTGATGGCAAAACACCGGGCGCGGATCTTTCGGAGTACAAGCAGGACGCAACGTTCGATGGAGCCGTGATCGAACCACAGGGACGTTTCGGGGCCGCCATGCGTTCCTTTCCCGGTTTTCCGGTGATCGACAAACGGCACTGGGCGCTGGTGAAAGATGCGCCGCATCTCTCGCCCCGCGGTGCGTTCACCCTGGAGATGTGGATCAAGCCGGAGAAAGATATCGAGAAAGCGGTATCGGCTTTTCTGCTGGATAAAAAATATGTGAGCGACACGGATTACCAGTTGCTGTTTACCCGAGCGGGCCGGACTGGCTCGCGGACGTTGAAGGCAATGCTGGGGTTTGGCAATACGTCTGAGACCTGGTTTTCAGATCCGCTGCAACTGGAGCCCGAGACCTGGTATCACGTGGCCTTTCTGTATAACGGCGCGGGGCGTGGGCGCTTTCTGATTAACGGCATCCCCTGGGGAGAGAAGACGGTCAGTAATGTGGGGGCGATTGCAGCCGGCTCCCGATTTCTGACGATCGGAGACCGCAACGGAAGCAATTATGGCGGCTTTCCCGGTCTGATCGATCAGGTGCGGATCAGTGAGGGAGAACTGGAATTTCGCCCCGTACGTTTTGAACGGATCTCACAACGGTCCTGTTTTGTACGCATGGAGCCGAATCGGACACTCGATTTCGAAGTCACCAATCTGCAGCGTACGCCGTTACCAGAAGCGACGGTCACCTGGTCTCTCAACGGACTGGTGCAGGGGACCTCGACGTTGAAAAACCTGGCGCCGGGTGAGCCGCACACGGTTTCTTTCCCTTTGAATACGGCTCTACGTCCCGACAAATATGAATTGAAAGCAGTACTGAATACCGGGGAGAAGTCAGGCACGACCGCCGAAGCATCCTTTCCGATTCAGATTGTGGCGCGACCTTTGCCGGATCGGTTTCCTGTGGTGATGTGGGGGGCCAACATCAACGAGATTGATCGGCTGAAAGAGATCGGTTTTACGCACGCGACGGGCTTCCGGGCGAACTATTCCAAGATCTGGAAAGCGGGCAAGCCGACCCTGGCCGATGAAGAAGAACAGGTGCAGGTCATGCGGGAAGGACTGGATCGGGGACTGGCGAATGGAATTTCATTTTATGCCGGTCTCTCACCGGGAGCCTGGTTGCGGAGCCAGGAAACGTTACAGCGTGTGGACCGGGATGGTTCGCATCATGCAAGTCGTGAGGATATCTGCCCACTGTTTCCGCAGATCAAAGAGTTCTGCTATAACGTGGGCGTATCGGTGGCCCAGACCTATGGTGACTATCCGGCTTTTGATTCAGCGCTGCTGCATACCGAAGTCCGCGGTCATTCGCGTCCCTGCTTTCACGAACATGACCGGGAAGCGTTCCGCAAGTTTGCCGGCATTGACATTCCCGCTGAAGCGGGGCCGCCGCGGGGCGTGGACTACAAAAAACTGAAGGACTTCCCCTCTGACAGAATCATCAAAGACGACCATCCGTTGTACGTCTATTACAAATGGCACTGGAAGACGGGCGACGGCTGGAATGATCTGAACAGTGATCTGGAGCGGGGATTGAATTCGACCGACAAGCAGATCTGGACGTGGTACGATCCGGCCATGCGGGTGGCGAGTGTATTTGGTTCAGGGGGCAACGTCGATTATCTTTCCCACTGGACCTATACGTATCCGGATCCGATCCGAATCAATGTGGTATTGGATGAACTGTTCGCCATGGCCCGCGGTTCCCGCAAACACCAGGATGTGATGAAGATGACGCAGATCATCTGGTATCGTTCGCAGACCGCACCGCAGGCGAAGAAGTCTGACAAGGATACACCTCCCCTGGCGAGTTGGGAACGCGAGCAGCCGGATGCCCCGTTTATTACGATTGCCCCCATGCAGTTACGGGAGGCTTTCTGGGCCAAGATATCCCGTCCGATCAAAGGGATCATGTATCATGGCTGGCAGTCTCTGGTGCCGACCGAGTCGACGAGCGGGTACCGCTATACCAATCCCCAGACGCAGTACGAACTGACGCGATTGATTCATGACGTGGTGCAGCCTTTGGGACCGGCGCTGAAGCAGATGCCTGGTTCCCGGAATGACATTGCTTACTACGAGAGCTTTGCAGCGCAGGTCTTCGCCCGGCGGGGAACTTATGGCTGGAATGGTTACTGGCTGGGAGATGCCCACCAGATGCTGCAGTGGGCGGGTCTGCAGACGGACGTCATCTTTGACGAATCGATTCAGCAGAACGGGCTGGATCAATACAAGGTTCTGTTCATGATGGACTGCGATGTGGTGACCGAATCGATTTTGAAAGCGATCCAGGCGTTTCAGAAACGGGGAGGCATCGTGGTTGCCGATGAGCATGTGGCGCCGGGAGTCAAGCCGGATCTGGTGATTGTTTCTTACAGGCGGACTGGCAAAGCGGACCAGGACAAACAGGAACTGCAGGAAAAAGCGCTGCAACTGCGTCAGGCACTGGCTGGCAAATACGAACGGTATCTGGATTCCTCAAACCCGGATGTCATTCCCTACTGCCGGCGGGGGAGTCAAGCGGACTATCTGTTTGTGGTGAACGATCGCCGCGAATTTGGTGATTATGTAGGCCAGCATGGGCGCGTGATGGAGAATGGAGTGCCCGCTGCGACAACCTTATCGCTGAATCGGTCCGCAGGTTACCTGTATGACCTGGTGCGGCATCAGCCTGTCTCGACGAAACAGGCTGGGGCAAAGCAGACGGCTGTGATTCAACTGGCACCCGGTTCAGGCGGGATTTATCTCTCGTCAGACCAACCGATTTCCGGTGTAACGGTGCAGGCGCCGGAAAAACTGAAACGTGGAGAAAGCGGCACGATTTCCCTCAAAGTCATCGATCCACAGGGGCAGCCGGTGTCTGCGGTGATTCCGGTCGAAGTTTCGATCGAGGATGCCGAAGGGCGTGTGGCAGAATTTTCCGGTTACCGGGCACTGGTAGACGGGAAACAGGATTTTCAGATTCAGATCGCGCCCAATGACAAGGCGGGGGTCTGGTGCATTCGCGTCAAAGAGCTGGCTTCCGGGAAAAGCACGTCTGCCTTTTTCCGGGTGAGCGATGACAATTCTGCCGTGAAACCCCACGGGCGCAATATTAAGGGGTTTAATCCGGAACAGCCTGCCGGCTGATTTCTGACTGCTGGTTTCTCTCCCGGCTGATTCTGCAGGCGTTGATCTGGAATTCCGCTTTGAAAACGGTCGGATCTGTGTGTTGCTGCGCTGATTCTCGCGCTTTTCCTGTACGCAGATGCGCTCTGAAAAGTCTGTTTTCTTATTGAATGTTACATCTCGATTTCACGAAACATTAATCTGAAAAATTATTTGCTTGAATCATGCCTCACTGGTTGGGGCTTTTTTTTCAGGAATTTCCGTCAAGGTTATTTCTTCGTTTACTCACAGATTCTTAATAAATCAGCTCTAAGATGCCTGTCATGTCTGATGCGGGTATTCCTTCGTTTCAGATCGCGAAATCCCCTGAAAGTTGCTTTCGGTCGAGTTCACTGAGAGTGGCTTTCTCCTCAATCACAAAACTGTTTCGGTGCACTGAAATGGCTTTGGTGTAACTTCATTATGTCACAAATTACTTCATCGACTTACTTGCCAGAGACGGTCTCCGATCAGCCGGAAACCGTGACGGGCCGATTCCGTGAATCATTGCGTTCCGCCTGGCTGGTCGATCTCAAATTTGACCTGCTGTTTCTGGTGAATCTGGGCTGGCCGTTACTGGTGCTCTGGCAGTGGCTGGGCGGGCTGGAGATCCAGAGTGGGATCAGTTTCTGGCAGGTGTACTTCATCACCACGCCGCATCGCTGGATTACCCCCGCATTGCTGTTTCTGGACCGGGACCGCCTGCAGGCCAATAAAACCAAGTATATTCTGATCACGGTGTGTCTGCTGACCATTCCGCTGGCTGTCAAAATTTCTACCGGCGCCCTGACCTGTCTGTTGACGATCGACTACATCTGGAACGCCTGGCATTTTGCCGCTCAGCATCACGGGATTTACAGTATTTATGGACGGAAGACCGGCGGGATTTCTCCTCGACGGGCACGGATCGACAAGTGGCTGATGCGGACCTTTCTGCTGTATGTGACCCTGCGGATCGCGAGTTGGGCTTCGTGGGGGAGCGCCACTCCCGGTTGGAGTCTCCTGGATTCTCTGTTTGCGACGATCCCGGTCGGAATGATGCTGCGGGAATTCTGGCAGTTGCGGGCCGAGACGGTCGGGCGGTGCCTGTATTTCACCAGTGTGATGACGCTTTACCTCTCCATGCTGGGGGCCGTGGTGGCCCGGAATCCGATGCTGCTGCTGGTGCTGACGACGGCGTCGGCCCTGTTTCACTCGATTGAATATCTGGCGATTGTCAGCTGGGCCGTCGATCGGACGGGGAAGTCTGGTCAATCGACAACCGAACTGTTTAAACGACTCATGCCTCGCTGGGGAATTATTCTGGCCGTATTCATTGTCATTCTGGGGATGGGAGCCTGGCTGATGGAAACCCATCTGATGGAACTCTGGCTGACCGCAAATCTGATCATGGCATTTCTGCATTACGCGTACGATGGCCTGATCTGGAAATCACGGAGGGCAGTAACCGCATGAATCCACGTCAAATTGAGTCACAGAATCAGAAAACAAATTCCACCTCGGACCTGGTCAAATTCAACTCCGTTCCCGACAGAACTGTGCCGCTTGTAGCGGGACTGTTCATTGCCAGCCTGGCCGGCTGGTGGGTACAGAGCATTCGCAATGCAGGTGGCCTGAGTCTGCCTTACGCACGGGCCGACATTATTATTGTCAATTTTCTCTGCATGCTGCCCCTGGCGATTGTGGTCTCAGAGTGGATCCAGGGGGGATTGAAGCACCACAGCCTGGGTCTGTATAAGGTTGTGAATCTGGTGGCTCTGGTCGGGGCCGTCTGCATTCTGGCGTTCGTTTTCAGCAGCAGCCAGACCAGTGGCACACTCAGCGGCTATGATGCCTGGGAGTCATTTCTATTGCGTCCCGTGCTGGCGTTCTGGCTGAACCTGTCTCTGTTGCTGATCGCGGGAATGTTGTTTCGAACGGAAATCCTTCAGGGAACGGTGCACCCCGGGAAACTGGTCTGGATTACGGTCTGCCTGACGGCATTGCTTGTCCCGGTGCTTTATATTCAGTCCCGCGTGGATGAGATGGTCACGCAGGTGGATGAATACCTGGGGAGCGGTCGACTGGGAGATGCCCGTCAGCTGGTACGGGAAGTCTGTATTCTTTCGCCCTGGGGCAAAATTGGTGGACAGCCTGCCGGTGATGTGGCCCGCGATCTGGATCACGACTGTTTCGGGATCAAGCAGAGTCTGGCAGTCATGAATCAGCAGGCTGCGCACAATGAAGAGTCGACCTACCATCGTGCCCGGCTACTGGCCATTCTGGGGGAAGATTCGGCAGCGACGGATCTGCTGCAACCCTGGTATGAACAGTCGACTGCCAGCCCGTTGACCAGTCAGTTACTGGGCAATATTTATCAGCAGCAGCATGACTGGGAAGACAGTCAACAGGCATATCGCCGGGCATTACAGGCCTGGAAAAAATTACCGGTTTCCGAACAGCAGCAGGCAGGCATCGTGGCCTCCTGGAAAGGGATTGCATTTGCTGAACGAAAGAGAGGGAACTATGAAGCAGCAGAAGCTGCGTATTTATCGGCGTTGTCACTGGCTCCCACGGCAGACCAGCACTTTCTTCTTGCGCAATTTTACGAAGATACGCAACAGACAGCGAAAGCACGAGAACATGCTCATCAGGCGATGGCACTTAATGCGAATCGCTACGGGCAGTCTGGGCAGAAGCTGATGACCTCACTGCAACAGCAGCATTTTGGCTGTCTGCAGGTCTGGCGGGATGGGGGTTTTTAGACGGTTCCTGCTGTTGAGGCTCGAATCCGAATCTCTATTCGCGTGTGTAAAAATATTTAATGCCCTGTCAATAGATCGTTCGAATTTGATCTGCACAGAGTCTGAGATGAGACCTGGATCTGATATCAGCGTTCTGTGTATTCCGTTTTTTGTCATATTTTGAATTTGTTTTTGTATTCAAAAAGGAGAGAATTTCCATGCAATTGTATCAATCGCAGAAACAGGCGAGTCCGCACTGTCGTCGCGGTTTTACCTTAATTGAGCTGCTGGTGGTGATTGCCATCATTGCTATCCTGATTGCTCTGTTACTGCCTGCAGTCCAGCAGGCACGTGAAGCGGCCCGGCGGTCCCAGTGTAAAAATAACCTGAAGCAGTATGGCCTGGCGCTGCATAATCACCTGGATACCTACGGTGCGTTTCCTCCGGGGTATGTCTGCTATGATGAATCCGGACATCGCTGGCAAACGGGGGGCTGGCAGTTTAATAATAATAATGAATTTGGATTTCACTGGCTGGTGATGTTACTGCCTTATATGGAACAGCCTGCTTTGTGGGATCAGGTGACAACCTGTGCAGAGAATGATGGCTCAGATGCGACCACCAATCCCTGGGATCACTGTGAATATCTAGCTCCCGCACACATTGGACGATATCCCTTACCGAAATTTAACCACTGTCCCTCAAGTCCCCGAGATAAATCTCAGTTCTCGGATGGCTCTTATGGTCTGGAATCACTGGCGAAGGGAAACAGTTATGCCGTCAGTTGGGGTAGCGGGAATATACTTTCCTGGGAAAGCCGCAGCACCAAAGGGGCTTTTGGATGCTACTTCACGACGCAGGATAAAGTCGCCAAAGACCATGGCGGTTCGGGGGACCTGTTTCAGCACGATAAAGGCATGACTGACAGTGACTATACAGACGGGATGAGCAATACCGTGGCGATCAGTGAAGTCGTCAGTGCGGATGGCTACGGCTCGTCTGAGAAAACGGATATTCGTGGGGTCTGGATGTCACCTGCGATGGGGGCCACTATTTTTTCTGCATACAATACTCCCAATGCCCGCGTCGCTGATATCCTGGCTGCCTGTGATGAAAGCATTACAGGTACGACAAATCCTTACCTGAATTGTACAGAAAATCGTACCACGCCGGATGTCTATGCTGCTGCCCGCAGCTACCATACCGGAGGTGTCCAGGTTCTGATGGCAGATGGCTCAGTCCGCTTTGTCAGCGACAATGTGGATAAGAATGGGGTCTGGCATCCCTTGAACACGATTCGCAATGGTGAAACGATTGGTGAATTTTAAGTAATGTGAGCTTCACGAGAAACGCTGCAGGCAGTCGCTGCCTGTGGCGTTCTTGTTTTTTTCCAGAAAGAACTGAAGAAGAGAGTCAATCATGAAAAACTGGATTTTAGGTCTGTTGGTCCTGGTACTGGCTGGTTGTGGAAGTGGAGATGGTGCCTCGCAGCCCACAGTTGAAGATGAAGTGTATGCCAACGTTGTGGGGCTGGGTGATGCCAGCGGTGATGCAGCCATGTTTCAGGCGGCCTTTGTCTCCGGAGCAGCACCCGAGAACCGGGAAGATTATTCCAGGTATGCATTCGTGGT
This sequence comes from Gimesia panareensis, assembly GCF_007748155.1. GTDB lineage: Bacteria > Planctomycetota > Planctomycetia > Planctomycetales > Planctomycetaceae > Gimesia > Gimesia panareensis. The sequence goes on from NZ_CP037421.1 coordinate 1,900,842, forward strand.
CGATGGGACAGCTGAAATCAGCGGCGATGAAGCCACGGTTCCGGTCAAGGTGATCGGGGGCATCGTTTCATCACAGGGTGATGACAGTGCCGCCAAAAAGAAAACCGGTGAAAAGTCCGAAACGAAAATGACCTGGAAGCTGCAGCGTGAAGGAAAAGAGTGGAAACTCAAAGAAGCACCGCTGCCAGGCTAACCTGCATCGGCAGTGAGTGGCAGGCGGACGTCTGCCCGTTTCTGTTCCATTGGAGACCGGTCTGTCTGCTGGTGATGCTGATGCTGTTCCCGGGCTGTTTGGACAGTGGGCAGTCCGGAGATGAGGCAACCAGCGGAAACACCGGGCCGCAGAGTAACCGTCCGTCTGATTCCTCTTCTCCCGCAGAGACCTGGAAGCGGTTTATTGCAGCCAACTTTGCCGGCGATCAGGCGTGTGCGGACTGTCATCGGAAAGAATTTGAGGCGCATCAGCGTTCGGGGCATTCGCATACTGCGATCCGGATGGAAGAGAGTTCGCTGGCGGAACGACTGGCCCAGGCTGGTTCGTATCAGGATTCCCGTCGTCAGCAGAACTGGTCTTTTCAGCTGGAGCAGGGGAAATTTCTGGTCAAAGATGAGAATCATCCCACGATGCCTGCGCTGACAGTCACCTGGTTGCTGGGCTCAGGGACGCATGCGCAGACAGCGATCGCGGTTGAGGAACGCCGCCGCCAGGGTGTGGAACTCCGCTGGTCCTGGCTGGCCAACCGGAATGGCCTGGGGCTGACCCCGGACCATGAGCCGTATGATGTCTATAACCGCAACAGTATCGAGTGTTTCGGACGTCCGATGAACACCGCTGATGTGCTGGCCTGCCTGGGTTGTCATATGACGGTCGGGCCGCCACCAGGAGCGCCGTTACGATCTGAATTCTTCGTACCGAATGTGGGATGCGAACGCTGCCACGGGCCGCGTCAGAAGCATGTTGTGCTGGCGAAGCAGGGGAGGGGCAACGAGATTCAACCATTGATCAATTATCGCGATGCAGAAGAATATATCGCGGCCTGTGCGGAGTGTCATCGCGATGCCAGTGATATGACAGGGCAGGAGCAGCCACATGAACTGGTACGGTTCCAGCCCTATGGCTTGAAGAAGAGCGCCTGCTACCTGAAGTCAGACGGCCAGCTGTCCTGTGCGAATTGTCATGATCCACATGACGCGACATCGCATGACCGTGAGTTGTACAAGAAGCAGTGCCAGTCCTGTCACCGGGAGTCGCAGTCCAGGATCTGTCCGATTCAACCGCAGGGAGACTGTATCGAATGCCACATGCCGGCTGTGGAGTGGACGGCTGGTATCAAGTTTCACGATCACTGGATTCGGAAGCCGGAAAAGTAAAGCAGTAAAAGTGTCGCTTCAGCCAATGATGTCTTTGCGGTGGGAGACGTAGTCCCAGACGACGTAGCGGTCCAGATCGCGGCCGGCGGTGAAGAAGACGCGGCCCTGGGTGGCTTCCGCCAGACGATGGGCAAACTGGATGTCTTCGCTGGACTGGGACCAGCTGGGGATCAGGAAGATGTTGATCGTGATGCCCTCACGGTGGCACAGGTACGCTTCCCGCATGGTAGCCGACTCGGTCTGGGGATCGGGCGGGTAGAGCAGGTAAAGCTGTTCTCCTTCGAAGTGCGCCGTGGGCAGGCCGTCGGTGATCAGGATGATCTGTTTATTAGGCGTATCCTGCAGGGCGAGGAAGTTCCGCGACAGCTGCAGGCCGTGCTGAATGTTGGTGAAGTGCGGCGGGATGATCGACTCGCTGATCTTCTCGTCGCTCATGTCGACTTTCAGACGGACGACAGGGTCGAAGATCGTCACTGGTTTGGGCATCATCTCGGCGATTTCACTTACCGAGCGTGGCTTCGCGAAGGTATACATCTCGATGAACTGCAGATAATCGCCGGGGAATTCGCCGTGAATTAAGGCTTCGAGGGCCAGTCCCATCTGCTTAACGTTGACGTACTGGCCCTCGTAACGCATGGAGCCGCTCATGTCCATCAGCACGGTGGTGGCGCACTTGGGAGTATTGCGCGTCTTGTGGATGACCAGATCGTCTGTTTTCAGCCGAATCGGCAGCCCCGGTCCTTCCCTGAGAATCGCGTTGGTAAAGGACTGGGTGATGTCCATATTCGAGACGGAATCGCCAAACTCGTAAGGTCTGGTGCTCGGCATTTCCACCGCCCCTTCGCCGACGACAGGCCCCGTATGACGCCCCGTCCGGGAGGCCTGCAGCTCGCTGAAGATTCGTTCCAAAATGCGGCTCTGGAACAGGCGATAGGCTTTGGGAGTCAGTTTGAACTGTCCTTTGGAGAATTCCAGTCCCTGCTGATCGGCCATCTCGCGGAGCATGTCGCGGACCTGTTTCTGAATCGCTTCCAGCGTTTCCATGTCGCCGGGCTGCGTGAATTCGGAGAGTGCCTCCATATCGATGATGGCGATCTGTGCTGTCTCGCGGGCTTCTTCGAGCTGCTTGAGCAGTTCGTCGATTTTTTCGAGCTCGGCTTTGATTTCCAGGGCTTCCGGGATCGTCAGCGAAGTGTGGCCGGTGAAATGGTAGTTGGCGGCGAGTTCGTCGATTTCGTATTTATCGCCCAAACGATCCACCAGCTGCACCAGTCCTTTAGAGAAGGGGCTCTGGTCATCATTGATCCGGTACCAGAGCCGTTCCAGGTCATAGATCTGTTCTTCGCGCACCACCTGGCGAAAGTAATCTTTGAACTTGCGGGGGGCCTTGAGCTGTTTCGCGTAATCGTGATAGCTGCGGCGGGCTTTTTTGCGGACACTGTCGGTTTCGTAGGTTTCCAGAATCTTGCGTTTGCGTTCTTCCAGCATGGCCAGCAGGGCATCCAGGCTGGGACCCAGGCCTGCGATCTGGCTGGGATCGAGGCGAATGGCACGCGCCAGTTCTTCTTCGGTCAGTTCGCGCATCGACCCGTAATACATCATGTGGTTCAGCGCGGGTGAGACGAGGTCCGGGGGCGGCTGCATCGGGTCGGGGATGCGCTTGGGATCATACTTCTGGTAAGTATGAATGATGCCGCCGGTCAGTCGTTTGTCAGTCATAATTGTGTCTCGATCTCTCTGGCGAGAGCAAAATGAGCACCAGAAACAGATCAGGTCTCATAAGTGATGCGGCCGTGATCCTGCGAACGCGAAATTTTACTGTTGGCATAGAGTCCTGCCAGGATGAATTCGATGCAGGAAGCGCGAACTGCTTCGTCGCCCGAGGCATTGACTTCGAAGGCTTTATCCCAGATGGGGGGGACACGTTGGAGACGCTCGGCATATTGCGAAGAGGGGAGCATGTCGCCCACTTCAATTTTGATTCCCTGGGCAAAAATTTCACTGATCTCTGCAAGGCCATGTTCCACGATGTATTCCTGGAAGACCTCCTGAATCGCCTGGGCGATGATGGAGTCGAGCACCTGTCGCTCGGACATCTGGTTGGCTCCCATCAGGTCGAGTTCCAGTTTTCCCAGCGAGGATGAGTAGAGATGTCCCAGGTCGCTGATGCGGGGGACGGCCGGTTTCTCATTGAGCACCGCGCCCCGGCGGCGGGCAGAGGCGACCATCATACGGTAGTTGGCGATACTGAAGCGGGCGCTTACGCCGGAATCGTGGTCGACATATTTGGAAGCACGGGCGGCGATGGAAATCTGTTCGACGATCTCCCGCATGAAGTAAGGGACGACGACCGGGACATCCCCTTCCAGATCGACGCTGGCTTCCTGTTCCATGATCTCGATCCCCAGGCTGCGTTCCCGGGGGTAATGGGTGTGGATCACGGAGCCGATACGGTCTTTCAGCTGCGGAATGACTTTGCCACTGCGGTTGAAGGTAGAGGGATTGGAAGAGAACAGGATCAGCATGTCGAGGTCGAAGCGGATGGGATACCCGCGGATCTGGACATCCCGTTCTTCAAGGATGTTGAACAGACCGACCTGCACCAGTTCATCGAGTTCCGGCAGTTCGTTCATGGCAAAGATCCCCCGATGCATGCGGGGAATCAGGCCGAAGTGCAGGGCACTTTCCGCGGACATGCTCTCGCCGTGAGCGAGCTTCGCAGGATCGATTTCCCCGATCACGTCGGCGAACTTGGTGCCGGGAGCCAGGCGTTCCGCATAGCGGTCTTCCCGGGACCACCAGGCGATGGGGACTTCGTGATCGGGAGTGTTCGCCAGGAACTGGCGGCCAATGCTGGTGATCGGGTTGTAGGGATCATCGTGTACGGGCGACTCCGGCAGATCGAGATAGGGGACCTCCGGATCCAGAAAACGGACCAGCTGTCGCATGATGCGGCTTTTGGCCTGTCCTTTTTCTCCGAGAAAGAGCATATCGTGTTCGGAGAGCAGGGCCAGGACAATGTCGGGGATAACGGTATCGTCGTAGCCGACAATCCCGGGAAACAGTTCCTCGCCCTGTTGCAGAGCCTGCATCAGGTTATCGTAAATTTCTCGTTTGACCGTTTTACTTTGCCAGCCGCTTTCGCGGAGTTCCGCCAGATTGGTGGGACGACTCATGTAGAAATCTCGTTTTGTTCAGAATCTAAATGCGGTTTGAAGGATGCGCTGCCTTGGGGGAATCAGAGTGATTGAATATGACCTCAGCACAGGACTGGGCTGCTGGTAACTTAAATTCAATCCCTCACTTAATCATAGACAAAAATGTCGCTCAGACTATGGTTTGTTTGTCCAGTTTTCGGGGTTTCCCGATTATGTGGAGATTCCGCATCAGGTTTCGGCCAGCATTGAAGTGGTTTCGATTGGATTCAGTGAGGCAATGATGCGGGCAACGGTTCCCTCTCCGTGGGACGATTGGAGCCGAAATTTGCCTTTGATGAGAGAGAGACGGAATTCGATGTTACTCAGCCCGATACCGCTCGCATCGGAAATCTGATGGTCAAGTTGTTGCGTGTCGAAACCGACTCCGTTGTCCGAGACGACAATTTCGATTTTATTCTCCGGCAGCAGGCTCATACAGACTCGCGCTTCGGTGGTTTCTGAATGTTTGACGACGTTAAACAGTAATTCGCGGATGCATTCATACAAGGCAACCTTCGTGGTGTCGTTCTGTGGATCGGCGCGGTGGTCGAGATCAAGTGTGACGTTCAGATTGTAGCGCTCTCTCATGTTATGAGAGAGCCATTCGAGGGCGGTGATCAGACCCTCTTCATGTAACACGACGGGATTGAGTTCCGCGGTCAGGGAGCGGGTGATTTCGATGCCTTGATTGAGCAGTTCATCGGCGCGGACCAGTGTCTGTTTGATGAAATCATCGGTGGTATCATTTTTGGCGATATCCAGATGAATGCGGACGCCCACCAGGACCTGCTGGAGGTGATCGTGGAGAATATCGGCCAGCTGTCTGCGTTCCTGCTGGGCCGCGACCGCAACGGCCCGGGTCAGATCTTCCTGCTTCTGTTCCGCCTGCTTGCGTTCGCTGATATCGCCGATGATTCCGGCGAAGAGGCCGAACTGGGGCAGATCGGTGACGGAGATTTCAATCGGGAACAGGCTGCCGTCACGACGTCGGGCCATCAGTTCCCGGCGGGAACCAATGATGGATGCTTTACCTGTTTCCAGGTAGCGGGTGATATATTGATCGTGGACGACCCGAATCGGATCGGGGGTGAGCAGGCTGATGTTCTGGTTGAGGATCTCGTGAGCCTGATAGCCGAACATTTTTTCGGCAGCCGGATTGAACGACTGAATCAGTCCGCTGCGATTAATCGTGATCACGGCTTCAATGGCGGTATCGACGATTGCTTTGAGCTGGGCCTGTGTCTGCAGGAGTTCGCTGGAGACATTCTGATTCTGGAGGATGCGTTTGATGGAAGATCGAAACAGATCCGGATCGATGGGTTTGACGAAATAGTCGGCGACTCCGGTTCGAAAGGCGATGATCATATTTTCGATCCGGGTCCGCGAGGTGATCACCAGCAATTCCGCAGCCGGGGCCAGCTGTTTGAGCCGCGGGAGCACATCTTCAATCTTGCCATCCGGCAGATCGTGTTCCAGGATGATCAGAAAGTAATCCGACCAGTTATTACGGTTGAAAAGTTGTTCTACCGTTTCTGCAGGAGTCACCCGATAGCCGTCCTCTGCAAGAAGTTGCATCAGCTGGGCACGTGATTCGGGGGAGGGTTCGCACAGCAGGATGGGTAATCCCTGAGGCTGGAGTGAGGCTCCTGTTGGCATTCTGGATTCCTGATTCAAGAGACCTCCCTTCGTATTTAATCTCCATTCTACGGTAACCTTTCCCGGCGGGGGTGTAAAGATTCCGTGAAGAAGTTTGCAGACGTTCCGGGAGACCTGGGGATTTTCCCCAGAGCAGAAAGGTCAGTTTTCCGATTACCCCGAAATCGGGAGTTTTGTAATGTACGCTCTACAGGATGTGAATACTCCGGCTCGTTTCGTCCTGGCGAGTAGTGAGAAAGTGGGAACCGGGAAGAAATAGAGCCTGAACAGGCAGGTGTTTTTTCTCTGAGAGTCACTGGCAGGGATGTGGGAAATTAAGGAAAAACCATACCTTTGACACACTCTTTAAGGGAGTGACCCTATGCGAACAACAGGCAGCTGGCCCTCCTCAGCCAGTTCAAATCGAATCCACCGTTTTCAGGAACTACAGAAAGTGGGAGTTGCAGAAGCGGAATACAACCTGAGTGACATTGCTGAATTGAACAATCAGCAGATTCAGAGGATGACGCATCAGGAGTTGGAAGGAGTTATTGACGCTGCCCGCCCCATGGTATTGAATGAGCGCTGCCCCAACAGATTGTCTCATTTTGATCAGACCACTCTTAAGCGACTGGTTTACCTGGCTCGCTACTGCTGCCAGAACCAGAGAGCCCGTACTCAATTTTCAGGGAATGATAATTATGCTTGTATTGACCCGCAAAAAAAATGAACAGATCTGTATTAACGATGACATTGTGCTGACCGTGCTGCGAATTCAGGGAGGGAAGGTCAGAGTGGGGATTGAATGTCCTCATAAGATTCCGATTCGCCGGAGTGAAGTTCCGGTGGAAATGCTGTGTGAAGATGAAAGCCTGCTGGAAGAACCGCTGGCAACTGCAGAACACCTGGTTGTCTGAATACAGGGGCAACCCCCTGATTCTCCAGAGAAACAGCTGGCGTCTGCAGACGGGAGGCACTGTCTCGGGGAATCCCTGATGTGCAGGGGAGGGAAGCCCGGCGGTGACCACTGTCAATTCGCCCGATTCTCTCTATTGTCGGGACTTTTTAACATACCGGTCAAGCTGACTCACTGCGAATGACTGGAAACGTGCCTGACCCGCGGGAGTCAGCTGCTGTCAGAATCAATGCAGATTATGAGCACAAAATCTCCCCTATCAGCAGGAGCACGAAAATGACAACTTCACCCGGTTTAAGAGGCACAGTCATGCGGGCGGACCGGTCGGTACCAGGTTTGAGTACCTTTTTCGGCCGGGCTCCTTTCTGGAACTTGCGGAATGAAATGGAAAACATGCTGAGTTCGATTTCCGGGGAAGGTGGGATCGCCTCCGCCGGGTTCAACGCCGCACTGGATCTTTCAGAAACGGATGATGCCGTGGAGGTCCGGATGGATGTACCTGGCATCCAGCCCGAAGAAATCGAAGTTGAAGTGGCGGGGGACCTGCTGCAGATCAACGGTGAGCGAAAAGCAGAACAGGAAGAAAAAGGGAAAACCTGGCATCGGGTCGAACGCTCTGCAGGAAGTTTTACACGTTCGATCAAGCTGCCGTGTGAGGTACAGAGCGAGCACATTGAAGCACACTGTGAACATGGCGTACTGACCGTCAAATTACCCAAATCTGATTTTAAGAAGCCACGTAAAATTCAGGTAAAGCCGAAAACCTGAATCAAATCGAAGACACTTTCCAGGACTCAAGTGATAATCTAAGGAGAGCAACGTGAAACTGCAGGGAGAAGTCAAAACGGAATTGTTTACCAGTCCGGACAATCAGTTGATTGCCCAGGTGAAGCGTGTTCTCCGATCTTCAGGTTATGCTCCCCTGGCAAAAGTCAGGGTCATGGCTGTGCAAGGCGAAGTCTGCCTGGAAGGTGAGGTGCCTACGTATTTTATGAAGCAGTTGGCCCAGACGCATGTGCTGCCGATAAAGGGAGTCAGGCGACTGAACAATGAACTGAATGTGGACCGGCAGTTCCACCATCTCAAATAAGCGTCTTTTTCGGAGCAAGCGATTGCTCCGTCGCGCGGGCATCAGGTGCGTTGCAGATCCTGCCTTCACCCGGGGTCTTGTGGCGTGCCTGTTTTTTATTTGAACTGCAGTGTTTTGGCGGCGGTCTGCCTGTCTGAAATGCATTGCCTTGTGCAGAGGCAGTGGCCCCTCTGTTTGCAACAGTCTGTAAACGGCAGCAGCGGCCCCGGTTAGATCGTCAGCAGATCAAACAGCGGGATCTGAGTCAGGGAAATCAGAAAGAGAAATCCCTGTTCTTTCTCAAGTGGTGTGGGAGCAGCAGAGCCATATTCGACGGGGAGCTGGGCCGCTTTCCAATCCACTTTCCCGGGTTCATAGTGGTAGATGTTCTCATAGCCCAGCTCGATCAGACGTGCCAGGGCCTGCCGGGAAACGTCACACTCGAAATTCAGTCCGTAGACTACAATCGTTTGTTTTTTGTCCGGACACTGTACCGAAAGCTCGCTTTCAAAATCGGCATCAAGTGGAATATTGATAGCTCCCCTGATGTGGTATTCCTGGTAGGCGGTTTCTGGTAATACTTCCAGTAATTTCAGATCGGAACACGAAGCCAGGAGTTGCTGTAAATCATTTCTGCCGATAGTAGACATGGCCTGCAATCTCATTCTTTTGAAAAAAACGCATTTCTGCACAATGGATGCCAAACGCATCTGGGACGGAGAATTCGACGTTGACAGCCAGCATTCTAAAACAGTGCCGTGGGGTATGCTATCAGGCGATCAGAGAGAAGTGCGTGGGGGATCTTCCGGCGGTACTATCAGGGATTGCCCCAGTCAGATATGATCACCTGGTTGCGCAGGAACCTTTCGAAAGCAACTTTACAGATCTGCAAATCCGGTTCAGCGCTGCTTAATTCTTTTCCAGGACCCACTGAATGGCATTGCGGATTAATTCCGTCGCGTTATCCAGGTTCAGTTTATGCTTGATATTTTCCCGGTACGTTTCGACGGTTTTCGGGCTGAGGTTCAGCTTCTGGGCAATCTGGCGTGTGGTTTCCCCCAGGCCGATCTGTTCAAAGACCTCGAGTTCCCGGTCGGAGAGCGTTTCGATGGGAGATTGCTCGGAATAGTTTTCAGAACCGATCGAACGGCAGATCATGCGTTCGGTGATTTCCGAGCTGAGAAAGACTTTTCCCGAGAGGACCCGATGAATGGCGGTGACCAGTTGCTCGGGAGCCTGTTGTTTGTTGACGAAGCCCAGGGCGCCTGCCCGGATACAGCGTTCGGCAAACAGGTTTTCGTCGTGCATGGAGACCGTGAGCATTTTGATCTGTTTGAACTGGGCTTTGATATCTTTGATCAGCTCCAGCCCGCTGCCATCTTTGAGGGATATGTCAATGATCACGAGGTCAGGGGGATCGTTCATGATCTGCTTGAGAGCCTCTGCTTTGCTGTCCGCTTCGGCGCAGACCTGCAGGTTGTCTTCCCGTTCGATCAACCGGGAATAACCTTCCCTGACAATCGGATGATCGTCCACAATCATGATCCGGGTTTTGCGTTGCTTCGTATCGTCCATTCAGGGGCTGCTCTATTTCATTGCACTGCTTGGGAACTGTCTGCTTAAAAAATTCAGTTCGGTTCTGTTTCGCACAGACAGGTTCATATCAGGCAGGAATTATACATTCCCCAAATCTGCTTAGATAGACCACATCGGGATTCTATCCAGCATTTTCGTTCTCTGTTAAGATGGATGCTGCCGCGTGTCTGTACAGGCCTCCGGTTGCAGGATCGGATCTGAGCGACATGCCGGATTGCTCCATCACCATTGACCTCAGCACCAGGATATCAAATGTTGAATCGCGCCGCTTTTGCATGTTTGTCATGTCTTGTCTTTGTCTGTTCTCAGATAACTTTGTTATCTGCCGCTCCTCCGGATTCGGCAGTCAGTGTGCTGCAGCCATTCGTCGATCGTGAAGAACTGGCGGGGGCGGTGGCACTGGTAGCCGGGAAGGAAGGAATCCTTGCGACAGAGACAGTGGGCTTTGCTGACATTGCGAATCAGAAAAAAATGCCCCCCGATGCGATGTTCTGGATCGCGTCTCAGTCAAAAGGAATGACAGCGACCGCGGTCATGATGCTGGTAGACGAGGGGAAAATCTCGCTGGATGATCCGGTCGAAAAATATCTGCCGGAATTCCGCGGTCAGATGGTCGTGGTGGAAGAAGATGAAAACCACAGACTACTCAAAAAGCCGGACCACCCGGTCACCATTCGCGAAGTACTGAGCCACATGAGCGGGCTGCCTTTCAAGTCCGCCGTCGAAGTCCCGACGTTGGATGCCCTCCCGCTGGCCACTGCTGTGCGGAGTTACGCAATGACGCCGCTGCAGACTCAGCCGGGGACGCACTACCAGTATTCGAACGCCGGCATTAATACCGCGGCAAGAATCATCGAAGTGGTGACCGGCAAGCCCTATGAAGATTTTATGCAACAACGACTGTTTGATCCGCTGGGGATGCACGATACCACGTTCTGGCCTGATGAGAGCCAGGTGGCCCGGCTGGCGAAATCGTATCGGCCGGACGCTTCAAAGAAACATCTGGTTGAATTTCCGCTGACCCAGTTGAGCTATCCGTTGACCAACCGGACGAATCGTTATCCGATGCCCGCCGGGGGACTGTTCTCCACGGCCCAGGATACCGCGAAATTCTGCCAGATGCTGCTGAATGAGGGGGAACTGAACGGGCATCGATATCTGAGCAAAGCCGCCTTTAAGGAACTGACCAGCCGACAGACGCCCGCTTCCGTCAAACAGAGTTATGGTCTGGGGTTGTCTGTAGGACCGGACTGGTTCGGGCATGGCGGTGCACACGCGACGAATATGGAAGTCCATCCGGAGCAGGGGATCGTCATCATCTGGATGGTGCAGCATGGTGGTTTTCCCGGAAAGGGAGCCCAGGCGAAAAACAAATTCCGTGACTGGGCATTGCAGCGCTTTGGCAAGTGACTCCGTGCGTGTTTCATGATTTCCGACTGAAGAGAAAGCAGAGCTGATGAGTGTCTACCAGGATCTGGGAGTGGAACCGATTGTCAACGCCTGTGGCAGCGTGACCCGTCTGGGGGGCGCACCGATGCCGGCACAGGTGCTGGAAGCGTTTCAAAGTGCCGCCCAGGAGTGGGTGCCACTGGAACAACTGCAGGCCGCTGCTTCAAAGAAAATTGCCGCCCAGACCGGAACCGAGGCGGGGCTGGTCACGTCCGGTGCTGCGGGGGCTCTGACACTGGGAACTGCCGCGATCCTGGCGGGACATGACCTGAAACGCATGGAACAGCTGCCGCACTGCGACGATTTTCCGCATGAATTCATCATTGCGCGGGAACAGCGGAGCGGCTACGACCATGCGATTCGGGCTGCGGGTGCCCGGCTGGTCGAAGTCGGTTTTAACGAGATCGTCTCCAATGCGGGAGTTCGACGTACGGAGAGCTGGGAGTATGCCGCTGCGATCACCGAGCGGACCGCGGGAATTGTTTATGTGCATGCCTCTGACTCTCAGCCGGGCCTGAGTGAAGTTGTCCAGGTGGCGCGGGAACACGGGCTGCCTGTGATTGTCGATGCCGCCGGGGAACTGCCGCCACGCGAGAACCTGCGGGCGATCGCAGCGACGGGGGCAGACCTGGTGGCCTTCAGCGGGGGAAAAGCGATTCGCGGTCCACAGTCGACCGGTCTGTTGTGCGGCAAGCGAGAGCTGATCTCCTCGGCGGCACTGCAGATGTTGGATATGGACGATCATTATGAACTGTGGTCGCCGGCGGAAGGGCTGATTGATGCTTCCGAGCTGAAGGGGCTGCCGCGGCATGGCATTGGTAGAGCACTCAAAGTTTCCAAAGAAGAGATCATCGCGGTCCTGACGGCACTCGACCTGTTTGCTTCCGGGGCGTATGACGCTCAGAATGCGGAGTATCGTGTCTGGCTGGAGAAGATTGCTGAGGAACTCGAACTGGCGGATGTCCCCGCAAGCTGTTACCTGGTCATCCCGGAAAACAGCCAGCGCTGGCCGATCCTGGAGATTCAGCTTGAAACCGGCGACGCTTTTGCGGTCTGCCGCAAATTACGCGAGGGGAAACCGCCGATTTATATGGGGCATGCGCGTCTGCACGAGGGGATCCTGACGATCAACCCGTTATGCATGCAGGCTGAGCAGGTCAACGTTCTGGCCCAGCGGCTGTGTGAAGAATTGTCGTAACACGCTGACAGGAGCCGGTCAGCTTTTCTGATTGGCATAGGGCCACTGGACCGCTGCGTAGTCGATGGCCAGTTGTGGTGTTTCGATCCGTTTGCCCCCCTCGGCCAGACTGTGCATGACGGTATCCAGGATACCGGTGGTGAGTAGCGTCCGTTCGACCGGGTAGGCGGGCTGGCTGGTGTGGATCATGTGCTCGATGGCTTTGAGCAGATAGGCGAAGTGGCCGAAAGGGGGATCGAGTTCGAGTTTGATCCAGGTGGCCCGCGGCTTGTTTTCCCCTTTCAATTTGACGGCGACCGCGTAGTGTCGCCCGAGCCGGTTGACCATCGCGACGGTGCTCTGTAACCCGTCCTGATGTTCCAGGAAGTAAAAGGCGCTGTCGTCTTTGAGGATCTCTTCCCACTTGCCTTTAGCGACGTTGGGAATCACATCCAGAGCGGCCTGGAGCATTTCGCGGTTCCATTTACCGGCCTGTTCTGCTGCCCAGATCTGTTTGCCTTGTGCTGTTTCGACTGCAGCGACGCCGGTGGTGCCCTGGCGATGTTCGATCAGACACTGCTGGGCTTCCAAAGCGTGGAAGCCGTGTGCTTCAAAGTTGCCCCGGCCGATGGTCAGCACGGATTCGATTTCGCAGTTTTCCGGGAGCGTCAGGTTGGGGTGCCGCCAGGCGACGGGAAGTGAGGAGCCGGCCATCAGCGGAAAGCCCATCTTACGGGACGTGTCGACCATGGCTTTCGCATCCTGCCAGCGATAGCCGAGGTGTTTGTCGTTATAAACGGGAACCGATTTACCGTACTTTTTGAACGTGGCTGTAATTTCATCGAAGAACTGTTTGCGGGGATACATGTGCTGTTTCGTGACCGGCGTAAACGGATAGACGCCGTGCTCGCCTACGCTCAAGACCCCCGCAACCTGGACCTGCTTTGTGCCGAGCGTGATTGCTTCTTCAATGGAATTGGTAATCGGGAAACCATATTTGCGGGACAGGGCCCGGCTCATATCTCTCTCGGGAACCTGGTCTGTGTAGAGGCCGGCCAGTTTTAAAGCGGGGCCGGGGCCTCCCTGTTGCTGGAAGCCTTCCAGGATCTTGCCGACCAGTACGTCGGCATGCGAGTTGGGCGTGTATTCGGTCACGATGGCAGCGACGGGGAGCGCGGGGTGCGGCTTGGATTCAGCAGTGAATACGTTTTCGGCGAGGAAGAGGGGCAGGGAGGCGGCTGAAGTCTGTTGCAGCCAGTGGCGTCGATTCATGAGCGTCATGGGAGACCTCCTGAAATCTGGTTGGCAGTGTGTGGATCACTCTGAGGCGGAGTGATGGGGAAATATCAATGATGGTTTATGTTTACTATCGCCGATTCCCCGTCCGGTTGCAAGTTCAGTCGGTGCTTCCTGCAGATGATGGGGGGAGCAGGAGCAGCTTCCGTTTTTTAAAAAAAGAGATTGACGGGGAAATATTCACTGTTATAGTACTGTGTACTGTTGGAGGTGAAAGATTATGCATATCCGAATTGAGCGTGGTTCATCGTCGCCGATATCCCGGCAGATCATGGAGCAGATCCGGGCACACTGCCTGTCCGGGACACTGCAGCCGGGAGACAGTCTGCCTTCGGTGCGCAAGCTGGCGACCCGGCTGGGAGTGAACGTCAACACGGTGGTCCGAGTCTATGAACGACTGGCGGCGGAAGGGCTGGTCGAGATGCGGCATGGAGAAGGGACGTTTGTGCTGCCGCAGTCGGGCGTCTCCGGTAACCGTGAGCAACTGGCCGAGCAGCGCGAACAGCTGGAGCGGGAGTTTTCCGCGGTCGTCCACCGGGGTATTCTGCTGGGACTGACGGCGACCGAACTTCGCAAGTTGCTGACGAACTCTATCGCGGACACCCGGGCGAATCTCAAATCGGAAGCAGTAGAGCAGCCAGAGTCCCGTCCAGTCAAAACAGAAAGTGGGAGGTGAGCATGTCAGAGTCCGCTGTCAAAATTCATCAGATTCAGAAACGGTTTGGCAAGAACGAAGTTCTGCAGGACGTTTCCCTCGAAATTCCCCGCGGTCAGACGCTGGCACTGCTGGGGAGGAACGGTGCCGGTAAAACCACACTGATTCGCATGCTGCTCGGATTACTCCCGCCGGATGGCGGCTCGATACTGATCGATGGTTATGATCCGACTTGTGAAGCACAGAAACTGCGGAGTCGCGTCGGTTACCTGGCGGAAGATCAGACGATGTACGGCTGGATGACTCCGACTGAGCTCTGTCATTTTCTGAAGCCCTTTTATCCCGCGTGGAACCAGTCGCTGGCGGACGATTACCTGGAGCGGTTTGAAATTCCCCGCCATCAGCGGATCGACAAACTGTCCAAGGGGCAGAATGTGAAACTGGGGCTGACGCTGGCCCTGTCGCATGAGCCGCAGGTGGTGATCCTGGACGACCCCGCCCTGGGGCTGGATACGATTGCCCGCAAGGAATTCAATCGGGAGTTGATAGAACATCTGCAGGCAGCCGGCCGCACGGTGCTGTTCAGTTCGCATCTGCTGGACGAAGTGGAAGCGGTGGCCGATGCGGTGGCGATTCTGGACGGGGGCCGCATCATTCGGCAGTCGGCTACGGAAGCCTTGCGGGCAGATGTGAAACGGTTCGTATTGTCTCTCACTCAGGTCGGTGAGCTCTCACCGCCTGCGGGA
Organism: Gimesia panareensis; assembly: GCF_007748155.1. GTDB lineage: Bacteria > Planctomycetota > Planctomycetia > Planctomycetales > Planctomycetaceae > Gimesia > Gimesia panareensis. The sequence continues at coordinate 1,915,949 of NZ_CP037421.1, forward strand.
CTGCTGGATGTGCGGCGGTGGGAAGAACAGCTGATCGTGACTGTCGACGGAGCAGCAGAGTTTGCCGAACAGCTGACGTCGCGGTGGATCGAGTATGACATTGTGGAATTGAGTCTGGATGAGATTTTTGAATCGTTCGTGATTGGTCGCACACAGGCCTGGCCCCAGGCGGGCAATCCTGTGGTCGTCTGATTCAGCTGTGAAATTATGGCAGGGGGAATTCTGATGGATCCTGTATTAAAGTCTCTGATCTGGAAAGAGTGGCAGGAACGTAAATGGACGTTCCTGGTCTGCCTGCTCTGGATCTTGACTGGTGTCATCTATGTTGTGTGTTACGAAAGTATCACCGGCTGTCGGACCGCGGCGGCACGCTACAGTACGATCTGTCTCGTTTACAGCATCTTTATGTCAGTCTTTCTGGCGATGCGGGTTTCGCTGAGCGAAGTCACCAATGAGACGCTTGCCTTTTCCCGGTCATTGCCGGTGCCGCTTTCCCGCATCGCGGCTGTCAAACTGGGCGTGGGTTTGTGTTCGCTGCTGGTACCGATTTTACTCGGCGCGCTGATTCTGATGCTCCCTCTGGCAGGAGGCATGCTGGAACAGGTTCCGGGGCGTGCCAATGCGAACGCCTCGGGGGCAGACATTGTGACAATTCCGGGAGTGGAAGCGACACTGCGTACCAGCCTTTCTGCAGGAATCGCGGTCGGGCTGTTGCTCAAGCTGACCTGTATCTCTCTCGTGCAGACCGGGGCTCTGTTCCTGCTGCTCTGTGTAGCGGGGGCGCGTCGACGGAGTGAGGTGACGCTGGGTTTGCTGGGGACGGTGATCGCCTGTGTCTGGTTCATCCTGTTGCCGTTGAGGGCCTTTTTTGGCCCCCACTTCCACTTCCTGCATGAGTGGGGCGGGAGCATTTTTCCCCAGTCGCTGGTCGTGTTTTTTACCTATTCGAGTGAGAATGCGACCTGGAATGATCTCTACCTGGCGAATCGTGTCTGGCTGCCTCTGCTTTTGAATCTGCTGTTGCAGGCGGGGTTGATAATCTGGTTTCTCCGCCGCTATGGAACGCAGAATAGTGTTTCCGTTCCTGGCAGATTTCAATTCTGGAAAACGCCGCCTCTGTTCTCCCTGATTTCAATGCCGCTACCCCGTCCCGTGTTTTCGCTGATCTGGATCAATGTGCGCCAGTCCGTACCACTGGCGCTGGCAGGGCTCTTTCTGGCCGGTTTCCTGGTCTTGATGGAAACGGGGGGGAACCTGTTCGATTCCCGGAACAGCTGGGAAGTGTTCCGGCATCATCTGCCTGGCTCGATGCATATGCTGGGGCTGCTCTGGGCGACTGTCGTGGGAGCGGGAGTCATCGGTGCAGAACTGGCGCCCGGTCTGGGACATTTCTGGCGGTCGCGGCCGATCTCTGTGCGCAGCTGGTTCTGGCTGAAGTATCTGATCGGTCTACTGGCGGTGTTGATCGTACTGGATGGAACCACGATTTACGTCAGCTGGGATACCCTGTTTATGTCTGCGGAAGAAAAAATGCGATACAGTCCGTCCAGTATTTTAAGCTGGTCTTATGTCGTCTGTGTTCCTCTGATGCATGCGATGCTGTATTCCCTGGCAGTGCTGGGCGTCTGCTGGTGGAAGAAGCCGGTACGGGGGGCCGTGGTGGCGGCGGTTGTCTTCTTCATGAGTTCGCTGCTGATGGAATCGATACCAGGAGTGTCGAATTACGATCCGTTTTATGTTTACAACAACCTGGTTCAGGCAGAGCGGAAGGGCGTATTTGATCTTTCCCTGCATCACTTCCCAGTGGTCTTCGGCCTGATTGCGGGAATCACTCTGGGGGCGGCATTGCTGGCGTTTCGAAAGCTGCAGCGGCTGGAATTCTGAATGCGAGATCGGTGCAACGTGTCCCCGTTTCAGGTCGTCGGGTTTTCTCACGACGGTTCAAGTGCTAAAATTGCAGTATGAACAGTCAAAAAATGATCCAGAGTCTGGAAGAACTTGAGTTTGATAACCAGTTTACCCGTGCGCTGCCCGCTGATCCTGAGGAGAAGAACTTTCGCAGGCAGGTGAGCGAAGCCTGTTATTCGCGTGTGTCACCCACCAGTGTCCGGAAACCGCAACTGGTGTCGTATTCTCGGGAGATGGCTGAGATACTTGGTCTGTCTCCGGATGTCGTCAAGTCGCAGGAATTTGCAGAAGTCTTTGCCGGCAACAAGATGCTGGAGGGGATGGATCCGTTTGCCATGTGTTATGGCGGGCATCAGTTTGGTAACTGGGCCGGTCAACTGGGAGACGGTCGGGCGATCAACCTGGGAGAAGTACGAAATCAACAGGGCGAACACTGGACGCTGCAACTGAAAGGGGCCGGACCGACTCCGTATTCCCGGCTGGCGGACGGGCTGGCGGTGCTCAGATCATCGGTCCGCGAATTTTTGTGCAGCGAAGCCATGCATCACCTGGGCGTGCCGACCACGCGGGCGCTGAGTCTCGTACTCACCGGCGAAGAGGTACAGCGGGACATGTTCTACGACGGCAATCCCCGGATGGAGCCCGGGGCGGTAGTCTGTCGTGTGGCGCCTTCGTTTCTGCGGTTCGGGAATTACCAACTGTTGGCAGCCCGGGGTGAGATTGAGACGCTGAAAAAACTGGTGAATTATACGATTCAAACCGATTTCCCGGAGCTGGGTGAGCCGGGACGCGAGACCTATCTGGCGTGGTTCGAAGAAGTCTGCCGTCGGACTGCGGAGATGATCATCCACTGGATGCGCGTCGGCTTCGTGCATGGCGTGATGAACACCGATAATATGTCGGTGCTGGGGCTGACGATCGATTATGGCCCCTATGGCTGGCTGGAAGACTTTGATCCGAACTGGACCCCCAACACTACCGATGCCTCGGGCCGGCGCTATCGGTTTGGAAACCAGCCGCAGATTGCGCTCTGGAACCTGGTCCAGTTTGCAAACTCATTGTACCCGTTGATCGAAGAGGTGGAGCCACTGCAGCAGGCGCTGGATCAGTATGCCGACCGCTTCCAGGAGGGCTGGCAGGAGATGATGGCAGCGAAACTGGGCCTGGCTGCGTTTCAAGCTGAAGAGGATGTGCCGCTGATTGAATCGCTGCAGGAAGTGCTGCAGGTGGTGGAGACCGATATGACGATCTTCTTCCGCCAACTGGCGCTGCTGGAGACCGATGCGGGACTGGACGACGAGGCGCTCATAGCTCCTTTGCTGGACGCGTATTATGCGCCCGAGAAAGTGACTGGAGAAGCACGTGCAAAAATCTGTGACTGGCTGCGGCGATACCAGAGTCGTTTGAATCAGGACGGAACCGATGCGTCGACTCGTCGCGAACGAATGAATTGCATCAACCCTAAATACGTGCTGAGGAACTACCTGGCACAGCTGGCGATCGACAAGGCCGAAGAGGGGGATTTCTCCCTGATCAATGAGCTGCTGGATGTATTACGGAATCCTTATGCTGAACAGCCTGGTCGCGAGCAGTTCGCGGAGAAACGCCCGGAGTGGGCCCGGCATCGGCCCGGCTGCTCGATGCTTTCCTGCAGTTCCTGATCGCTCAGTCGTTTTCGCCTTTAATCACCGGGGGCAGAGACTCGCCCGCGGGAACGAATTTCATCGAGACCGAATTCACACAGTGCCGGGTGTTTTTGTCGGTCATCCGCTCGCCGAGGAAGACATGCCCCAGGTGTCCGCCACAATTGTGACAGACGATTTCGGTGCGCATGCCGTCCGGATCGGGGAAGCGGTCGACGGCGTCGGGCAGTTCGTCATCAAAGCTGGGCCAGCCGCAATGGCTTTCGAATTTGTCTGTGCTCTGATAGAGCGGGGCATTACAGCGGCGACAGATGAAGGTGCCTTCCTCTTTGAGATTTGTGTATTCCCCGGTAAAGGGACGCTCGGTCCCTTTGTGCAGAATGACGTATTCTTCTTCGGGCGTCAGGTTGTTATAGGCTGATTCAGCAGACATGAGATCCTTCCTGTCTATTTATTTCTGGTCAGAGTCGCGTCAACAGAGCGGCGATGGAAATAAAGTGAAATTCGTACCGCTCCGGATTGTCTGCCAGGAGTTGTTCAATGCGTTGATAGATTTTAGCGACGATCTGTTCTTCGACCAGGTCAACGGGTAAGGCGGCTGCCAGCACCGGTTCCGTGAAGGCCCGCAGGAAACCGGTATAACTTTCAGCCCAGGCTTTGCGATCCCCGGTGCGTTCAAATTCGGCATTGAACGGGACCGGGGCATCGATGTCAGCGACCTGATCGATGCGGAACGCCGACGCCAGCTCCGGAACCTGTTCGATGGGGGCTGCCAGTTCTTCCGGACAGCGATAGTAGGCCGGGAACAGAAAGTCCTCGTAGAACGTTTGTGGTAACAGATCCGCTTCCACGAAGTCAAGCAGGGCGTCACTCAAGACATCGCAGATGCCGTGCCCGGTCGACTGAGTTGCGTTGCGTCCGAAGACCTGTACCAGCAGTTTGCCGCCGGGAACCAGTTCCGCAGCCCGGGCCTTGTAAAACTCACAGAGGTCGTGATGGGCCTGTTCCTGGAAGGGGCGTAATTCTTCAGGGGTAACGGAAACGCCATCCCGGGGGGCTGCAGGATTGGGTTGCATCGCGAGGACAAAATGGGGAAGTCGCGCGGTCGGTCTGTTTTCGAAAAAACCGATGGCGTTGAAGGTGGTTGCCAGATGCAGGCTGCGGGGCGGAACCAGTCTGCCGAAAGCAGAGCCGCCGATGGCTGCAGTATAGACGTCGGGCGCATTGAGGGCCGGCATATGATCGGGAAACAGATTGAGGAACAGCTGGTTGAAATCATTGGTAGGGAGATCGTCAAACAGAGCCCAGACGGGCAGGTCCGAGTGTTGGCGCAGCGCGGCGACGAGGCGATTCATCGTGTAGATGGCATTGGCGCCTTCTGAGGAGCCGATGTCCAACACGTTCCAGGATGACTGGCTGGCGTCCGGTGTCGGCAGGTCTGCGATGGCTGCTTCGAGCCAGGGGAGGAACGAGTCCGCAGCGGAACGCTGTTCGCGGGAGTTGGCGTCGTAATAGCCGCCCCCTTTCATTCCAGTGGTGACTGGCATCGGCTGATCTCCTGGCTGAGGGGATGGTCGAGAATGGTGAGAGTTCTCCTTTCAGTGTATCGCAGGCAGGGTAGGGATTCCATGGATAGCAGGTCGCTCCCCGGGGCAATTTGTTGAACCCTAAATCATATCCCCATAAGCAACTTCCGGTTCTGGATCTGTACAGAAACTCAAAAGGAAAGGATGTTTATAAATGAAATTCCGGGGGACCGGTCAAAAGATTTTTTTGACGGTTGAGAACGGGAATGGTAAATTAATCACTGAAATCATCAGCGTTCTTATTTCATTTCTCTTTGATTGGTCGAACTGATTTTAAACAGGAGTAGCCTACGGAACATCAATCAATCCAGTAAAACAGGGTGAACGCCATCCCCGGCAGCTTCGCCTCAAAAAGGAGTTTTTATGAACAGAAAACAGACAGGCATTGTAGAGGGTGCGTTAGAAGAGATTTCCGCACTGGAATATATTCTGCTCGGCGACTTACTGGACTTACTGGATGAAGCGGACAGCGATGCTGCCGCCTGGAAATGGATCTCAAAAGTACTCGACACGCTGTTGACCGCGATGCCGCGCGAATTTGAGTTGCAGGACGAGGGGGGCTACCTGGAAGAAGTACTCGAAGAGCAGCCTAACTGGCAGGGGCAGGTCAGGAACCTGTATCAGGAACGTTGCGACCTGCTCCGCAAGCTGAATGACCTGCGAACGCGGATGCGGGATTCGCAACCCTTGCAGAAAATGCAGCAGATGGCCAGCGAACTGCGCGATGAACTCCGCGACTGGATTACCAGCTATATCGCCCACCAGCGACATGAACGCCGCATTATTCAGGATGCGTTCAACAGCGACTTTGGTGCCGGTGATTGATCTGGCTGGTGCTCCTGGTGGCACTTCTGTAAGCAACTGCAACTGCTGTCACTGATCCGTTGTAATATGCTCAGTGTCGTTATTTCACTGTGTTTCCACCGGTTTTTTGTGCGCCTGGATGTAATCCAGCTGGATCAGGGCAACGTGCTGCCGTCGCATCACTTTGCCGGCTTTTGATCTATAGGTTGAAAATGAATCGACAGGGTTGTGGACCATCGGGTGATACACTACTGTTGAAGTGGTCATGCGGTGAGTCTGGATTGACTTCTATACCGCTCTCCTCATTTTTTCCCGCCTGTTATTGAGAGGGGAGAAAGTCAATCATGCTGGAATCCTCAGATCACTCGCTAAGCCAATTGCTGATTTCCCGTCCCGACCGAGTTTTGAAACTGGTTTTCAGTTTCGGGCTGCTGATGGTCCTGGGGTGTCAGCAAAAGGAAACGCCGCAACCAGAGCCACCTGATTTAAATACCTCTCAGGAGAAACGCTCGCAGGTACAACGGGCTGAAAATTCTCAGACTCCACAGAAGGTGATGGTCCTGGAGCACCCCAACTTCGTGTTTGATGCGATTTTCAGTCCGGATGGAAAACGTGTCGTGACGAACTGTTTCGGGGAAACAGTCTATGTCTGGGATACAGCCACCGGACAACAGACCGGCAAGCCAATCGATGTCAAAAAAGTAGACTGTTTACTGTTTGGAGCTGACAGTAATACCCTGATCGTGGGAAATAAAGACGGAAAGCTCTGGACGTTCGATCTTGTCACCGATCAGAAGAAAGGAGAACTCTTAAAGGACCCCGGGCCGGTGACGTCAGCTGCACTCAGCTCTGATGGTCAGAGAATGATCATCAGCGGGATCGGAAGTACTCAGGTGTGGGATCTGAAAACCGGTCAGCCAATCAGTCAGAAGTTCAGTCACCTGGGGCCTGGAACAGCAGTCGCATTCAGTCCAGACGGGAAGAGCATTGCCGTAGGTGGCTTGTTGAAAAAGGCATTTTTGTGGGATATCAGCCCGGATGAATTACCAGAGAAATCCTTTGATCACAAAGGTAACGTGACATCAGTAACCTTCAGTCCTGACGGCAAGCTGTTGTTGACCACGGGGGATATTCTTAACGTATCAGATTCTGCAGCCAAAGAGAAAGATAGTACGGTACATTTATGGGATGTCGAGACCGGCAAGTCGCTGGGAGATGCGTTTCAGCATCAGGATTCGATTCTGGATCTCGCCTTCAGCCCTGACGGGAAATCTGTGATTACAGGCAGTGCTGATCAGACCGCTATAATCTGGGATTTCGCCACCCGCCGGCCTGTGGCTGGCCCGCTGAAACATGAAGGATTCGTTAGTGATGTCGCCTTCAGTCCCGATGGAAAATTTGTGCTGACTGTCTGTTTTGATCAGACAGTCCGTATCTGGGAAGTGGCAACATTATCGCTGTCAGAAGAAGCGGCGAAGTACGATCCGGAAAAGCTCAAGCAGGACCTGAAATAAGTTGTTTTCTTTTCCGCTGACCAGGTACCGGGGCCGATAGAGAACGCTACCCTGTTTGCAGAGAGGCTGCGATCATGTATTGATTCTTAATAGATCACAGGCTTCGGCATAACCGGGCGATGGTTTTCCATATTCACTGGCCGTCACACGAGCGAGCGCGACGAGTTGGCGCCAACGGAATGCCGGTCGTGTTTTCTGGAACTCCTCTTTCACCGTGGAGTAATATTTTTCTGCATGTAACGCACCGTCTTCGCTGGTGGCGTATCTTAGTAACAGATCGAATACCGGGCGGGCGTTGTGTTCCAGGGTGCCATACTGATGAATCACCGCTGCGGCACGGAACTGATCCTGATTTCGAATCGCGGCTTCTGCTTCCTGTAGCAGCTGTTTCGGATCCTGGGCTGTAACCTGCTCGAGTTGATCCTGAAGCGGATAGGGCAACTCATTCAGTTTGCTGTTATATCTGCCGACGGCGGTATGATAGGCTCCGACGATCAGGCTGGCGATCGTGTTCCGTTTGTTGCTGACCCGGGCGATGTTTCGCCAGGCATTGGCCGAGTCTGACGCGTGCACGCCCACGGAATCGCCGTGCACACTGCCGAGAGGTTTATCGGGAAACGCTTTGGTGCGCCCCTGATCGTGCAGGACGAGCGCATTGGACGCCAGCGAGATTGCTTCCCCCACGGCTTCGGGATCAAAACCTTCCGCCAGTGCAGCCGCGGCCGCGTCGGCGGCCTGTTCCGGATTGCTGCGGTAGATCGTGCGTGCCAGCGATTCGACCCAGGCATCCTCGGCTTTTCTCTTTCCAAGAGGTTTACTGAGCAAACTGTACTGATCGAGGAGCATGGGCAGCACGGTGCGAATTTTAGAAGGCTGGCGATGATATTTTTCGAGATTCTGTTCCGAATTCACACAAAACCGTACCGACTGACGCAGCAGTGTGTGGGCGTGTTTCTGTCCTGCAAGCTCAAGCATCGCCCAGGCACGCCAGGACAACACAACTCGGTGAACGTTGAGTTCATCCTGAATGGCATACTGTAATTCGTTGAATGCTTCATCAACCGGACCCTGCGCGAGAGCGGCGAATGTACCTTCCGCTTTGTCGAAGTCGGCACTGCGGGTGGCCGCCTGCAAGAGTGGTCCTCCAGCAGTGTTGTCTGGAAGCGTTAACGGTTCAACCGGGTGGAGGATTTCATGGTGCTGGCTGTCCGTGTCCTGAATTTGTGCCGTGTTGCGATAGAGCACTTTTAAGACGGGCAGCGGTTTGAGTTCGGTGGGTAATTCCCGGGTCATCTGGTAGGCAGGAGCCAGAGCCATGAAGGTATGGAAGCCGATATAATCCTGACCGCCGAACGAGCGGGCATTGGCGAGCGCTGCTGCTGAAACTAAGGTCTGCAGATCGGTGCCTGAATTCAGTTTGCTGACCAGCATTGTTTGCAGTTTGTTGAGAGGCGTTTCCTGCAGGGCCGAAACCAGTGGTTCCAGCTCTCCGAAAGTGAGTCTGCTGGACTCTTCACCTGCGAAGGCAGAAGAGATTCCCAGGTCCAGTGCGAGTGACGAACCGACGCTACCAATCAGCATCCCCCGGCCGATGTCTGCAAGAAATTCGCGGCGCGTGTTGGCTTTCATTTTACCTCTCCTGTGAATTTGCGGATCGAAAATGTCAGACCTGATTCCTGCTTCCCATACAACATGGTGAGTGTGCATGAGCGCTCTTTCTATCAATCAATATATCAGGGACGTACGAAATCCTTTCGACAATTCAGGAATTTCATGCACGGATTTCAATTCTTTTTCAGACAGTGTGCAAAAGTGAATGCCAAGTGGTCCCTGTAACCACTGAAGGAAAACAGAGACTGTGCGGGTGAAATAACTTTGCTGTCCGGTTCCCCAGGGAGAGTGAAACTAGATCGGATGGGGATGTTCTGCCCGACGTAAGTGAAAGAGTCTGAAGAGATTGAGCTGACCCAATCACGCGCCAAAGTCGTACACAAAGACCTCGATATCAGCGGCGCAGAGTGTCTCTAGAATCAGGGGTTCGATTTTGTCCCACTTGCCGCCGGCCAGTCCGCAGCCGATGCGGGGCATGTGGACGGAGGCGGAGAGTTCCCCCGCCTTATCGGCGACTGTTGCGAGACACTGTTCAATGGCCGGGTAGCGGACCGGGGGACCTTTGCTGCCGGTCTTCATGCCGCGCTGGCCGATCATGTTGGCGATCCAGATAAATTTTTCGACGTTCACAAACTGAACTTCGCCCAGCCCGAAACTGTTCTTCGCGCGCTGGCGGTGCCACAGCCGGTATTCGGCCTCCGGTTCGGGCCAGCGTTTGCTGATCGCCAGTACGAAGCCTTTGCCCCAGCCGCCCAGATCATTGCAGACGTGTGCAATGATCTTGTTGCCCTTCGATTGCGGCTGGGTAGCGTCCCCCTTCAGGTAAGTAATCCCGGTCATGGTTTTTATTTCTGGTCACAGATGGTGCCGGGCAGGTCGATGTTGTACTGCTTGAGCAGCTTCGCGTATTCCCCGCTCTGGCAGAGTTTCTTCAGGCCGGTGTTGAAGGCATCCCGCACGGAGGGCTCTTCGAAGTTGGCTTTGAAGTATGTGGTGTCCGGGAAAATCGCATGGTATTCGACTTCATCCAGCTTGTGTCCGGTCGCCTGGCTGATGGCGTTGAAGATCGCTTTGTCGATCACAATGACGGCGGCTTTGTCTTCCCAGAACTGTTTGACCTGCTGGCCCTGGTCGGCGACTTCGATATAGTTCTTTCGCTGGGGGGCGTCCGGTGAGAACAGTTTTTCGAATTCGGGACCGAGTTCGAGATACGCATCCTGCCAGGTCAACACCTTGTGATCGGCCAGCGCGGCGACGTTCTCAATTTTCAGACCAGCTGATTTTTTGGTGATCGCGGCATTGGTGAAGTCGATGAAGTTGTCGGAGTAGAAAATGCCTTCGACATCTTTGAACTTCTGCACGCCCAAAGCGAGGTCGGCCTGATCTTCAGCGACGGCGGACTGCAGCTTGGCGTAGGGCATCTGGATAAAGTTGAGCTTATAGTCAGGCAGTGCCCGGGTGGCGATGTCGACTTCGATACCGGTGGTGGCATTTTTCATGACATAGGGGGCGATATCGACGCTGATAGCGACGTTCAACTGCTGTTTTTCCGAGCCGGCATCCGGTTCGGGAATGATTTCGGTTTCCGCCGTGATGCCTGGTTCTTCCTCCTGGGGAGCGGGCGCTGATTTCTGACAGGCGGTCAGGAACGTGGCGAGCAGCAGCAGGCTGGCAGCAGTAAACAGTCGGCATCCATTCATCTTTGTTTCTCCTGAGTGAAGGGGTTTTGCTGGAGTATAATGCGTGATGACCGTTCACTCAACAGGCGGTTTTCTTTTACCGGGTTTCCTTTCAAATCTGCTCGCCCAGAAAGACGGGTTCGCGGTGGTAGCCGGTCATGACCTGGTAGTAGTGTGAGGCGGGCTGCAGGAGCAGGTAGACAGAGGGCTGTTCCCGCTGATCGTGGATCAGAACCCCCTGGAGGCCTTCGCGGATCAGAAACCAGACACCCCGTTCGAGTCCGAAGTTCGCCAGGATTTCGACCGGTTCCGGGTGATACTGGGCCCAGGCACCCGACTGGAGCGTGGCGACGTCGCACCACCAGGCGAGGGGCGCGCTGCTGTTTCGCTGACGATTGCCCCAGGGGAGGATCTGCAGTTCCCCCTGGTAAAAGACGGGGAGCAGCGGCTGGCGGTGTCGCTGCAGGAACAGGATTTCTTTATCCGCGGCTTCCGAACGCTGGATGACACGTTCTTCCAGTTGAAAGCGGCGGATCAGTTTGCGGGGGATTTCGCGCCAGGCCAGGGTGATTGCGGTACACATCAGAAGCACATCTTTCCGGAAACGTCACAGATGTCATAGTTGTGAGTGGTGTCGTGATAAATTTCATGCAGCGGCAGTGTTTCGGCACTGCGGATCGCGAAGCGGCCCAGTTTCTGATTGATGTTGCGTTTGAGCTCATCCAGGGGGCTCTGGGCGTCTTCAAAGAAGAGCGATTTCTGAATCCGGTCCCGCCAGACCAGGTTTTCGGCGATGATGTGCATGTGGCTGACGAGGTGGTCTTTCGGGGCGGCGGACAGCATGGGCATCACGGCGTCGTAAATGGTGCGAAAGGAAGCCGAGGGGACGGCCAGCGGTGTGCGTCCCAGCCAGAGCGCGGTTTTGTTGGCGTCGATCTGCAGGCTGATGTGCCGGGCGTAGACGCGGTGATGGTCGAGGGCCTCGATCAGTCGTTCAATGTTGCGGACGGCCCAGGCGCGGATGCGTTCGGGATCGCTGGTCTTGCCGCCACAGGAACCGCCGCGGGCAATCGCTTTGTGGGGAGGGCGGCTGGTCTGAATCGGGGTGACGGCGTCGCCACGAAGTTCCCACCAGAGGGCTTCGCCTTTGATCGTCAGCAGATCGCGGATCAGCAGGCGGTCTGCCTGACGAAAATCCCAGCAGGTGTGAATGTTGCGGTCCTGCAGTTTGCGTTCGCTCCGCCGACCGATGCCGCAGAGTTCTCCGACCGGCTGAGAACGCAGGAAACTTTCGCAGTTCTCCCGGTCGACGATGTGCACGCCGAACGGTTTTCCGGCATCGCTGCCCAGCTTGGCCAGGGCCCGGGAGGGGGCGATGCCGATGGAAACGGGGACGCCCACTTCATCCTGGACGAGCGTCTGCAGGGCCCGGGTGGCGTCTGGCAGGGGGAGCTGAAAGTAGCGCTGGAGTTCGCTGGCGTCGAAGAACATTTCATCGATGCTGTAGTATTCGACGCGGGGGCTGACGGTTTTGAGCAGATCGAGAAGCCGCCGGGAAATGACTTCGTACCAGCGGAAATCGCGTTTGACGAAGACGGCGTGCGGGCAGAGTTTCTTGGCTTCCCAGATGGGGTGCCCGGTCTTGACGCCATAGGATTTGAGTTCGTAACTCTTGGCGATGACGCAGGCTCCCTGGTTGCCCAGTACGCCGCAGGGGACGCCACGCAGTGTGTAAGATCTTACTCTTTCACAGCTTACGTAGAAGCAGTCCGAATCGATATGTCCAATCAAGCTAGTGCCCATGCGGGCATGGTATCAAAGCTTTTATGGAATACTACTGAACAGTATTCGGGTTTTTCTCAGCGGGACTCCGGGGAGGTGCTGCTGCGTAAAAAGCCGAATCAGACTCAGCCGTGATGTGTTTCGAAGGTGTCTGCAGACGCCAGTCTCCAGAGTTTATTGTAAATGGGATAGGGGCAGTCTTCGAGCAGTTCGCCCGGTTTGAGGAAATCGAAGGCTTCGAAGTAAGAGAGTACTTCGGTCCGTCTCGGGCGGAGGTAGATGTGCCAGGGACGTAATTCACTGGGGTGGTCCAGGCCGGCGGCAGCGATGACTTCGGTCAGTGCTTCCATCGTATTGTGATGGAAATTATAGGCGCGTTCGGTTTTGTCCGGTACGACGAGAGCCCGCTGGCGTCCCGGGTCCTGAGTGGCGACACCGACGGGGCATTCATTGGAATGGCAGGTTTGTGCCTGAATGCAGCCAACCGACATCATGAATCCCCGGGCAGCGTTACACCAGTCGGCACCAATGGCCAGGCAGCGGGCCAGTGTGAAAGCGGAACTGACTTTACCGGCGGCGGCGATTTTGATTTTGTCTCTGAGGTTGCAGCCGACGAGTGCGTTGTGCACGAAGATCAGCCCGGTTTTTAAAGGCATGCCCATGTTATCGGAAAATTCCAGGGGAGCTGCCCCGGTGCCGCCTTCACCACCATCGACGGTGATGAAATCGGGGAGGATGCCGGTCTGCATCATCGCTTTACAGATACAGAGGAATTCACTGGGATGCCCGATGCAGAGTTTGAAGCCGACCGGTTTGCCGCCAGACAGTTCCCGCAACTTGCCGATGTATTCACAGAGTTCAATGGGGGTGGAATAAGTGGAGTGTCCGGGGGGTGAAATGCAGTCTTCGCCCATGGGCACCTTACGGGTAGATGCGATCTCAGGGGTGATTTTGGCAGCAGGGAGCACGCCCCCATGACCGGGCTTGGCACCTTGGGAAATTTTGAGCTCGATCATTTTGATGGACTCATGGGCCGCCTGTTCCTGAAACAGATCGGGGTTAAAAGTTCCATCGGAATTACGACAGCCGAAGTAGCCGGTACCAATCTGCCAGACGAGGTCGCCCCCCGGTTTGAGGTGATAGGGGCTGACGCCACCTTCGCCGGTACAATGATAGAAATTTCCTTTTTTGGCCCCTCCATTCAGAGCCAGAATTGCATTCGCGGAGAGGGCTCCGAAGCTCATGGCGGAAATATTCAGGATGGAGCAGGAATAGGGGTGTTTGCACTCCGGACCTCCCACTGTTGTGCGAAACAGTTCTTTGGACCGTGGGCGGGGAGCCATCGAGTGGTTGAGCCATTCGTATTCGTCGCCGTAGACATCGAGTTCGGTGCCGAAGGGTTTGAGGCCGTCGATGTTTTTGGAGCGTTCGTAAATCAGGGAGCGTTCGTCGTTGTTGAAGGGACGCCCGTCGATATTGCTTTCGATGAAGTACTGGTGGATTTCGGGGCGAATCATCTCAAACATGAATCGCAGGTGGGCGATGATCGGATAATTACGGGTGATGCTGTGGCGGGTCTGGACAAGGTCCCAGACTCCCAGCAGGGAGAGGGGAGCCAGCACGATCAGGGGCCAGTAGAACCAGGGATCAACGGCAAGACCGAGGATGAATGACAACAGGGTCAGCAGCACAACCAGAATGAAAGGCAGGTATCTCATGTCATTGACCAGTCAGGTACGAGAAGAAAGGCATTGAAAAATTGTTGAACCCGGAGTCTGCTCAGGGAGAGTCCCCGTTCAGGATGGGTTGATCCTGGTCCACTCCCCGGGTTAACAGGAAATCCACAATCAGGTGCAGTTCATCAGAACTGATGGAACTGGCAAAAGCCGGCATGTTATGTCCGCCATTGTTGATGCGGATGATCAGGTCATCGCGGGTGAGCAGCTTGCCGATTTCGGTCAGTTCGGGACCGCGGTGACCGCCGTAGCCGCTAATGTCATGACAGTAGAGGCAGCCCTTGATGTGCATCAGTTTTGCCCCTTGCATGAGGGGGCCCTGATCGGTGCCGACGACGGAAGCGGGTAATTCTTTGACGCCGAAATCGGGCGACCAGGGTTTTTTATACCCGTAAATCGTGAGCACGAGAAAGGCGACGGAGCCGAAGATGACGGTACCGCCGGCCCAGGGGCGTTTGGAAGGGGCACGGTGTCCCTTGTTGGAGATCATGGGAAGGAAGAACAGTCCGATAAAGCCGAGGATCGGCACTCCCAGAATGACCCAGGTTTCCAGTTTGGGGGGGAGCAGTGAGAGCACGGCAAAGTACCAGAGGAAGTACCAGTCGGGCAGCGGATTGGCGTTGATACTACTCGGGTTGGGAGGCGGATCGAGGGTGGGAGGTCCCAGGAAAATGGAACAGCCCAGGATCACAAATACGATTGCGGTGGAGAAAATGACATCCCGCCACATCGCGACCGGCCAGAAGGGGACGCCTGTTTTTTGAATGCGTTCTTCGTATTTTTCTTTATAGGTTTCCGGATCGACGGGATCATTCGGATCGGGCATTTCGGAGATTCCGTGCCGCATGATCAGCAGCATGTGAAGACCGATGCCTGCGAAAATAATGGCCGGCATGATAAAGACGTGCATGGCGAAGAAACGGGTGATCGTCGAACCGCCCACCGTTTCTCCCCCCATGATGAAGTGCGCGATTGTGGGGCCGATGATGGGCGTTCTGCCGGCCATTTCCGCGGCTACAGTGACGGACCAGACTCCGTTGGCATCCCAGCGGAGCAGCTGTCCGGTGAAAGCCATGCCCAGCACGACGAACAGCAGGACCACGCCGCTCATCCAGTTCATTTCGCGCGGGTATTTATAGGTGGCATGCATGTAGACCTGGATCATATGAATCACGGCCAGCATGACCATCGCGGAGGCACCGTAATAATGCATGCCGCGGAGTACATTGCCCAGGGGGGCGGTGTTGGTGATATAGACGAGGCTTTCGTAGGTTTTTTCGCCGCCCGGAACGTATGCCATGGCCAGACAGATTCCGGTGAAGACCTGCACGATGAATGCGCAAAGCGTAGCACTCCCGAAGATGTACCACCAGCGGGCACTGTCGGGGACCAGATGCTCCATGAGCGGCATAATGTAGTCGGAAAATCCGATCCGATTGTCGATCCAGTTCCAGGTTCGCATCAGAGGTTTCTTGCTCATTCAGCCGGATACTCGCTTTATCAAAGGTGATTTCAGGTGATTTTGGTCAGCGTCAGAGGTGTCGGCCCGGATTCAATTTCAACCTGACCATTGTTGATGCGTACCTGCAGTCGCTTAAGTGGTTCGGGCGGGGGACCGGCGGCGACGGTCCCATCTTCGTAATACACGCCTCCATGACAGGGGCACATAAACAGCCGGGGATCATCGACCCATCTGACGGGACAACCCAGGTGTCGGCAGTTGATCGAAAAGGCGATAAACTCGGTTTCACTCGCTCTGCGAATCCAGGCACCTTCTTTGGCTGTGATTCCTGCCCAGGCGACAGAGGAGCTGTCTTCATACTGCACCAGGACAAACCCGTCGACTTTGAAGTCTTCCAGTTTTCCGACCGGTCGCCATTTGGATTTCGGCTTTTTGAACACGGGGGCCAGTACGAAGCCGATGCCCGGGATGGCGACCACAACTCCGATCACTGCGGACAGCCAGATCGACAGCCGGGCCAGAAAAGTTCTGCGCTGCTGTTGCTGGCAGCAGGGTTTTTCGGTTGAGGGCTGATCGCTGTTCAAGGTGTTTCACTCCATGTATTGCGGATCTCATGCATCCAGGACCAGATAGCGCCGACCATCATCAGGCCACCGATGAGAGACATGCTCCAGTGGGTGAGGATTCCCCAGAAGGCGAACATGATTCCCATCGCCAGGGCAGCCGGTGCGTAGGTCGGCCGCATTTCTGGTTCCGGAGTTTCTGTCGTTTCTGTTTCAGCAGTTGTGGACTCGTTCATCGATGTGCCTCCCTGAGCGAACCTGTCGTGTCGGCTGCCGGCTGCGGTTCCATGTCGCCATACCAGCGTCTGAGTGTCACCATGATCGCGGAGACGTACAACGAGCAGGGGGGGACCCACATCAACAGGCCTCCCAGCTTCTGGTCGGCGGCCGGTGTCAGTCCCTGGTCATAGAGCATATTCAGGATGCCCAGTCGATCGACTGGACTGGCAAAGGCGGGGCAGACCGAGATAACGGTGAACGTGATATAGATTCCCAGCAGGGTACATCCCAGGCAGGCTGAGAACAGATAGAGCACTGCCTGCGAGGACGGCAGATGGAAACGTTTGACGGGCGAGAAAATCGGCCACCAGAACGCGAGGCCGGCCAGCAGGAATGTGGCGTCGCGAAAGATTCCCAGCGAATAACTCTCGGTCGAGGCACTGCAGAAAGAGGGAATGTGCCAGAACCACATGACTCCCAGGCCACTGAGCCAGCCGAGGAAGGGGACTGCCAGCACGTGTCCCATGCGATTGAGCAGCGGGTTCTCGAACAGCTTTTCCATCGCGGATCCGGGCAGACTGAGCAGGAGTAGCAGCGGGACGATTAATAACAGGATCAGGTGCTGGATCACGTGCGCGCTGAACAGGTAGCCGTCAGAGAGCACTCCGATGGGAGAGACGTAGGCTACCGCGAGGCTGAGCATGGACAGGGCGAAGCAGGCGATCTGCTTTCCCGACTGTCCCCGCAGGCAGAAGGTATAGAGTCCGCTCAGGGCCAGGATCAGCAGCCAGATCGGCGAGTTCCATTTCCACAGTTCACTTGTGAGATCGAAGTATGAACTCATTGGAGGAATCCCAGATAAATAATACTAAAGACGGCAATCCAGACGACATCGACAAAGTGCCAATAGACGCCGACTGCACCAAACACATGCGATTTATCGGGAGTCAGACTCCCTTTGAGGCCCATGATCAGCATCACGACCAGGGCGATCACACCCGCGGTCACGTGGATTCCGTGAAACCCGGTGACCGTAAAGAACGTGGCTGAAAACAGGTCGGTATTGATCGTGATGTTATCCATCAGCAGGCCGGTGTATTCCCAGGCCTGACCGCAGAGGAAGATGATTCCCAGCAGGATGGTAAAGCCGAGCATATAGTGAAACGCTGAACGCATCCCCCGTTTGAGGAACCGTTCTGCGAGCCAGAAGGTAACGCTGCTGGAGATCAGAAAAAGACTGAAGATGCCGGTCCGTTTCACGTCCAGTACGGCATTTGTCACGTTTTCTGTTTTGCTTTCCGTATTAAATACGACAAAGGCGACGAGCAGGAGCAGGAAGAAGACCGCTTCGGAAGCAATAAACGCCCAGGCGGCGATCTTGGGGAGGTTGCCGCGTCTGCCTTTGTCTTCGGGTGTTTTTTCGGATTTCCAGTCAGCCGATTCGGGATGATTCAGGTCCCAGACCGGGCGGCGGCTTTTGATTTCCGGCAGCGAGGTGAAATTCTCTGTCGGTGGGGGGGACGTGGTGGCCCACTCCAGGGTGAAGGCATCCCAGGGGTTGTCGCCGGCGATGTTCCCCTTTTTCAGGCTGACGGCGATATTCCAGAGGAAGACAAACGTCCCGACCGCCATGAAGACGGCTCCCAGTGAAGCGATGCCGTTCAGCAGGGCCCAGCCGGGATTGTCTGCATAGGTATAAACGCGGCGGGGCATGCCCATCATGCCCAGGAAGTGCTGGACCATGAATGTCATATTGAAGCCGAGGACCCACAACCAGAACTGGATGATTCCCAGACGCTCATTGAGCATGCGGCCCGTCATTTTGGGGAACCAGTAATAGGTGGCTGAGAACAGGGCGAATACGAGGCCGCCAATCAGCACGTAATGGAAATGAGCGACCACGAAGTAGGTATCCGTCAGTTGCCAGTCGATGGGGACGGCGGCGAACATGATGCCGGTCAACCCGCCGATGACGAACTGCAGCAGAAACGCGACGGCGAAGTGCAGCGCTGTATTGAAATTGATTTCCCCGCCCCAGAGGGTGGCGGTCCAGTTGAAGACTTTGATCCCTGTGGGAATCGCGATCAGCAGCGAGCCAACGGCAAAAAAGATGTCGGCATACATGCCCAGGCCGACCGCAAACATGTGGTGCGCCCAGACGCCGTAGCCGAGCAGGACGATGGCCACCGAAGAAGCAGCGACGAACGTGTATCCGTAAATTGGTTTGCGGGAGAAAACGGGAATGACCTCGCTGATCATGCCGAAACCGGGGAGGATCAGAATGTAGACTTCGGGGTGACCGAAGATCCAGAAGTAATGCTGCCAGAGGACCGCGGAGCCGCCACGCGTCGGATCAAAAAAGGCAGAGCCGAGCCAGCGATCGATGAGCAGCATGGCCAGGGCCGAGTTGAGTGCGGGGAGCGCGAGGATGATCAGAATCGTCTGCATGAGCATCATCCAGACGAACAGGGGAACCCGCTGCAGGCTCATACCAGGCGCGCGGAGGTAGATAATGGTGGCGAAGATATTAATCGCCCCCGAGACGGAGCCGATCCCCATGAGCAGCAAGCCGATAATCCAGTAGTCGACCCCCTGCAGGGAGCTGTAGGCTTTGGTGGAGAGCGGTACGTAGTTGAACCAGCCGGCATTGGGGGCAGAGCCCGTCAGAAAGCTGAAGTGCAACAGGGCCGCCCCGAAGAAAAAGATCCAGAAGCCGAACGAGTTCAGGCGTGGAAAAGCGACATCGCGAGCCCCGATCATCAGGGGGACAAAATAGTTTGCAAACCCGGTGAGCACGGGCATGCCCACCAGGAAGACCATCGTGGTGCCGTGCATGGTGAACAGCTGGTTGAACATTTTCGGCGAAAGGAATGTATTGTTGGGCAACGCCAGCTGAATGCGCATCAGCAGGGCTTCGAACCCGCCGATTCCGAGGTAGAACACGGAGGTCAGAATGTACATGATGCCGATTTTTTTATGATCCAGCGTGCTGACCCAGTCGAGCAGCCGCGTGTAATTCGCGGGGGACTCGAGGGCGGCATAGTCGGCTTGTTCAACAGATCCTGTCGTCACTTGAGTGTCTCCAGGTAGGCTACGAGTTGTTTAAGATTGGTTTCACTCAGCTTGAAATTGGGCATTTTACAGCCGGGTTTGACCGCCTGGGGATCTTTCAGCCAGCGGGTCAGATTCTCGGTGGAATTTTCCAGGACTCCAGAACCAATTTCCATGCGCGAAGCGAAGTGAGTCAGATCGGGGCCGATCATGGCCTGGGCCGAGGTGCCTTCAATCTTGTGGCACCGCGGGCAGGTCGCTTTAAAAAAGTATTCTCTACCGGCCATAGCCAATGGGGAGATCAGCTTTGTCGGTTCCGGTTTCTGCTGTTGCCCTGTCAGCCAGTTCTGATATTCTTCTTCGGTTTCACCGATAACTTTGAAGTTCATCCAGGCATGCTGGGCACCGCAGTATTCGGAGCAGCGGCCCTGGTAGATTCCGGGTTGGTTGGCCTGGAGCCAGATGTAGTTTTCCCGTCCGGGGATGGCGTCGATTTTGCGTCCCAGCTGCGGGACCCAGAAGCAGTGAATCACATCATCTGATTTGACGAGGATGCGATATTTCTTTTGGGGACTGGCGGGGAGATGGATTTCGTTGGCGGAGATTACCCCGGCTTTGGGATACTCGACCTCCCACCACCACTGGTGCCCGGTGACAATCAGTTCCACATCATCGACGTGCTCTTTGCCATCCGGATCGACATCGGGGATGGCATTGAGCGTGATGACAAGGTTAGCGCTGATGGCGATCAGCCAGAGGACAATCACGACCGGCCCCACAATCCAGGCGATTTCCGCTTTTTCGCTGCCAAAATCCTGATCGGGCAGCGTCTGTCTGCGGCGGCCTTTAGAGATGGCAATCAGGATCAGCCCGGTCACGATCGCGAAGATGACGGCACTGATTAATAATACCAGAAGAAACAAGTTGTTGATGGCCTCTGCCTGTGGCGACGCGGGGTCAAGAACAGGTATCACAGAGTTCATATTCAATGCCTGGAATCTGATATGCTAAAGATGTCTGCTTCGTGATGAGGAGCGGCTAAGTCAGGATGAGGACTTAGTGTCTTATCAGACCTGGAATGACACGTCACCTCTAATGGTCCGCACGTTCGGTAACGTGCTCACCTGGCATCAGTTATCGGTCAATTCAGGATTGATGATTTACCAGTATAATTCAATAGTGTGATTTGTGAATGTGAATTGATCAATTACTATTCGGAAAAAAAGCGGAACTGTTTCTAAATCGGATCAGGACAGGCCCCAGATGGGCTATCTTATCCCAAATGAATCATAGTGAATTTAAAAATTCCTGTATTTTTCTCTCCATCGTAACGAATGCGCAAAGGACTTTAATGAATCAATGTTGTCGCTGGAGAGATTTCGGGCAACATCAGGTAGCGTTTCTTAATTCGGATGGAATATACCAAAGTCGTTTCAACCGGGGCTAACGCCCAATGGCACTTACCTTAGAAATAACCGTCAAAAAAGCCGCGACTGGCATGGTATTTGCGCACAACTTATAACTTCTTTAGAAAGGAGTCATATTGGCATGTGTGCAAAACGAACGATCCCCGCTGATCCCCAACTCGATCAGGAATTCGACAAAGCCTTCGAACAGATTCAGGAACTGGTCGACCTGAGCCAGGCCGACGCGTTATTTCCTACACATCCGAACGCCGTTTATACGACCAGTGTCGTCCTCTGGATGCTCGTGTATCAGCGGATGAATCCCGATGCCTCTCTGGAAGCGGCTGTCAAAAAACTACTGGATTCCAAACCAGAGCTGCTGCCCGATAATAAACGCGTCTCAGAAGGGACGCTCTCGCTTAATACAGGCGCCTACAGCCGGGCCAGAACGCGTCTGCCGTGCAGTGTTGCCGAATGGTTTGCCAGGCAGGTCAGTCAGTCCATGATTGAAGCGTCGCCGGCGTCGTTCCAAGACCGTCGCGTGTTCATGATCGACGGCACCACGATCACGCTTGCTCCAGAAGCAGAACTGCAGAAGGTTTATCCTCCCGCTTCGAATCAATACGGTGAAGGGGTCTGGCCTGTGGCTTTACTGGTGGTCGCGCATGAACTCTCCAGCGGCGCTGCCCTGGTTCCGGAAGTGGGCGCCATGTACGGTCCCGAGGCCGTGTCTGAAACAGCGCTGATCGACAACTGCCTGACGCAAATGCCCCCTGACAGTATTGTCATGGCAGATGCCGGCTATGGTATTTTCTCCGTGGCCCACAAGGTTCAGCAGGCGGACCTGTCATTCCTGTTCCGACTGTCTAAGCAGCGGTTCGATCGACTGCGCAAGACTGCAACTCTGGTTGATGAAGGCGCGAACTGGAAGACCTGGTCCTGTCAATGGCAGCCCAGTCCCAGTGAGCGCAAGAAACATCCCGATTTGCCTGCCGACGCGGTGCTGTCGGTGCAACTGCATGAATTCGAAACGGAGGAAGGGAAGCCGATATACCTGGTAACCAGTCTGGATGAATCAGTCGAGATGTTGTCCGACCTGTATGCGCGGCGGACCGATGTCGAGACCGATATTCGCAATATCAAAGTGGTCCTGGACACCGAAAACATTCGTGCGCGGAGCGTGGAGATGTTCCACAAGGAACTGCTGACTTCGATGGTATCCTATAATCTGGTGGTTCAATTCCGGCGTCAGGCGGCAGAGCTGGTGAAGGTGCCTCCCCGTCGCATGAGCTTCAAACGAACCTGGACCACGTACCGGCAGTTTCTGCTGTCGTCCATGTATACCACGGCCGCCGACTGGAGAGAACGCTATCGTTTCGCGCTGGGGATCGCCATGCAGGATAAGCTTCCCAATCGACCGGGACGTAAATATCCAAGGGAAGCGTATCGACGCCGAACTAAGTCAACTCACTTCAAAAAACGAGAGAAAGGATCAGATGCGTCAGAAAAATGAAGTAAAGTAAGTACCATTAGGCTAACGCCCTGCGGCTAATTTGGTTTTTCTGCTGTTGAAGTCCTGAAAACTATTAAATAAACGCTACCTAGCGATCGCCGGGCTCGATAAATGCAGAGGCAATGATGTTAGAGAGCTGCACCAGCCGCCAGGGAGCGCGCGAGCGAATTGCGGTGGTGAGCAGGATCGCAAAGCCGTCACGTCGACGGTCCATCCAGACCATGGTGCCTGTCGCACCGGTGTGACCGAAGACGCTGCGATCGAGTAGATTGCCCCAGCTACCACGCTGACCGGGGTGATTCAGTCTCCAGCCCAGTCCCCAGGGTTGTGAGCGTCGGATCGGTTCGGGAAGGTCCGGATAATCATTGAGGCGGTTCGTGGTGGCCATCTCGACCATGGAGCGGGAGAGCAGCTGGGTGCCCTGGACTTCACCATAATTGAGCATGCACTGGCAGATGACGGCCATGTCAGCGGGTGAGCTGAACATGCCTCCCCAGGGGACTCCCAGATCCTGCCAGTAATTGCTGTTCCAGCCGAAGTGCGAACCGGCCTGGTATTCGGGCGTCTCGACCCTGACTAACCTCTCGCGGGGGAAATCACCTCGCCCGAGCCAGGTGCTGTTCAGGCCGAGCGGTTTGAGAATCTCATCGCGGACATGCTGGGCAATGGTTTTGCGGGTGAGGCGTTGTACGATTTCTGCGACGACCAGCGTGCCCATGCTCTGGTAGCTGAGTCCGGTGCCCGCGGGCTGGAAGAGGGGAACGGTGTCGTAGATAGCGCCTTTGATGAACTGATCCAGGGGGGCATGCGACTGGCGGAGTTCCACATTGTTCTGCAGCATGTCGGGCATGCCCGAAGTATGCGTAAACAGATGATGTACCAGAACCGATTCTTTGTGATGGGCTGCGAAGTCCGGAATGTAATGCGTCACCGGATTGGAAAGGACCAGCTGACCGCGTTCAACCAGTCTCAGGGCACTCATGTAGACAATGGGTTTGGTGATGGAAGCGAGCAGGAACATGCCATCGTGGCGAATGGGTTCTGCTTTTTTCTCCGGTCCCTGCTTGCCGAAGAACTGGGGGGCGACCATTTTTCCATGACGACCGACAACGATCGCGGCGCCGGGAATGTCGCCGGCGTCGGTCCATTCGGTCAGCAGCTGATTTGCCTGCTGGAGTCGTTCCGGATCGAGGTTCAGTTCCTGGGGCTTGGCGATGGGGAGTGCGGTCATCAGCAGATTCCTCTGAAAACAGGGGCGGGATTGACTCGAGCGAACCAGTTCACGATGATCGATATGAGAGTCAGCGTCAAGTGAGAGAGGGGCTGACTGCTTGAGAGGCTCGCATTCTGAAGAATCCACTTTCCGAGGTCGACCATAAGATGAACCGTTGCCTGCTGTATTCGAGTCTGTTTTTTGTCCTGCTTTTCAACATCAGTGTGCAGGCAGCGGAACTGCCGGACAAAGATGGAACCGTGTCCATCGCCACGCAGGAATGGCCTTTTCAGCCCGGGCCGCGCGAAGTCAAAGTCTATATCTACTATCCGGGTAAAAGTCTGCAGCAGGTCAACGCAGAGACGGGTCTGATCCTCAATCTGCATAACTGGGGTGGGACAAATACTTCAGGAGCCGGCAATCCGAGTGTGCTGACCCGCGATCTGAATGTGATTGCGATTTCGGTTGATTATCTGCAGAGCGGACCCTGGAAGGGACAGGCGGGCGCCCCTTATGACTTCGGCTATCTGCAGTCGATCGATGCGCTACGGGCATTGGCTTTTGTCTACAAGGGGTTACAGGACAAACAGATTCCCTTCAATGCGAAACGGATCTATGCGACGGGAGGCTCCGGCGGCGGGAATGTGACTTTGATGTGCAATAAATTGGCACCGCACACCTTTACCGGGGTGGTTGATATCTGCGGCATGCCGCGACTGTCGGACGATATCGCTTTTTACCTGCCTGGCGGGAGCAGTCTGAATGCCCGCTACAGCAAAGATCCCGGTTCTCCCAACTATCTGACTCCCGGAGGACAGGAGATCCGTTACCTGGGTAATCCCCACCATCTGAAACTGATGAAAGCCCGCGGACATGAGACGAAGATTCTGATCATCCATGGCACTGGAGATACGACCTGCCCGTATGCGGATGCACGGGACATGTATCAGAACATGAAGGATGCCGGCCTGGATGTCGAGGCGAAATTTATCGCGAAACAGGATCTGGACGGCAAAATATTCAAATCGATCGGCCATTCGCTGGGGGATCGGACGCAGATGATCGTGAAGTACGGCGGCGAATTTATGATTCCGGGACGTCCCCAGTTTCGTTTGCGCAATTCGCCGACCGATTTTGATCTGAAGCAGGATGTCGTCTATCCGACGTCCGATGGTCGCTACATCATTTCCTGGCAGACCGGGGTGCCCGAGATTCGCTTTGAAGCCAAATGATCTGATCAGGCTTGTCCGTCCGGATTGAAGTCGATCAGGGCTTTGGGAGGGATGGCGACTCTCAGTGCATTCAGTACGGCGAGGACGTCGATGACTTCCTGGCTGATCGCGCCTGCGACCGGGGGCAGATAACCAAAGGCGGCCAGCAGCATGCCCAGGAGACTCAGGCCCATGCCTCCGATGGCGCTCTGCAGGGCAATGCGCCGCATGCGGCGGCTGATGTGCAGGAACTCGTCAATCTTCTGCAGTGAGCTGTCCATCACGATCACGTCAGCCGCTTCGGTAGTGACGTCGCTGTTCTGTCCAAAGGCGACGCCGACGGTGGCAGCGACGAGCGCCGGGGCGTCGTTGATGCCGTCGCCCACAAAGATGGTATTCGCTTGCGCTGTTTCGTCGTTGACGATTTCGAGTTTCTGCTCGGGGCTCTGGCTGAAATAGACGTCATCGATGCCGACCTGCTCGGCCAGATAGCGGACTTCTGATTCGCGATCTCCGGAAACCAGCATCATCCGCTGGAATTGATGTTTCGGAGAAAGGTGATTGATGAAGGAGAGACCATCGGTGCGGGGCGTATCCCGAAAGCGGTAGGTGCCCGCGTATTGATCGTCGATCAGGATCGCACATTCCAGGCCCCCGACCTGTTCCGGTAATTGCGACTCAAGTTCCGGTTGCTGTTTGAGCAGTTTTTTACGGCTGGTGATCTCAATGGAACGACCGGCGACGGTTCCCCGCAGACCCTGGCCGGGAGGCTCGCTGATTTCTGTGGCTTCATGGACGACCGCTTTGGCGGCCTGCATGGCATCGAGAATGGCCTGCGAGAGTGGATGCTTGGAAAACTGCTCCAGGCTGCCGACCAGGGAGAGGACTTCGGAACCGTGAAAACCGGGGGCGTAGAGCTGTTCGGTGAGTTGGGGTTCGCCGTAGGTCAACGTGCCCGTTTTGTCGAAGATGATGGTACGACAGGTGTCGGCGGTTTCGAGTGAAGTGGGATCGCGGACGATGATCGCTCTGCGGGCAGCCAAGGAGATGGAGCCGATGATCGCCACCGGGATCGCGATGAGCAGCGGACAGGGAGTCGCGACAACCATCACTGCCAGGAAGCGGACCGGATCTCCCGACAGTGCCCAGGCAGCGATGCCGATGAGAACCGCCAGGGGGGTGTACCAGGCCCCCAGTTTATCAGCCAGTCGCCGCATGTGGGGACGATGTTGCTCGGAAGCCTGCATGACTTCCATGATCCGGGCATATCGCGAATCGACGGCGCGTTTTTCCGCGCGGACGATCAGGGCGGCTTCACCATTGATGGCCCCGGACAGCACCTGCGATCCCGGGGTTTTGGACATCATGTAGGGCTCCCCGGTGAGATAGGATTCATCCATCACGCCGTGCCCTTCGAGGACGACGCCGTCGATGGGGCAGATCTCATGCGGGAAGATCACGATCGTATCGTTGATCTCGATCTGATCCAGTGAAATATCTTCAATGAGGGAATCGGTTTTCCGATGAGCTACGGAGGGCATGCGTTTACTGAGGGCCTGCAGCACGGACGAGGCACTGCGGACGGCGTACGCTTCCAGGGCTTCGCCTCCCGAGAGCATCAGCACCACCAGGGAGCCGGCGAGATACTCTCCCAGGATCACCGAAACCACGATGGAGATGCCGGCGAGCAGGTCGGAGCCGAACTCACGATGTACCATTTTGACCAGCAGGCCCCAGACCAGCGGCGTGCCGCCCAGCAGCAGGACCGACCAGAGAGGCAGGTTCTGGATTGTTTCCGAACCACCCCAGCCATAGCGCAGGAACAGGTAGACCACGATCATGATGATCGTGAAGATGGCGATGACGGTTTCCAGAGATTTCCAGAGTGGTGTACCCGAAGAGGCAGAGGGGGTGTCTGTCACTGAGGACCCTTTGATTTGTGATGAGTTTTGCCCGCACAGCTCGGCGGATGTTGTGCTGCAAGCTAGTGCTTTATTATATCACGACAGTCCGATCTGGTCTGCTGTGGATCTGAAAAAAGTGTGTCAGGCGATGACCATCTGAGCGATCAGACCGAAGACAAATCCCAGGACTGCTCCCAGGGAAGGGGCCCAGCGTCGCTCGAGTTTGGCCTGGGGGGCGATATCCTGAAACGTCAGGTACAGAATACCACCGGCGGCAAAGAGCATGATCATGCCGACCATGCGGGGGATGAGTGCCAGCAGGTAATATCCGGTCAGTCCCGAGAGGGGACCGAGCAGGACCAGCAGGCAGAAGCCCGGCAGGATCAGTTTTTTATTCATGGTGGTGGACGTCTTCAACTCGCGGTAGGCATTGAAGCCTTCCGGGAGGTTCTGCAGGCCGATCAGGATCGCCAGCAGCAGTCCGACTGATTCTCCATTCATGGCAAAGGATGCCCCCAGGGCCATGGATTCCGGGACAAAATCGAGCAGCATGGCGATCAGCTGCGAAGCAGAGTTTTTATGGGTGGCGAGGATGCGATCGATGATCATAAAGCAGACGCCGCCACAGAGAAGGGCTGCTGCCGCGACCAGGGGAGGCTGATCGGAGATGCCTTCGGGAACGAGCACCAGCGCGACGGCTGCCAGCAGCACGCCTCCCCCAAAGGCGATGATGGAGTGCCGGAATTCCTGTTCCAGCCAGCGGGGATGAATCCGTTCAATCTGGGCGAGGAATCCTCCGATGGGAATCGTGATCCCGGCCAGAATGGTCAATACGATGACTTCCAGAACACCGGACAATGGTGGGCCTTAAAACAAGAGTCAAGAAGCTGTGATGTCATTGTTCTCTGAGCGTCCGCTTTCGAGAACCAGTTAACAGGATATCCGTTTTCGTTTCCCAATATCAATCGAGTTACAGCGACTTCCGGCTGAGGGATGCTGTTTTACACTGATAAAAAAACAGCCCGGTTCGAAAACCGGGCTGTGGAAGTTACGGAGCTGATTCTGATCTGTCTTATTCCGGCAGCCGTCCCGTTTCCACTTTCGGGAAGGGGCCGGTGCAGGCTTTCATGAAGGCGACGAGATCTTTTTTATCCTGATCGGACAGGTTCAGCTTTTTGACTTTTTCACTCAGCCAGGGGTTAGGAGTTCCCCCTTTGTTATAATGTTCCACGACTTCTTCCAGCGTCTCCAGCGATCCATCGTGCATGTAAGGTGCGCTGAGTGCGACGTTGCGAATCGTGGGAGTCTTGAAAGCACCTTTGTCTTTTTCAGCTTTGGTGACTTCATAGCGACCCAGGTCCGGTTTCTTCGCATCCATGCCGACGCCGAGGTTGTGATATTTTTCATCGGCCAGGTTCGGGCCCAGATGACAGGCGGCACAGTTGACCTTTTCGCTGAAAAACAGGTCCATGCCCCGCTTGGCGCTTTTCGACATGGGATGTTTTTTCGCCATCGCCAGCGCCGGTTCGTATTCTTCCTTCAAGTCTTCCAGATCTTCCTTGTCGAGTTTAAGGAACGGCTTGAGCTGTTCCTGGTAGTCGAAGGGAGACGGTCCGGTGACCACGGCCCGTTCGAAGGCCGCGATGGCTTTCCCCACGTTATCGATGGTGACACCATCCTTGAAGATCTTTTTGAACTGCATTTTGTATCCGGGGATCTTCTTGAGTGTTTTGACGGCATTCTCGTGTGTGTTTGCCATTTCAATCGGGTTGGCGATCGGACCGACGGCCTGGGCTTCCAGAGTTGCAGCGCGACCATCCCAGAATTGCGGACCGCTCAGAATCCGGTTGTAACTGATGGGCGAGTTGCGGCCCCCTTCCTGGTCACGGACGCCGATACCGAACTGGGTATGTCGGCCCCAGCCTTCATCGGGATGATGGCAGCTGGCACAGCTGATGGTGTTGTCGCTGGAGAGCCGCGTGTCGAAATAGAGCTGGCGGCCCAGTTCGACTTTGGCCCGGGTCAGCGGATTTTCTTTGAGCCCTTTCATTTGTGCCTGACCGGCGCTGAGGCCCAGGGGCAGGGTGACTTCCAGAATCTGGTGGTTTTCAGGATTGTCGAGCCATTCCTTGATTTCGGCTTTGGTGAGAGGACCTTTGCCGGGGACGCCCAGGGTCAGTTCATCTGTTCCCAGTTGCACCTTGTTGGATTTTTTCTCTGCAGCCTGTGCTGTGCCTGACTGTGCACAGGTCAGTCCCATGAACATCGCAGTAACAACGCTGAGCTTCAACAGGAGCGGGTAGCTTCGGTGTTCCGATACTTTCATTCGAGTCTCTTCCTTTCCGGGGTTTGCCCGGTGATCTTGATATAACCAGTAAAACGAAAGGGGCTAACAGTGAGTTATAACGATGACGGGATAAACGTCGCCGTCGGTTTTGTAGATTTCAAATTTGATCACTGTGGGAAATTGAGGCGGGAAAATACACGCTATACATCAAATTGTACGCATGGGTGAGGGGCTTTTCAATTTGGAACCGGATGCGACACTGGGGATTTCAGAAATTGATTGTTTCCCTGCAGGTCATGTAAGTTCAGCTCACTTCAGCGGGGCTGGTCTGCAGCAGCACCATTTCGCGATACTTACCCTCTGATTCCATCAACGTTTCATGTGTGCCTGTTTCGGTGATGCGTCCCCCTTCGAACACGACAATGCGATTGGCATGTGTAATCGTGCTCAGGCGATGCGCGATGACAAAGCAGGTGCGATGCTGCATCAGCGTGCCGAGGCTGTCCTGGATGAGACGTTCGCTTTCGGTGTCCAGATTACTGGTCGCTTCATCAAGAATTAATATTCTGGGGTCGGCCAGAATCGCCCGGGCGATGGCCAGTCGCTGTCGTTGTCCGCCACTCAGCTTGACGCCCCGTTCTCCGATCACGGTCTGATAGCCTTGAGGCAACTGTTGAATGAATTCATCGGCATTAGCGATTTCGGCGGCGTGCTGAATTTCTTCCAGTGAAGCATGCCGGTTGCCGTAGCCGATATTTTCGGCCACCGATCCGTCAAACAGAAAGACATCCTGTTCCACGACGCCGATCAGGTGCCGATAGCTTTCCACGTCGAGATTTTTCAGATCCTGTCCATCGAGCAGAACCTGACCGGCGGTGGGATCATAAAATCGGGCGACCAGATTACAGAACGTTGTTTTGCCGGCTCCACTAGGACCGACCAGCGCGATGGTTTCGCCCGGTTCGATATCGATCGAGATCTCCTGCAGGGCGTACTGCAGTGAACCGGGGTACTGGAAGCTGACATCCTGGAAGGTGATCCGCCCTTCGATTTCAGCGCGGGTAATGCTCCTGGCTGTCTCTGATTCCATTTCACGCGGCTCGTCGAGCAGATCGAGCACGCGATCCAGGCCGGAGAGGCTGTTCTGGAACTGGGCGGCACTCTGGGCGAGCATGGCCAGTGGTCCGAGCAGCATCAGCAGGTAGGCCAGGAACATGACCAGGTCCCCCAGGGTGAGCTGTCCCTGCAGAACCTGCCAGCCTCCGTAGAGCAGCAGGCAGGCGGAGGCAACCGGGATCAGTGTTTCCCAGACGATTTCAATCAGCCGCGACCACCACCAGGCATAGAGTTCCTGGCGGCCCATCAGGTGATTGCCGCGGAGGACGCGGGTGGTTTCGGAGCGTTGCCTGCCAAACGCACGGACCACGCGCATGCCGCCAAACGATTCGGTCGCCAGAGCATCGACGGCGACCCGCTGCTGGCGGACTTTACGATGTTGCGGACGAATGCGACTGATCCAGGTCCGATGTGTGAGGTAGACCAGCGGAACCAGAA
Source organism: Gimesia panareensis (assembly GCF_007748155.1). Taxonomy (GTDB): domain Bacteria; phylum Planctomycetota; class Planctomycetia; order Planctomycetales; family Planctomycetaceae; genus Gimesia; species Gimesia panareensis. Next base: position 1,946,595 of record NZ_CP037421.1, read on the forward strand.
ACAGCGCACCGAGCAGCAATCGCCAGTCGACCAAGGCCAGGATGATCAGACTGCCCAGCAACTGGATAATGGCGCGACAGGGATTGTAGAGCATGCCGAATACCAGTTCGCCGACGCTGCCGGCATCTTCGCGGAGGATGCTGGTCGCGCCGCCCGATTTGAGTTCCTGAACGCGATGCAGGGGGAGACGGACGGCGTGTGCGAAGACCAGCTTGCGGACTTTCATCTGAATCAGCTTGGTGATGCGTGTCGCATGCCAGCGGCCCCAGATCTGCAGCGCGATCCGGACCATCGAGATCAGGATCACGCCGACGGTGATTGTGACCAGCAGCGGCCAGGGCTCGTGAGGGATCCAGGTGGGAAGGTCGACGGGCAGCGGTTTCTGATCGAGTACATAGTCGACCACAAATTTAGTAGCGGCAGGGGGAATCAACGCGAGCAGTGTCGCGATCGTGAGCGTACCCAGGGAGAACAGAACCGACGCGCGGTAGTTCTTAAGCAGTCCCAGAAAGCTGCGGACCAGTTCCCCGGAAGAGCGGTCCCGGTTGGCCTGTTTTTTCTGTGCCGTGAGCTGGGTTTCACGAAATTCCGTTTTATATTCTTCGAACTGCTGGCGACTGGAGTGCGAATGTGTAGTCATGAACGATCTTTATGGGATATCGGGCTTTGAACGAAAGCTGATTTCCGAAATGGTAAGAATAGAGTGTGATGACGGCAGTATCTACTATTATAGAGAGTTATGACAGGGAGCAAGCCACTATTCCGGTAGATTCACGAACAGCGGGAGAGGGGAGGATGCTGGATTGACTTCCTGCACTCCGATCGCGCGACAGTAGGAAGAAGCCGATTTACAGTGCAGGGGTGAAAGTCAGTCTCCAGTCCTGCAGCAGACGATGATTGTGACTACTGCAGGTCCGGAGTGAATGCGAAGACGAATTCAGTTTGTCTCCTTGGGTTTGTCATCGGTCAGCGGGAAATCAATGGTGTTGTCCTTATCCGGTTCTACCATGACCAGCAGCCCGGACTTTTCCATATCGCCATACCATTCGGGAATGACAGACATGGGGCCGGCATTTCCGTCGACCGCGTCTTCGGGAAGACCGGAACCGCCAGGACTGGTGAGAGCCGTGATCATGACTTTGTAGCTGCCGGGGATCACGCCGTCATCTTCATCGAAGGTTCCCATGTAATAATTGCCGTCGCGATCGATTTTACCCTGTGCCGGCGGACCACCGCTGACGGGAATGAAAACCAGCGAACCAATGCTGAGTGGTTTTCCGTTATAGCTGACAGTACCGGTGACCGGGGATCGTGCCGGGTGACCGTCACCGCAGCCCCAGACAGAGATCAGCAGTCCGAACATGGCAGCCTGAACGATACCGACGCGGTATTTTCTGAGGGATAAAGGTAAGTATCTGGAGATCATCTGAATTACCCTGATAGTAGAGTGAGGAGTGGCGGATTGATCGAAATCATTTTGAGCTCAGGTGCATTTCTCCCGGAAAGACGGTCTGTACTTCCCGGGAGAATGCATGTGGTAAAGGTGTCTTTTACCATTCACCCAGAACTTCGCCTTTGGCCCTGGTGCCCAGTCCCTTAAACAGTCCGAGATCGATATTCTGACTGATGAAGTGGACGGAACCGTCGGCCATCATGAAGTGTGCCCCACCGACATGATAACTGGTGTAGGGGGTGTGGTTCGTCCCAAAATCACCGCGATAGTTAATGGGGAACTGGATGTTCTTGCTGTCCAGCATGAGTCGCCTGGTATCGGTATACCAGTAGATGCCCCAGGTCCAGGGCTGGATGCCTCCCCAGCCAGCTTTCATGGAAGAGGACCAGCCGTACGAAGAGGATGATTCCCCGAGCAGGATCGTATTGGTTGTGCCGTCAATGACGTCCCGGAATTTGGTGTTACTCAACGGATACATCAGACCGGTATTGGCCCAGCGCCAGTTATTCCCATCCGAAGGGTTGGTGACATCGTCTACGCGCCCGGCACAGGCGCGATAGTGCAGGGCGCCCTGAGTGGCAATCCAGGGGAGCGTCGAATTCACGATGTCAGGTGACCGATTGCCCAATGCGGAAGAGGGACAGGAAAAGACCGGAATCGGTCCCCAGATTTCACTCCTGCCGTTATGCGGTGCGCCATCCAGTCGCCAGGGGCCGAGTTCGGTAATCGGGTTTTTGGAAAACCCCTGCATCGCATGCACCCGGGGCGCTTCATCGATGTAAGGAAAGATTTTGGGAGCCCAGCCCATGTGGTAGCCACCACCGGGGTAGGAAGGAGTCGGATGGCTGCCGTTGGGGAGACATCCAAAAGTGTCATGGTAGTTGTGGAACGCGAGTCCCAGTTGTTTGAGATTGTTTTTGCACTGAGAGCGTCGGGCTGCTTCCCGTGCCTGCTGTACCGCCGGTAAGAGTAATGCAATCAGGATTGCAATAATGGCGATGACGACCAGAAGTTCAATTAACGTAAATGCTCTGCGTCTTAAACGAGTGCCCATAGTTCATTTCCTTGAATAAAATATGAAATTCGGAAATCGATTGGTTGAGCGGCTGTAAGTATTTAAGAGCGCGAGATAAAGGTTAATTATTTAAGTAAATATCATTAAATAATGATAATTCTGCAAATACAGATGTCAATATGATTTTTCCGGTCAATTTCCAGTCAGTCCGGGAATCAAGGATATCCCTGCTGTTTTATCTGCTGGAAACAGCTTTGACGGCACTCAGAAAATCTTTGTAAATAGATGGACAGTTGGTTTGGTCTGCAGGGATATTGCTTTCCAGGCTGTCGTTTGCTGGTTTCTCTGGACCTGGGGGAGGGGCGTAAGTACCATAAATGTAGCTGGATTGATCCAATCCGGCTTCCTCATTACAAATTCCTGCCTGAATCTCTCTCTGCATCAAAACTCATGCCTGACTTGCTCAAACCACTCATCATGGTGTCTGCCCTGTTTCTGACGGGGAAGATCTGTGCGGCGGAGGACGTGAATTTCAGCCGCGACGTGCTGCCGATCCTTTCAGATCGCTGTTTTCACTGTCATGGTCCCGATCCCAATCATCGCGAAGCTGGCTTGAGGCTGGATCTGCGCGAAGCGGCGACGGAGAATCGGGACGGCACGACAGCGGTGGTGCCGGGCAAACCGCAAGAGAGTGAATTGCTGGCGCGCATCAGCACCAGTGACAGCGACCTCTTAATGCCGCCCATCGATTCGCATCGCAAGCCACTCACGAAGCCGCAGATTGAGACGATTCGTAAATGGATTCAACAGGGGGCGCAGTGGGGACGGCACTGGTCGTTTGAGTCGCCGACCAAGGTGAAATTCAACGCGGAAGAAACAAAGCAGCATCCGGTCGATGTGCTGGTGCAGCGGAAACTGGCTGCAGAGGGGCTGTCGCTCTCCCCGGCTGCGTCAAAGCGAACGCTGATCCGCCGGGTCTCGTTTGATCTGACGGGGCTGCCTCCCACGCCAGCCGAAGTCGACGCGTTTGTGAATGATGATTCGCCGGAGGCCTATGTGAAGATGGTGGACCGTCTGCTGAAATCAAAACATTACGGCGAGCGGATGGCGATGTGGTGGCTGGATCTGGCCCGCTATTCAGATACGGACGGGTTTCAGCAGGATTCGACCCGCACCAACTGGCCCTGGCGGGACTGGGTCGTGCAGTCGTTCAATGAGAACAAGCCCTTCGATCAGTTTACGGTCGAGCAGTTTGCCGGCGACCTCTTGCCGAAGTCGACTCCCGAGCAGCAGCTGGCGACCTGTTTCCATCGGAATCACATGACCAACGGCGAAGGGGGACGCGACCCGGAAGAGTCGCGGATCGATTACGTCATCGATCGGGTGAATACGACGGGGACTGTCTGGCTGGGGCTGACGCTGGGCTGCTGCCAGTGTCACTCGCACAAATTCGATCCCATTTCGCAGGCCGATTATTACAGCCTGTTCGCCTTCTTCAACAGTATTGATGAGGACGGCAAAGCGGGGAGCCGGGCGAAGCCTTATCTGAAGTTTAAATCACCGCTGGTGGAACGGGCGATCAAAGAAGCAGAGCAGGTCGTGCAGGAACGGAAGCCGCTGGAAGCCGCGGCCCGCAAGCAGGCGGAAGCGGAGTTCGAACCATGGCTAAAGGAGCAGATCCAAAAAGTCAAACAACACGATTTTCAGTCCTGGTATCAGCCGCAGATTGACGGACTGAGTTCGGTGGAAGGGACGGTGTTGAAACAGGAAGCCGAGGGCATCATCCAGACGAGTGGTCCCACGCCGCGCCAGGATGATTATCGGCTGATTGCTTCCACACAACTGCCACGGATTACCGGACTGCGGCTGGAGGTCTTTCCGCATCCATCGCACACGGATGGAAAACTGTCCCGGGGGAAAACCGGTGAATTCATTCTGACCGATGTCAAACTGCAGGTGCGTCGCGAGGGGAGTTCCCAGTTGCGCGACATCGAAATTGCCTCCGCGGTGGCTGATGTCGAAAAGGAAGCCAAGGGACGCAACTACGGCAAGATTAAAGACACGCTGGACGACGATCCCCGTAATGGCTGGACGACGGAGACCTACTCGGCCCGCCAGCAGCATACGGCAGTGTTTGCACTGGCGGAACCACTTGTGCTGGAGCCTGGCGAAGAACTGATTTTTGTGATGCTGCATCGCTCCACCGAGGGGGATGCGAACATTGGTCGGTTCCGACTGCTGCTGACTGATCAGCCGGGGCAGGCGGTACGGTCGCTCGATCCGATGCCGCTGGAAGCGCTGGCTCAGGCGAAGGTGAAAGAGCCGGCCCAGCTGGATCCGAAGTTACGGAAGCGACTGCTGGAACAGTTCCTGGTGGACCATGCCGATTACCAGCGACGGAAGACGGAGCTGGACCGGGCGAATGCCCAGCTGGCGCAGGTCAAAAAAGCGGCCGGGGAACTGTCGGTGATGGTGCTGGCCGAACGGAAAGAGCCGCGGAAAACATATGTGCTGGAGCGGGGTGTCTGGGACAAGCATGGTAAAGAAGTTTCCCGCTCGGTGCCGGAAGCGATCCTGCCCCTGCCTGCTGAGAAAACGAAAGACCGGCTGGACCTGGCGCAGTGGCTGGTGGCGGAACAGAACCCGTTGACGGCGCGGGTGGTGGTGAACCATCTCTGGCAGCTCTGTTTTGGCACCGGGCTGGTGCGGACGCCGGGCGATTTTGGTCTGCAGGGAGAACGCCCGACACATCCCGAACTGCTGGACTGGCTGGCCGTAGAATTAATGGAACATGACTGGGATCTGCAACACATTCTGAAACTGATCGTCACCAGCCGAACGTATCAGCAGCAAAGCGACGTCACTCCCGAGTTGCTGACCCGCGATCCGGAGAACCGCTTGCTGGCCCGCGGTGCCCGCTTCCGTCTGCCCAGCTGGATGATTCACGATGCAGCCCTGCAGGCCAGCGGACTGCTGAACCCGGCACAGGGAGGCCCGCCGGTGATGCCTTATCAACCGCCGGGTGTCTGGGCCGAGATGTTCATGGGACGTTTTAATTACGAACCGAGTCAGGGGGCGGCCCAATACCGCAGGAGCCTGTATGCGTTCTGGCGACGTTCGAGTGCACCGACGTTTCTGTTTGACAGTGCCCAGCGGCGGGTCTGCGAAGTGAAGCCGCGGCGGACGAATACTCCGCTGCAGGCGCTGACCCTGTTGAACGACGTGACGATTCTGGAATCCTCACGTGAGCTGGCACGGACTGCGATTCAAGAGGAGCAGACGCCGGCTGAGCGGATTGATTTCATCGCACGGCGGATTCTGTCCCGTACCCTGACTGCCCGGGAGCAGAGCGTGCTGGCGCGGGAATATGAGCAGTCGCGCGCTTATTATCAGAGTCACCCCGAGGCAGCGCTGCAACTGCTTGATGTAGGACAGCCGCCGGCAAAAAACAAAGTGGCACCGGATGAGCTGGCATCCTGGATGGTGGTTGCGAGCATGATCTTTAACCTGGATGAGGCGATTACCCATGAATGAGCCACTGGAACATTCCGCACTGGAAGTCTCCCGCCGCTATTTTCTGGGGCAGGGCGCAGGCGTCGGTCTGGGTGCGATGGCACTCGGACTGCTGGAAGCGACACGCGCAACCGCAGCAGAGAAAACGCCCGCGATTGGTCTGCCTGATCTGCCCCACAAACCACCGAAGGCGAAGAACGTCATCTTTCTGACGCAGTCGGGGGGACCGTCACAGATTGAGCTGTTCGATTATAAGCCCAACCTGATGAAGTGGGCAGGGAAGGAGCTGCCCGAAAGCGTCCGGGGTGGGCAGCGACTGACGACGATGACCGCCAATCAGAAACAGCTGATTATGCCCTCCCGCACGAAATTCAAACGCTATGGCGAGAGTGGGGCGACGCTGGGTGAGTGGCTGCCTCACCATGGTGAAGTCGCGGACGAGCTCTGCTTCATCAAGTCGATGAACACCGATCAGATCAATCATGCACCGGCGATGACGAAGTTTCTGACCGGGCATCAGCTGCCGGGGCGACCGTCGATCGGGGCCTGGTCGAGTTATGGACTGGGGAGCGAGAACCGGAATCTGCCCGATTACCTGGTGTTAATCTCCAAGATGAAGCGGCCCAGCGATCAGCCGCTGTATGATCATTACTGGGGCAGCGGTTTTCTGCCGTCCCGTTACCAGGGGGTGAAGCTGCGGAATGCGAAAGAACCGGTGTTGTACCTGCGCGATCCGGACGGGATGCCGCGGCCGATCCGGCGGGGGATGCTGGACGGCATTGCGGAACTGAACCAGATGCGACTCGAGCAGACCGGGGATCCCGAAATTGAAACCCGGATCCGGCAGTACGAAATGGCGTGGCGGATGCAGTCGAGTATTCCCGAGCTGAATGATTTGAGAGACGAGCCGGAATCGACGTTTGAGCTGTATGGTCCCGATTCGCGTCGGCCCGGCAGTTACGCTGCCAACTGTGTGCTGGCACGGCGGTTGATCGAGCGGGGCGTGCGGTTTGTGCAGCTCTTTCACCCGGACTGGGATCATCACAGCCGCCTCGGTTCCTGGTGCGTAGCCCGCTGTCGCGATACCGACCAGGCGAGTGCCGCGTTGGTGAAAGATCTCAAGCAGCGTGGCCTCTTGGATGAGACCCTGGTGATCTGGGGCGGTGAGTTCGGCCGCGGTGTGGCGGGGCAGGGCAAATGGGACAGCCCCGAAGGGGGCCGCGACCATCACCCGCGGTGCTTCACTACCTGGCTGGCCGGTGGCGGTGTGAAGCCGGGGATGACCTACGGCATGACCGATGAATTCAGTTACAACGTGGCCGAGAACCCGGTGCATGTCCGCGATCTGCATGCGACTGTGCTGCATCTGCTGGGCATTGATCACGAGCGATTTACGTATCGACATCAGGGACTTGATTTTAAACTGACGGGCGTTGAACCGTCCAGAATTGTTGAGGAGATACTGGTATGAGGCGGTGGGCGCTACTGTCATTCGTTGTTGCGGGTATGATTTGTGGACTGTTGAGTGCAGCCGAGGCACGCGAGCCGGATGCGGTGATTGACATCTGGCCCGGGATGGCGCCGGGTGAAACCACAAAGAACACCGGGGAAAAACTGCCGCGACGTGAAAATGAAAATCCGCCGGCAACCCGCGTGAAAGATATTACGCGACCGCAGCTGTTTGTCTATCAGCCACCGGCCGGCAAACGGAACGGGTCGGCCGTGCTGATCTTTCCCGGCGGGGGCTATAGCTATGTCGTGACCGACAAAGAAGGTTCGGAGGCCGCCGAGTGGCTGAATTCGATGGGGATCACGGCGTTTGTCGTGCATTACCGGACCAAGCCTGGCAAGACACCTCCGAAGCGGGCAAACGAAAAACTGCCGCCGTTTTCCGAACGTCCTCTGCAGGACGGGCAGCGGGCCTTGAGCCTGGTGCGTGAGCGGGCGAAAGAGTGGGACCTCAAGCCGGACCGGATTGGCGTGATCGGTTTTTCAGCAGGCGGTCAGGCAGCGGCGCTGGTAACGTCTCGCTTTGACGAACGGGCTTATCCGGCACAGGATGCGACCGACAAAATTTCGTGTCGGCCGGACTTCAGCCTGCTGATTTATCCCTGGCGGCTGGTGGATGACAAGACCGGGAAGCTGAATGAAGTTTTCACGGTTTCGAAAAAGACCCCACCGGTGTTCATGGCACACGCGCATGATGACCACGCGACACCCTTGAGCAGTATTCTGTATTATACGGCTCTCAAAAATAACGGCGTCGGGGCCGAACTGCACATCTATGAAACAGGTGGTCACGGCTACGGAATGCGACCGGTGGCTGATTCGAACGTCGACACCTGGACCGACCGCGCCGCAGACTGGCTGCGGCTGCGAAAACTGGCGTCGCCGGAACGCGATTAATCTTCGCTTAATCTTTTGGGGGAGCTGACTCGCAGTTCTTCAGGGCGAGCAGCGTGTAGGCAGTGACCAGGTTGGGGTCTCCTTCAAACCAGCGATTGGATTTGGAGTTGACCCAGCTGCCGTTATCCTGCTGCAGGGTAAACAGATGGTCGGCGAGTTCCTTGCGCCAGTCATGCGTTTTACCTTTACTGTCTTTGACCTGCTGCATGTCTGCGGTGTCGAGTGCTTTGGCAAACAGCTGGTAATAGTAGTAGAGCCCGTTGTCGCCCATCCCGGGATTGTTCTGGACGGTGTAGTTTTTCTGAATCCAGTCCAGGGCGGCTTTGACGCGGGGATCTTTGGGAGTCAGTCCGGCGTAGATCATGCTTTTGAGACCGGCGTAGGTCATGCTGCCGTAAGAGCGGAGACCTTCATCTTTGGTTTTGCCGGAAGGTGACGATCCGCCGGCGGCGACCGTGTAGTAGAAGCCTCCGTCGTTGATCTTCGCAGCAGCTGGGGATGTGTTATATTCGCTTTCCAGGTTCTGACAGCGGGAGACGAAGGTCAGTGCTTTCTGAATCGCGGGATCGTCCGATTTTGCACCAGCTGCTTTGAGGGCCTGGATCATGAAGGCGGTGTTGGAAAGGTCGGGGCGACCACCGTCAGGACTGTAGCCTGCGCCGCCGTAGGAGAGATCACTGGGTTTGACATCTTTACTTTCATCGAACTGCAGACTGCGGAGGAACTGTCCCGCTTTTTTGATCTGCTCGTCATATTTGCCCGATTTGTTGGCGGCCTGCAGGGCCATCAGGGCGACGGCGGTTTCGTAGCCAGCGTGATTACTGCGGGCCGAACAGATGCGGCCATCTTCCTGACAGAAAGCGGACAGCCGGTTGAGTGCTTTGGCGAGTGTGGGATCATCGAGGGGAACGCCCGATTCAATGAGTGCGGTGGTGACCAGTGCAGAGATACCCGCGGCTTCGCTGAAGGTCCAAGTGCCGTCTTCGTTCTGGGAGTTCTTGAGGAACGTGATGGCTTTGTCGCGGGACGCTTTGAGTTGGGCCGTCTCCGGTCCGGCCGCCATGACCAGGCTGGTACTGAGGCAGAGGACACCGACGACAATCATTCGCAGAAAACCGACCATTTGATACTCCTGTCAGTTGAAAGAAATTTTGACGACTCTTGAGCCGCAAAATGCGTTCCGGTTTCCCTCAAGTCTACGGCGTCTGTGGTCAGAGGAAAACCCATTCTGATTGGAGAAGCGGGGATCAGAGGTGTAGAAAGATTCGGCGCGGGTGTCGCAAAAACCGTCAGGGGTACGTTTTCGGATCAGGAATTCAGAATCTGTTTGACCACGTGTCCGTGCACGTCGGTGAGGCGGAAGTCCCGCCCTGCATGACGGTAAGTGAGTTGTTCGTGGTCGAGTCCCATGATGTGCAGGATGGTGGCGTGGAAGTCGTGGATGTGGACCAGGTCTTTGACGACGTAGTTGCCGATGTCGTCGGATTCGCCGTGAATCACGCCGCCGCGTACATTTCCGCCGGCCAGCCAGCAGGAGAATGCGTTGGGGTGATGCGTGCGGGATTTGGTTCCCTTGCCGTCCTGGGCCCAGGGGGAGCGGCCGAATTCGGTACAGAAGACGAGCAGGGTTTCTTCGAACAGGCCCCGCTGTTTGAGGTCGGTGATCAGGGCGGCGATGGGCTGGTCGACGCGGCGGGCGTATTTTTCATGCGAGGCCATGTCGCGGTGCGCGGCATCCCAGTTGTCCCGGCAGGCACCGACGGCGTCGATGATTTCGACAAAGCGGACGCCCCGTTCGATCAGACGGCGGGCCATGATGCACTGGGCCGCGTAGCTGGCCTGGTCTCCCTGTTCGGCTCCATAGAGGTTGAGTGTTGCCTTGGATTCTTTTGTGAGGTCGAGTGCTTCGGGGGCCTGGCGCTGGAGTCCGGAAGCGGCTTTGAAGGTACTCATGCGACCGGTGAGTTCGGGATCGTGGTCGCGACGATCCAGGTGCCGCTGATTCAGTTTCTGCAGCAGGGAGAGTTCGAGCTGCTGGCGGGAATGCGACGTGGGAGATTTGAGATAGGGGATCGGGTCGTTGCCGGGCATAACGCGGACGCCGGTATTGACTGCGGGGAGGAAGTTGGCATCCCACAGCTGGGGGCCGTTGTAGGGGCGATGTTCGGAGATGACGACGTGCGAAGGGAGGTTCGGGTTGAAGGATTGCAGGCCAAAACTGAGCCAGGCTCCCATGCCTGGCATGGCTGCGGTGGTGCTGCCGGTATGCAGTTGCAGGGTGGCTTCGCCGTGGTCGCGGTGATCGCAGTTCATGGAACGGATCAGGGCGACTTCGTGCATCTGTTTGCGGATCTCGGGGAAGAGGTCGCTGACTTCGGTGCCGCACTCCCGGTTGGGACGGAATTTCCAGAGCGGGGCTTTGAGATAGCGTTCGATTTTCGGCTGACCGGAGACAGCGGCTTTGTTTTCATCGCCGATCGACTGGTCGTGCCGCCTGGTGAGTTCGGGTTTGGGATCGAAGGTGTCGACGTGCGAATACCCCCCGGACATGTAGAGCATGATCACGTGCTTCGCGCGGGGCCGGTGATGCGGAGCAGCGAGATTCGCAGGCAATACCCGGGGTAGACAGAGACCAGCGGAGGTGCCCAGGCCGGCTTGCAGAAGCTGTCGTCGTGAAATCAATTGGGAATCGGACATACTGCGTTCCTGATGTACTGTGGTGTCAGTCGACAAAAAAGAACTCGTTGCTGGTGAGCAGGACTTTAGCCAGCCCGGTCCAGGCGGAAGGAGCCTCTTTCGACGATTTCTGCTTTTGTTCTGTCGTCAGTTGTGCCTGATACGTTTTGAGAAACTCAAGGGCGTCTGCCTGTTCGGATTTGGTCGGGCTGCGACCATAGGCCAGTTGCCAGGCGAGTTCCACCTGTTCTGCGGGGGTCGAATAGGTCTGTTTGATGCGGCGGGCCAGGGCGGCGGCCTGCTGAGGAACAAAGGGGGCGTTCAGCAGGTAGAGTGCCTGTGTGGGCAGATGCGAACTGTGCCGACTGCCTGAAGTTTCGTTGGTTTCGGGGCCGTTAAAGCGACCCAGGAAGGGATGCTTATAGAGCCGCTGCGTCATCAGGTAGACGCTGCGTTTGTTGGTCTCGTACACTTCGTGGAAGGGACCGTTGAGGCTGTAGCCTTTTTTATGCCAGGGAATGAACGGGTGCGGGCCCCCCTGTTCGCGGTCGAGTTCGCCGGAGACGAAGAGCATGGCATCGCGGATGGATTCGGCGTCGAGGCGACGGCGTGTGTGTTTCCAGAGGTAGACGTTGTCTGGATCGCGGCGACTGTTTTCCGGCTGGTCCCGGCTGTCGAGGCGATAGACGCGAGAGAGCATGATCTGGCGATGCAGGGCTTTGAGCGACCACTGGTGTGCGATCAGTTGACTGGCCAGATAATCGAGCAGTTCCGGATGGGAGGGGGTTTCGCCCAGGACGCCGAAATTATCGACGGTTTTGACGAGTCCCTGTCCAAAGTGGTGATACCAGAGCCGGTTGACGATCACGCGGGCGGTGAGGGGGTGTTCCGGATCGGTCAGCCAGCGGGCCAGTTCGAGGCGTCCCGAGTGCTGTTTGTCGAGGTCCGGTTTCGATTCCGAGATGACGCTGATGAACTGGCGGGGGACGACTTCACCCTGGTTCTCGGGATCCCCGCGGCGATGCAGGCGGCTGTGATGCGGTTTGCCATCGATGACGGCGTAGAGCATCTCCACGGGGGGCTGCTTGACCAGGCGGGCCTTCTCCTGTTTGAGCCAGGGGAGGCCGTGGATCATCAGTTCGCGGAATTTCCCTTTATGCATGGCGAGGAGTTTCTGCCGACGGGCTTCCAGTTTTTCAAAGGATTTGCCTTCCGCTTTGGCCTGTTTAATCTTCGCGGCGACCTGTTTGTATTCTTCGAGCGTCGGTTTGAGCCAGGGGCGGAAATGATTGCGGATCTGGTGCTGATAGTGGCTGAGCAGCTTCCAGTAGGCGTCGATTTTTTGTTGGGAACCGGGCGTGTTTTCCGCGGAGACCAGTTGCGTGGGAGAGGGCTGATTGGAAGCGCCCATGCTGGGGTAGAGGGTGCTTTCGAAAATGCCGTAGAGTCCGTAGTAGTCGGTGGCGAGCATCGGATCAAACTTGTGATCGTGACAACGGGCGCATTTCAGTGTGACGCCCATGAGTCCGCGGCCGATGGTATCGATGGTGTCGTCGATGGTGAGGTGCTGATCATCAAAACGGGAGTTGCCGAACCGGCGGGAGAGGGCGATGAAGCCGGTGGCGATTTTGAGCTGACGGGCCCGGGCCGGATCGGATTCCTGTTGGGAGAGAATGTCGCCGGCGAGCTGGGCGGTGAGAAACTGATCGTAGGGGAGATCGGCATTGAGCGCGTCGATGACCCAGTTGCGGTAGAGGTAGGCGCCGGGAATCGGGAAGTCGCCGACGTCTCCTTGGGTGTCTGCGTAGCGGGCGACGTCCAGCCAGTGGCGACCCCAGCGTTCCCCGTAAGCGGGGGAGGCGAGCAGGCGATCGACGACTGTGGCGAACGCGGTTTCGTCTGCAGCGGGATCGTTGAGAAAGTCGGTGATTTCCTGCGGCGTCGGCGGCAGACCGGTGAGATCGAAAGTGGCCCGGCGGATCAGTGTTCTGCGGTCGGCGAGCGGTACGGGCGTCAGCTGTTCTGTCTGCAGGCGGGCATAGATGAAGCGATCGATGGCGGTCCTGGACCAGTGGGGATCGTCAATTGCCGGTGGCGTGACTTCCTGGCGGGGCAGGAAGCACCAGTGGCTGGTGGTCAGTTTTTCGGCTGACTTTGCGTCGGCAGTGGTGCGTGATTTTGTTTTTTCTTCCGGCCAGGGGGCGCCCCATTCGATCCAGCGTTTGAAGTGGCCCAGTGTTTCGGCATTGAGCCGATCTTCCGCATCGGGGGGCATTTTCAGTTCTTTGTGGGTGCGCTGAATGGATTGAAAGAGCAGGCTGGCCTGAGGTTTGCCGGGGACGATGGCGGGGCCGAAGTCGCCTCCTTTGAGCAGGTCGGCGCGGGACTGCAGGGCGAGCGGGCTTTCCGCGTCTGCTTCACCAGTGTGGCAGTCGGCACATTTTTCGATCAGGATCGGGCGAATATGCAGTTCAAAGAATTCGAGCTGTTTGTCACTGGAAGGGGCCGGTTCCGCGGCGGAGAGCGAGCCTGCCAGCAGGATGAAGATCGCTGCGGTCACGAAGCTGCCGGTCTGAATTCGATTGTGTGTCGTCATCGTCGAACCCTTTGTGAGACGCATTCGATGTACAATCAGCCGCGTTTGATGCCGGCTTTCTGGAAGGCGGGGGCGATATTCTGGTAGCAGGTCTTCGCGGCGGCAACGGGATCGTAGCCGGGCTGTTTGAAGACCATGCCGCTGACTTCGCAGCAGATGTCTCCACGATAGCCTCCCGCGACGGCGATTTTGAGCAGGCGAACATAATCGATGTCACCGCTTTCGCCGGGGAGGACGAAGCGGGCTTTGTTGTCTTTGAGGACGGTGTCTTTGATCTGGATGAAGCTGGTGTAGGGGAGCATGGTTTTCAGCGAATCTTCCAGCGCGATGTCGCGGTGTGTGAAATGGCTGTAGTCGTAGTTGAGGCGGATCCAGGGGCTGTTGATCTGTTCGACGAGCCAGACGCCCTGTTCGGGGCGATCGACGACTCCACCCCGGTGCGGCTTGACGGCGATGACCGTTTGTGTGCTCTCGGCGACTTCAGCCCAGCCTTTGAGGTTGTCGCGCATTTCCTCTTTGCGGTCTTCCCACTTGCCGCTGCCCGCGGTGGTTTCGATGAGCGGGGGCTGATCGGGTTTGAGGTCGTGCCCCAGTTGCGCCGCCCGTTTGAGTCGTTCGAGGACCGGTTTCTGGCTGGCGGGGGAGCCGGTGAGGTCGCAGTGTTCCATCAGCGAGGTGAGTTTGAGGCCGGTGTCGTCGAGTTTCTTTGCGATTTCCGTACGTCTCTGTTTGTTGAGTTTGAGCGGTGTGGCATCCCAGGCGTCCATCAGGCAGAGTTCGGTGGAGTCGTAGCCGATGTCTGCGACGGTCTGCAGGGCCTGTTCGGTTTTCATGTGCGGCATGCCGTAGAGGCTGAAGCCGAGGGTGAGCGTCGGCGGTGCTGTTTTACCGGCAAAGAGTGGCGACAGGCAGGGGAGTGTCAGGCAGGTGGCGCCGGCTGTGCTGAGAAACTGGCGTCGGGAAATCGAGTGCATGAAGGCTGCTCCTGAGGCGGGGAGTGAGTTCTGAATAAGATCCGTATCGGGTTTATATATGGGCGGATCTTTATCATAGCAGGAAACAGCTGGCTAAACCATCACTATTGTGCCTGGACGCAGGACATTTTCAGGATGCAGACTCATGACTCAGGGGCTGAGGAAATCGGCCTCTTTGAGTTTGAGACGGACGGGGCCCTGCATGGTGGTGATCCAGAGTTCTCCCGGATGGGCTTCAAAGACGTAGGGATAGGAGACGCGGTTTTCGCGTTTCTGTCCCGGGGGTGTCAGATCGCGGGCGATGACGGTGGGCTTGCTCCAGGACTGACAGTCGTCGTCGGAGAAGGCCAGCGACAGTTCTTCGCGGCGTCCCTTGCGCTTTTCTGGATCGCGGAAGCGGTTCCAGAGCATGACGATGCGGCCGCTGTCGAGTCGCTTGAGAATCGCGGGGGACGAACTGGCGGGAATTTTCGAGGGGCGGATGGTCCGCCAGGAAGCGCCTTCGTCTTCAGAGAAGGCTTCCCAGAAACGGCCGAATTTCGTGCGGATCAGCTGGTAGATGCGTCCGTCTTTGAGTTCGACAATCGTGCCTTCCATCGCGCCGTCATGATCGCCGGAACCGCCGAGGTCGATCATGTTGCTGTGTTTCCAGGTCTCGCCTTCATCGTCAGAGTAATAGGTGTGTGAGACGTGCCTGCCGGGGTTGGCGATGGACTGGGAGACGACGACGATAATGCGGCCCGATTTGGTCTGGATCATGCTGCGGACCGCACCGCACCAGCCGTGGCCCTGCAGGATCTGAGGTGTGAGCCAGGTTTTTCCATTATCGGTACTGCGGATGACATAGACGGGGAGGTAGCAGTCGGACTGTGGTCCGCCGAGTTTGTCGTTCCAGTTGAATTTGCGTTCGGCCAGATTCATACAGACGAGGAGGATCGTTCCTTTGCGGGTCTGGATCAGGGCGCGTTCGTTGCTGGTGTGAAATTTTTCCGGCTGGGCGTAGAGGGGCGTGGCCTGCCAGGTCTGGCCTTCATCTGCGCTGAGCAGAGACTGTTTGGCATCGGGGGCGAGGATGTTGCCATCCGTCAATCTGATGAAGGGGCCGAGATGCTGGTGAGGCAGTTTGCTGGTCTGGGGGTGATTCCATTCTTCCGCCTGCGCTGATGCCAGGGAGAGCAGGAATGAGGCAAGGAGAGGGATGATGATTCGCAGGTGTAGCATGTCTTGCGCCTGATCTTTTGAGGGGGAATTTATTTTTTCAAATCGAAGTTGAGAACCAGGGGCTCGCTGCCTGCTTCAATGTCGGCTTCGAGTTCTGAATTCTTATGGTATTGATCGGGAATCGGGATGGCCGGTTTGGTGGCGGCGTCGATCTGTCCGAGGGACATCCCGGAGGTATCCTCAGGGAGGATCGGTGCGCCCTTGATTTCCACACGCTGTTTCCCCAGGGGGACGCCTCCCTTGTTGGTGACTTCGTATTTGCCGTCCCGGATTTTTCCCGCGGCAATGGGACCTTCGGGTTGGGGACGGAAGCGGATGACGCCTCCTTCCAGGGGGGCACCGTCCAGAGTGACGGTGCCGGTGACAACGCGGCGATCAGGGGCATCGCTGATACCCCCACAGCCGACCAGCAGGAAGAGCGTTAAACAGAATAATAACCCTTTTGCGGGCATGGTAGACTCCTTACAGTAGAGCAGGCTGGAGCAGACGCCTGGAGTTAGAAGACGAATCCAAAAAATGAATGACGAGTGAAACCGGATCAGTATTCACCGACCACTTCACCGCCCGCGCGGGTGGTGAGCGCCGTGAGTGTTCCCTGGTCGATGTTCTCGGAGAGGAAATGCACCGAGCCATCACCGAATACAAAGTGGCAGCCACCGACGTGATAGCTGGAGAAACCCTGTGGACGGAACGAGAAGGTGCCGCCCCCGGGAACCGTTTCGATGCTGTTGATGCCGCTGCTGGTATCGAAGACATCGTAGCCGGTGTAGGAGTTGCCGTTGAGTCCGCTGGAGGCGAGTGATCCGGTGATTTCGCCGACCATCAGTGTGTTGCTGGAACCGTCGATGATGTCGCGCATTCTGACTTTGGAGATGGCGTAGAGGACACCGTTGCCGACGGAGGTCGGTCGCACGCCGGAACCGCTGTTGCATTTCCAGCTGACGGAGTCGGCGACGCCCCCCATGTCGGTGCGGGGCATGCCGTCGGGGAGGGCGCCGGCAAAAGCACCGTTCCTGTTGACGATGGTGTCGGGTTGCGGGTTGCTGGGACAGAGAAACGGCACCACGGTGTTGAGGCAGGTGGTGTTGGAGAAATTCGCGGGGACAAACGGAGTCGACCCGGAGAAGTTCAGGTTGTTGTAGATGTTGGCCTGATCGATGTAGGGCAGAATGCGGACTCCCCAGGAAAACATGTGGGCGCCCGAGTAGCCGCTGCAGCCGCCACTGATGCCCGCACCGATGGGGAACGTCGTAAAGGTGTCATGATAGTTCTACAGCGCGAGTCCCACCTGCTTGAAGTTATTTTTGCAGGATGAACGCCGGGCAGCCTCGCGCGCCTGTTGTACCGCGGGAAGCAGTAAGGCGATCAGGATGGCAATAATGGCAATCACGACCAGAAGTTCAATCAGTGTAAATCCACGAGTTCTCACCTTGGAATGGAAACGGAACATGGAAACATCTCCCATCAGTAACGCAAAGAAATAAAAGCTATGATCACCCTGGCACACAGGTGCATAGATAAAACTTTCGAGATCAAATTATTATCAGTGCGGCAGGCCGGGTTCCGACGCGAACGCGCCGATCGAAAGCTGGTTCTGCTGCGATCTATTACTGAGTTTATTCGAAGTCTATGTCATTCGCCTGAGGCGTAATTGTTCCGTTATTCTGCGCTGGGCGCTTTTAATTGCGGCTGCAGGTGTTGTGTCAGGTATCTGGTAGCCAGGTCGACATCGCGGTCGGCGATGGCGTTGGCGATCTGTTCGTGTTCACGGAGCCCGCTCTCGCGGGGCGGATGACCGTACAAGTCGCCGGCGTGGAAGTAATCGAGCAGGACGCCGTGAAACTGTTGCACAAAGTTTCCATGGGAGGCGGCCAGGATGGTTTCGTGAAACAGGCAGTCGAGCTCTTTGTAAGATTTGCTGGTCCCCTCGGGGTCCTGTTCGAAGTTGTGCATCACGCGTTTCATCTCTGCGACGATGGTCTGCAGGCGGATGATTTCTTCAGTGGAGATCAACTCGACGGCCAGGGAAATCGAACCGATTTCAATTACCGCACGCAGCTGCTGCAGTTCGCGCCAGCCTTCGGGGCTGGCCACCTGGGGAACGAGTGCATTGCGGAGGACCGTGGAGAAGTTGTCTGCTTCGCCGACGCAGAGCCCAAGGCCCTGTCTGCCGACGACCACACCCAGACCGCGGAGTGAACCGACGGCTTCGCGGACGACGGTCCTTGAGACACCGAATTCGCTGGCCAGATCGGCTTCGGTTCCCAGGCGGGTGCCGGGGGCGAGGCGATCGTTGCGGATCCGGGCGCAGAGCTGTTCGGCCAGATCAGCGCTGAGGGTCTTGGAGTCGGAACCGGTAACCGGAGAATCACTCTGCAGCGTGTTCATGTAACGAATATCCTGTGAGCGCGACAATGAATGTCAGAAATGTTGGCGTTCTGTCACGTAACCAGCTGAACGTGGATTTACGTGAAGAACATCACAGATTTCCGTATCTCGTCATGGCATCTGCCATGGACTATTGTAGTATAAATACTTAGATTGTATGACAATCTGGTTTATTATCATATAACTGGATATTTGACCGTCAAGACATTTCTGACGTTTTGCTCAAGAATGCTGATGTTTCTCAATCGCCTCTGGTAAGGTACGCCTTTGTTGCAGGAATCGTTTTTCAAAGTGAGAGTGAAATCAACTTACCAGGGACCCGGAAATGGAATCTGAATTGTTTACGTTGGGAGAGGGGGAGACTCCCCTGGTACGTTCGCGGCGGATTGGGCCGTCGGTGGGGCTCGAACATCTGTATTTCAAACTGGAGACGGTGAATCCGACCGGTTCTTATAAAGATCGCTTTGCGGCAGCCGCGATGACCGAGATGCTGTCGCAGGGGAAGCGGCGCGTGGTGACCTGTTCGAGTGGAAATGCCGGTTCTGCGCTGGCTGCCTACAGTGCGGCAGCGGGGATGGAATGCCAGGTGGCAGTTTTCATTGGTGCTCCTGAGAACAAGCTGAAACAGATGCTGGCCTATGGTGCGCAGGTCTGGCGAATTGAAGGGTTCGGTGCGGATCCGGAAATCAGCCGGGCGACTTTCAAGTGTCTCAAGCAGATCGGAAACAGTGCCGATGCGGCGCTACAGGTGAGCAGTTATCAGTTCAACCCGGTCGGGATGGCGGGCGTGGAACAGATTGGCCACGAGCTCGTCAGGCAGACTGCTGATCTGGGACGATCGATCGATCATGTGGTCTGCTGTGCGGGAGGCGGGGGACTGTTACTGGCCGTGTATCGTGGTCTACAGGCCGCGCTCGCGGGAAATGAGGAAGCCGAGTTTCCCGCGATTCACTGCGTCCAGCCGGCAGGGAACAACACGATTGCCGGTCCACTCAGAGAGGGGAGCAGTCAGGCCCGCGCCTGTGAGAGCACGACGGCGGTCGGGGGACTGCAGGTGGCGAGTGTGCTGGATGGGCATGAGGTGATCCGGGTCTGCAGAGAGACCGGCGGGAACGGTTACCTGGTCCCGGATGAATATACCTTCGAGGTGCAGGCCCGCCTGGCACGCGAAGAAGGAATTTTCTGTGAACCGGCGGCAGCGGTTTCGCTGGCGGGGGTATTGCGGGCAGTGGCGCAGGGAGAGATTGCGTCTGAAGAAACGGTAGTCTGTCTGATTACCGGAAGCGGTTTTAAAGATCAAAGCGCGATTGATCGGATGCTGTCGGACACGGTCTGTCCCGTCATCAGCCTGGCGGAATTTCAGCATCAAAATTCTTGAGTACTTACTTTAGGGAAGCAGATAAAAGATGACCCGTTCAATTAAGATGATCACCGCCCTGGGGACGCCGTTGACTCCGGAAGAAGACCTGCATGTGGAGGGACTGGCAGCGCACCTGCAGGACCAGCTGGATCACGGCATCAACGGATTCCTGGTCGCGGGGACGATGGGGTTGATGCAGTTGCTCAAGGAGACGACTTATCGCGACCTGGTGGCGCAGAGCGTGGCGTTGAACGCCGGTCGGGCAGAACTGCTGGTCGGGGTTGGCGATACCAGTTATGTGCGGACGCTGGAACGGATCCGGATGGTGGAAGGGTATGAGATTGACGGCGTGGTCGCGCTGGCTCCTTTTTTCATTAAATACAGCCAGGAAGACCTGATCGAATATTACCGGTCGCTGGCGGATGCGAGTTCGCGGCCTTTGTTTCTATACGATCTGCCCCAGACGACGGGCACGAAGCTGGAAGTCGAGACCGTGCTGCAGTTGGCGCAACATCCGAACATTCACGGGATCAAGTGTTCGGATCATTTTGTGACGATCCGGCCGGTGATGGATGCGATTGGCGATGAGTTTCGCGTGATCATCGCCCAGCCGACGCTGATGGATGTGCTGCTGCGTACGGGGGTCACCGAGCATCTGGACGGGATCTACGGCGTGGTGCCGGAATGGATCGCTACGATGGTGACGGCGACGGAACAGGAAGACTGGGAGACACTGGCGGCAGCGCAGCAGGATCTGTCTGAATTACTGCGGGTGTTGCAGACGTTTTCGGCACCGCTGTTTTCATCAGTGACTTCACTGTTGAACCGGCGGGGCATTCCCGGCAACTTTGCACCGCGACCGATGCGTCCGATTACGGCTGCGGAAGAGGCCGAGTTGTTTGAACTGCCGATCGTGCAGAAGATCTTTGCCGGGAAGACGGTCACTGCAGCCGATGAGAATGTAACGCTGTAAGCGATACCTATTCCACCTGTTTCACGAGTTTGTAAACGGTTTTGGAAATAAGATCTTCGGTCTGTTCGGACCAGCGGTAAGCGGGGCGACCGTATTCATAGAGGTTTGAGCCCCCTTCGTATCCCCCTTCGAGCCAGACGCGTTTGGAGGGGATGTAGGAGATCATGTCGTCGGCGTAGCCACAGACCCAGGTGCCGGGACCGAATTCACGTTTGAAGCGGAGCGCGTAATCGACGACGGTTTCCGCCCCCATGCCGATCATGAGCACTTCATTGCCAAGTCGCCAGGCGTGGATTGGATAGGGATAAGCCGTGGGAAACGTTTCCCCCTGATCGAGTTTTTTCAGGAGTCGTGCCGCCCAGCGTTTTTTGATGCGGTTCCCGCTGTTCAGATCGGCTTCGAGGTCGGCGCGGGTGACGACTTTGAGGTAGGGGAGATCGACATACGCGAAAGCGGTTTTGAGACCGGGGGAGACTTTCTGGAGCGGCTGCTTCAAAGCTTCTTCCACGGCGACCGCCAGCATGTGTCCGTATTTTTCACAGAGTTCGACTTTGCGGCGGGGGAGCGGGTTCTGATCGCCGCCACAGGTATTGACGAACATGGCCTGGGTGCCCGGATGATTTTTTTCAATTTCGAGTTGGGCAAAGCCGGGATAGTCGCCGCAGATTTTGGTGAAGCTGAGCGTGGTGGGATGACAGGCATAGCCGAACAGGACGGCGGCGAGCTGTCCATCGGGACGCGTGACTGTCAGGATGGGAACGTCGTGGTCGACGGGGCCGACGAGTGCTTTGCCTGCTTTGAGGAGGTTGGGGATATCAGCTTCGCGGTTGTTGCGACGGTTGACGGCGAAGGTGGTGTGGCCGTTCCCCTGCTGCAGAGTGGCGGGGGCGAGGTCAGCGAGAGCCTGGCCGATCATCGTAACAGTTTCTTTTACCATGCGGTCCGTGTAGGCAGCGACGATCTGGTCCTGCTCGGGCGTGGTCGGATAGTAATCGTAGAGGTCGTCACCCAGGCGGGGGCCACAATGATTGTGGGAGAAAGTAAACATGATCTGCCGCCGGTTGAGACCGAATTTTGTTTTGATCTGTTCGAAGACGCGATCGCTCATGCTTTTGGGAACGCCCTGAAAATCACTGGTGATCAGCACGGCCCGTTCGCCACCGGGCGCTTCCAGGGCGAGGGCCTTCATCCAGATGTCGTGCAGTTTGCCATCGGGGGCGCGTTTGGAGCCATAGCCGGCGAGCCAGACGCCGGTCTGGGGAGTGATGTTGGCTTTGGCCAGTCCTGCCTGCCATTGTTCTGCAGCGGGGAGACGTGAACCGCCAAACATCAGGAGACTGAATGCGATCAGCAACGTACGGCGTGCGAGAACAAAGCGGCTTTGAAGTGGAGTGGAGTCGGGCATGGTGCTGCTTTCTGTGTGTCGGGCGCAGGGACTCAAAGTAGGAGTGCTGATTTCTAATGTATGTTTACAAATCGGAAATCGCAAGGGGTTTCGTGCAGCGGAGAGGATAAATCAGCGCGAAGCGGAATGGGACGTATGGTGCAGCGGTGCGCGAAAAGCTTCAGCGGGAGACGCTGGCAGATTTATTGGCCAGCCGGGCGGCGATCTGCGGGATGAAGACGTTGCGATCAATGGGTTTGGTCAGGCAGTCGTCCAGGCCTGCTGCGAGGCAACGTTCCCGTTCGCCCGTGAGCGCGTGCGCGGTTAATGCGATAATCTGGCTGGTGTATCCGGCATTGCGGAGTGCTTTTGTCGCCTGGTAGCCATCCATCACCGGCATTTGCAGATCCATCAGGATCAGATCGAAAGGGGATTTCGACTGCAGTGCGGTTTCGACGCCCTGCTGTCCATTGGAGGCGATGGTGACATCGGCTCCCGCGCGATTGAGCAGAAAGCGGATCAGCCGCTGGTTATCCAGGTTGTCTTCCACGACCAGGATGCGGCCCTGCAGTCTACTGTTCACGGAGAAGGACTGGGACAAGGGCAGTTCGTGTTCCAGCTCTTCCAGAGAAGAGAGCATGCGAACTTCGTGTAAAGGACCGGTGGCAATCTGAAACGTGAATTCGCTGTGCTGCTCCGATTCCTGTTCGAGGCTGATCTCACCATCGAGCAGTTCTGCAATCCGACTGATGATCGTAAACCCCGATCCGGCTTTGGCCCTTTTCCCGGCTGTGGCAGACTGGCGAAACGGCTGGAAGACATGCTGCCTCTGGTCAGTGGGGATCCCCAGGCCGGTATCGCTGACCCGGAAGCTGAAGGCCTCCTGCGTGGGATCGCAGCTCAGTGTCAGGCGAATGTGTCCCTGCCGGGACAGTTTGAGTACATTGCCCGTCAGATTGACCAGGGCTTCTTTCAACAGGGAAGGATCGGACTGGATGGTTGCCGGGACCGGCCCGTCCAGTTCGAGGTGCAGCGTGTTTTCCTGTTCGCTGGCCTGTTCGGTTAACTGTTCAATGACTTCCCGTCCGATTTGAATGGGACTGACCTGCAGCGATTCGATTTCCAGGATCCCGGATTCGAGTTTGGAGAGCTCCAGAATTTCATTGATCACGTCGAGCAGATAGCGGCCGTTACGTTGAATGGTCTGCACCGCCCGCGTCTGATCGGTGGCGGAAAGCGCCTCATTCTCCAGCAGTTCGGTGAAGCCCAGAATCGCGGTCATCGGCGTACGAATTTCGTGACTCATGTAGGCCAGAAACTCACAACGGGCACGGGTGGCTGACTCGGCGCGCGCCTGGGCCTGTTTGAGTTCTTCGCGCGTGGCCTGTAACTCCTGGAGTAACTGCGTCGAATCCAGTTTCGCGTCTGAAAGGACGGACTCAGAGTAGTCGGCCTGCTGTTCAGCAAGTTCAGTATTTCCTGTTTTGGATCTGGTCATTTCCCATAGGACTCCACTGACGTTTCTATCGGGTCAGTTCCGAACTTGACTCAGATCCACACGAGCGCTGTGACAGGACAAGTTTCTCTTTCTGAATATCTTCGTTATCGGAAGCGGTCGATTTCATGAAAACACGTTTTTGTGGTATTAGATCTGCTTCTCTGATTTTAAGGGAAAACCCTGTTGCTTCCGTGAGTGGTTTCCAGCAGTTGTTCATTACTGGCAGGTTGTGGTGTGTTTTGAAAGAAGACGACCGATCGTGCGCTTGGCTGCACTCGCGCTACCGTCGGGAACTACGCTGCCAGATGAAGGATTCGTGGATGAATTTTGAAAATGGATCGTTGTGGTTTAGCTGTAACGAGTGTGGCGGGCAGCGGATCAGTATTTGAGAGAAAGAGTTCCTGATTTTTTAACAATGTTTCTTATGTCGTTCTAAAGAGTGAATGTGTACTGAACATCGCCTGTTTTTTGATTTTTACTGTATGAAAAGTGACATGTATAGATTGCCCATGCCTCATGTTTACCTAAAATTCATGGATGGTTAACGGAGAATTCTTTCTTCCGAATCTTTTTGAGTGCGTCGTTTTCTCTGAGATGCCCGCCTCATTCCATTCTCAGCTTCTCTTTCAGATAACGCACTCGAATCAATTATCTAAAATTTATTTCCCCGTACTTTCAGTTGCTCAGGTGGGGGAGTTTTTCAAGTCTTTCTAAAGGGAGGGGTCCCCAAAGATGCATTCGAAGTTCCACGCGAAACGAGGTTTTACATTAATTGAATTGCTGGTGGTCATTGCGATCATCGCGATTCTGATTGCGCTGCTGCTGCCGGCTGTGCAGCAGGCACGTGAGGCAGCCCGCCGCAGTACCTGCAAGAATAATCTGAAGCAGATCGGTCTGGCGATGCACAACTATCACGATACTCATCGTACGTTTCCTCCGGGGGCCGTCTGGTACGGAATCGGTTCAGCTCCTGCCAACGGGCGTGACGGTAACTGGGGAACGACCTGGGTGGTTCAGGTTCTGCCATTCATGGATCAGGCACCGCTGTATAACAAGTACAACATGAGTCTGAAGGCACGCAGTGCGAATGCCAGCTCCAGCAACAGCGTACTGCAGGCGAAGATCCCGAGTCTGCGTTGTCCTTCACAGACGGGCGTCGATCGTTCCCGGTTGACCCAGGATTTCAACGGTTTTTCCAAGATCACGTATGCCGCTTCCGTGGGTTCGGGATCAACACTGACGATCGGTGACTTCAATAATTCCGCCCGTCGTGGGTTCTTCAGTGCCATTGCTCAGGATGGTGCCAAAATCCGCGACGTCACTGATGGTGCTTCCAATTCTATCATGCTGGGAGAAATTGTTGTCGGTATCAGTGGCGGAGACGATAAAGGAGCCTGGGGCTGGTGCACCGGGGCACTGTTTTCCGGTAGAAACTACCATGGCATCCTGACTCCGAATACGACTCGTTACACAGATGCCACACCGTATGCTTCCAATAACAATTCCGACAAAAACTTTAACCGGCGAAATAACCCTGACCGAACCGGTTCCGGTTCAGGGCAGGCGGCACGCAGCTTCCACGTGGGTGGTGTGCATGTCACCATGGGTGATGGCGCCGTGCGGTTCATCTCGGAAAACATCAATCAGGCGACTTATCTGAACCTGTTATCCATCGCTGATGGAAACGTGATTGGTGAATTCTAAGCAACCTGTTTAATCAGAATTGTTCGCAGGAACCAGCAGCTCCAATGACTTTTATTATTGGAGCTGTTTTTTTAACTCAGAAGGAAAAGGCTCAGACAAATGGAAATCAGCATGGCATCGGGCAGACGACTGGTCTGCTGCCTGGCATTATTCATCTTCACTGTTTCACTCCCCGCTTGTGGCGGTCCGCCGTCAATGCCTCCTCCAACCGATTCGGAACAGAGCGAAGTGGCGCAGAAATCGATTGATGATTTCATCGCGGCTGCCAGGAAAGAGCCGAAGCAGGCGGCGCAGAAACTTTCGATTCTGATGGAGTCACTGGAAGCGTATGCCAGCGAGTTTCAGGGACCCTATGTTGAGCTGCGGGATGAAGCGAAAAAGCTGCTCGACATGTACCAGAATTCCGCTGCCAAGGAGAAGATCGACGCTCAACTGGACGTGTTCAAGCAGAAATCAGATGCGCTCTCTGGTGGCGCCAGTGCAGAGTAGTCTGCCTCCACGTTGAAACAGACAGATCCGCTGATCGCATCCCGCAGAGACAGGATGAGATCAGCGGATTTTTTTTGATTACTCGATGGTCAGTGTGTTGATGCTGCCGTTCTGTTGAAAGTCCTGACTGAATTTCAACGTGGCAGTCACGCGGAGTTCCGGGTGACCGGCGACAGTAACATGCGGGGTTGTCGTAAAACCGGATCCGGGGCTGGTGATTTTGAAGCCGGTCACTGTGCCGTCTTTAATGATGGCGGTTGCTCTGGCAGGAGTCCGTTTCCAGACTTCTCCATTGTGCGGCTGATAACGGTAGTAATTGGAAACTTCGTCCAGCCGATCATTGGTGATGCCATATTTCCCCAGGGCGTTCATGAGGACTTCTTTATTGGCGCGGGCCCGGGCTGCAGTCGGGGCACCGTTGCGGGCGGGTTGAACCCTGCTGAAGGCATCGCGAAAGACCTGTGGTTCCACTCCCAGTGCAGCGGCGATGAGATTCACGGGGCGTCCATGATCGCGGGGATCGGTTTCAAAGCCGCCGGTAAAGATCACCGTGCCCGCGGGAACATTTTCAGAGACAGCAGGCTCAGGTGGTGCCTGAAAGCGATCGCGTTCGGGACGGGGAGGACGGTTCTGGGGAGGTCCCTGCTGGCGACGGTCGTCGTGACGTTGTCGATCGGAATGAGGCCCCCGTCGGTCGTCACGATGGTCTGGTCTGCCACCGCGGTGGTGTTCATGGTGTCCTGGTCCGTCTGCATGACGATGGTCCTGCCTGTCATCTCCACGATGACCGTGGCGATCACCGTGGCGATCACCGGGGCGATCACCGGGGGGAGGCCCGTGGCGGTCGTCGCGTCGGCCCCGTTCGTCATCAGGTCGGGGTGGGCGGGGAAGTTCTTCCCGGGTCAGGCTGCCGTCCTGGTTCCGGTCGAGCTTTTTCAGGGCGACTGCAGACTGATCCATTTCCTCCGAGGAGATACGGCCATCCTGATCGGTATCGAACAGGACCATGTAGGGATCAGGCGGGGGGCCTCCTCCCTGCTGGCAACCATGGTCTCCTCTGCCACGCGGCTGTTGAGATGAGACTCCGGTGGTGATTAGCCCGGCGATGGCGACGAACGCAATGAGATATTTCATCAGCATAGCTCTCCCGTTTTGAATGAATTGTCTCGATTCAGCACGATTTCTGCAATCACAGCTACGGAATTGCTTAGAAAAAGGCCCGATGCAGGAATTAACGGAGTGCCGGGGCAATGACTACCGGTTTTTATGATGAATTTTAATTAATCGACAGAGTGTGAACTTACATGCATGTAGAATGCCCGCAGCTCATTCGCTCCCTTCCAGGGCGAACCAGGCCTGCATCTGGTAGGAACAGTTGCACTGGGACGAGCCGTCGGGGACCAGGACCAGGCCTCCGGCCGGGATGGCATTGATGTAACAGCCCAGGCGGATGCCGCCGAAGTTTTCGACGCCGGCTTTGCGGGTCAGGTCAACGTACCCGAGTGTGGCGGAGCGGAAGACCATCAGGTGTTTGCTGGCGGAGATCTGACCGCAGCCATAGGAGCGTTCGAAAGTGAAGGGGATCGGCTTTCCGGATTTCAGTTCCCAGGCACCCCCCTGGGCAAAGATTTTGTCGCCGTTAATGATCGGGTGGGACTGATATTCCGCTTTGATATCCCAGATCCGTTTTCCCGTTTTCGTATCCACGGCAGCGATCCGTCCGCCGACTTCGGAAGGGAGCCGGAAGAATTTGTGCCGGATGCCCTGGTAGAACATCAGCAGGATGTCATTTTCTTCCGAGACTGCCAGCTGGGTTCCGAAGATGTCCTCTTTGTCTTCCCAGAGGTCCTTTCCTGTTTTCGCCTGAAAGGCTTTCAGCTTGCCTTTGCGATGGGCGTCTTCCGGAGAGGGGGGATTGGGGCGACCGTTGCGGCGGGCCTCTTTGACGGCGTCGGCTTTCGCAATTTCGCGATCGACGAGATAGACGCTGTCGTTGCCAATGGTGATTGCGTTGTTGCGGATCGAATACTCGGGCTGGTAGGTCCAGAGAATATTGCCCGTTTTGGCATCAATGGCGAAGAACAGCACCGATTCATTACGGAGGCTGATGTTTTTATAGCGGGGGCTGGTGTGGTGGGCATCGTTGCTGACGGTGCCGTAGATGACGCCGTCATGGTAGCCAAGATAGCCCCAGTTCTGGTTGGGATCATCGCGGCTGACGGGGGTGGAGATTTTGCGGACCAGCTTACCCGTTTTCAGTTCGATCTGATGGCAGAAGGTGTCTTTGCAGACGAAGGCATAATCCCCACCGAGGCAGAAGTTGCTGCCGACCTCGGCCGTACTGACATCGTGATGGATGCCGTTCATGTCGGTCAGGTTATTTCGGAGCTGATATTTCCAGAGCGTATGCCCGTTGTAGGCGTCGAGTCCACACAGACCGTGCAGGCCGCCGACGACCATGACGCCCCGATTCACCAGCGGGGCCGGTCCCTGTCCGTGCCGGTTGGGAATTTGAAAATCGACATCGCGATACCAGTACATCCGCAGCGGGCCTTTGACGATTTCATCGTTGGAATTCACCGTGTTGGTGGAGTTGGAGTACTGGTGCGTCCAACTGCCCGCTCCTTTGAGATCGGCTTTGGTTTCCAGTTGCAGGTTCTCAACGGGACCCCAGCAGAATTGACCGCCGAAGGGGCGTTGAATCCGGCGGGCTTCCTGCAGTAGTGCCGGGCTCATTTCCCGTTCCAGTGAGGCAGAGCAGATCACTAGATTGGCGAAGTTTTTCGAATAAGGCAGGTGTTCGGGATCAGCGACATGCACGGCGACCCGCGAACCGTAGAGACCCACCTGTGCGAGGCGTTCGCGTGCCTGTTGGGCTTTGTCAGGATCTGCCATGACGACATAAATCTGAAAGTCGGACTGACGGGCCAGTTCGAGAGCGAGGTCGGCGTTTTCAGCGCCCAGGTCGACACAGATGCCGGTGTTGACATCGGTTTTGTCACAGATCGCTTTCGCGGCCCGCTGATCAAGCGGATTGGTCGGCTGAGGAGTTTGCGGTTTCTGATTGACTGTCTCTGGTAGTTCTGCATCAGCAAAACAGCAGATCACCCCTTTGTCGGTGCTGGCGATGAGGCATTCATCTGAGGCTGCCAGACCGCGGACAGTGCCTTCGATTTCATGCGACCACCAGGTATTGGCCTGGCCTTTGAAGTCGACGCCGGTGACCTTGTTGTGCGAACCACAGTACGCGTCATTACCGGCGATGATGACGTCGGTGATCGTATAATCCAGGGGGATGAGCCGCTTTTCTTTCAGGCTTCTGATCGAGATCGGTTTCCCTTTGCGGTCGTTGGTTTTAGTGTCGGTCCACGTGCTGTAAATCAGTGACTGCCCACTGCCGCGGAGAACGCCCTGGGGAGTCGCGGCGAGGGGGCCGGTGCCGGTCTGTTGTGCCAGATCGCCTGTCAGTTGATCGAACAGGCAGCCCGCGTTCGCGAAGAACCGGTCGGCGAGTCTGACTTCCGAACTGCCGCGCTGCTGATTTTTCTGCAGATGATAGTAGCGAAAGGCGCCGGTCGCCCGATCAAAGGCGGCGGGGACGGCGCGGCCGGTGGGCATGAAGATCTGGTCCGGACTGGCAGCGAGATAACCCTGAGAGGAAACACCACTTTTGGCACTCGCGCCTCCATGCGGCTGGTTCATGAGCAGTTGTCCGGAGTTCTGATTGCTCCAGACGACGTCTCCTGTTTCGGCATTGATCGCATACAGATAAACGCCGTCGGAAGGCCAGACCCCGGCTGCAAAGTAGACCTGATCGCCGAGGACGACCGGGCCGCCTCGCGCGGGCCAGTGTGAAATCAGCCGATCGTTGCCCATGATGAATTTGCGTTCGGGGCCGCCCCGTTTTTTCCAGAGCAGCGAACCGTCTGCCACGTTCAGGGCATACAGGCAGCCGTCATCGCTGGCGACAAAGACGCGATCTTTCCAGGCGGCGGGGGCAAACCGGATCGGCCCTTCGGTAAAGAATTTCCACTTGAGCTGACCGGTTTTCAGATCAAGGGCATACAACTGGTCGTCGGTCGAACTGCCGAACAGGACCGTTTGATTCACGACGATCGGCTGAAAGACTTCGTCAAAGGTAATGCGGGTATGCGTGGGCCAGGCAGGAGTGGGAGGCTGGGGAGTGCGAAATGTCCACTGCAGTTCCATGCGGTTGGGGAGCGGTTCGGTTGTCGATCCGCTGCGGGCGGCATCGCCACGAAACTGCGGCCAGTCGGCCTGGGTGAAGTCAGGTGCGAAGGTAAAGAGAAACAGAATGAGGAAAACCGGCGGGATCTTCATGGGGCGCCTCTGAGCGACTGATTGGGTGTGAATATCGGCGTGGGTTGATGTGTTTATGGTAAACCATCACGCATGGTTTGTCACTCATTTGCGGGAAAGATTCACATTAACTCACTGTGAATTTAAACCAGCGGATCAGGCTGACGTTCTGTTCGTAGCACCAGAAGGAGACAAACAGTTGGCCGTCGGAGAGTCGTACGATATGTGGCGCCCCGAATTTGAGGGCCGCAAAATTTTCCGACATATTCTCACCTGTCCGTGTCGTGCCTGCGGAGGAGTGTGTACCCCACAACGGCAGCTGGTCCTGGTTCTCCCATTGGCCGTGCTCGTTGAGCCGGGCATGACAGGCCCACAGGCCCGGCTCATCGAGACGTCGATAGACGCAGAGCAGGCTGCCATCATTCAGGATGTGTGGGGTCAGCGTCTGGCCAGACAGTCCGGTCGAGGCGTGGGTCGACCAGCTGGCGCCTCCGTCAGTGCTGAAAGAAAAATGATTGGGGCGATCTGTGCCAGCTGCTTCATCGTAACACCAGGCGACTGCCAGCAGGCGTCCGTCAGGCAGTTCGAGGACCTTGGATTCCCAGAAGATCAAATGATCGTCGGGGCTGTGCATGATGTCGAGAGATTCGTTCCAGCTCTGTCCCTGATCATGCGAGACCAGTGCCAGCATCCGGTTGCCGTTGGGTAGTTCACCGTCCCAGCCGCGCCAGGTGGATGTTGGCCAGAGCCAGCGACCATCCCGCAGGACCGTGATGGGGCTGCACATCTCGAACGCGGGGCCGACCAGGGGAGGTGTCACCGCTTCCGGTTCGTTCCAGGTTTTTCCCCGATCGCCGGAACGCATCAGTAACAGTTCTGCCGGCACCAGGCCCAGTGTGTCGGGGTTGCTCAGTCCTTCGTCGGGATGTGCACTGCGGTCGTAACGGATCAGGTTCGCCAGCAGTTCCCAGTCCGGCGTGGTGGTCACGCGGCCGAAGGTCGATGTCAGGCGATCGGGAGTCGCGGGGTTAAGTTGTCCCTGGTAATGCCAGGTCTGCCCCTGGTCGATAGACCGGGACCAGTGCAGTTGCAGGTTGACGGCTTCAAATGCTTCGCCCAGTGAAAACAGCCCCAGCAGCGAACCGTCGGACAGGACGGCGACCGAGGGAAAGTAAGCGTGCACACTTTTCACATGCGGCATGCTGTTGCGAAACAGCACGCCGGTTTCAAGCTGGTTGAGTTGCATGGCGAGTATCCTTCACTCAGTTGCAGGCGGTTTATTTGTGTTCCTTCAGTTTCAGATCGGCCATGTAGATCGCTGTGATTGTTTTTCCGTTCTTGTCTTTTTCGTGGCTGGAGTACCAGGAAATCACGGCGTGGTCCGGCGAGAGGACGAGGATACCCGGGTACGAGTTGTCGCCGCCACTGGGGAGCGTGGCGAATTCGTGCAGCTGATTGTCTTTGAACCAGTAGAGCGAAGTGACATACTTGCCGTTCTTACGCTGACGTCCGCCGACGACGTAGCGGTCGCCCCATTTGGCGAGCAGGGGGCCGCCGATATAGCGGTCGAGCTGTTGACGGTCCCAGTGGTCGAAGGGAGGCCGGGAACGCATGACCCAGGCGGGGTTGGATCCGCTGCGACCGATGGCCAGCAGGTCGCCGTTCTTTTCGAACAGGAAGGCGGTTTCATCCCCCTGGCGTTCGTTGAACAGGCTGGCGGTTTTCCAGACCAGGCCGTCGTCGCTTTCCAGGATGGCGGTTTCGATCAGTTCGCGTCCCTGGTCATCTTTGGCGAAGTGGCGGATGCGGCGTCCGCAGAGATAGGCTTTGCCGTCATAGGCGGCGGCCCGCCAGATGTAATGGCCGTAGGTGCCTTCGAGCATGATCGGCTTCGACCATTTTTCCCCGTCGGCCGACCAGACGGCGTAGCCCAGGTGTTCGTTGATGGTGCGGGTTTTGGGAGCGGAGTCGCCGCAATACCAGGTGCCGGTGTAGACGAAGAGTTTGTCTTTGAAGATCAGGAAGTGCGGATCGCGGACATCGCGTTTAGGGACGGAGAATTCATCGACCTGTTTCCACGTTTTGGTGTCGTCGCTCTGCATGATCAGAATGCGGGAGGTCGGAAACAGCATGTGGCCGCCCGGGCAGGTGCGGAAGGTGAGATAGTACTTGCCTTTGAATTCAATCATGTCGGTGAAGGCATTGTGTTCGCCGTTATCGAAGACCTGGCGAACATTCGTGACTTCGACTGCGGGCAGATCACTGTCGCTGCCTGCAGACAGTAATGCAGGGGACGTCAACAGACTGCCGAGCAGGGTCAGGACGGTCAGGAATGAGGGGGCGAGTTGCTGCATGTTGTCGAACCTCGTCAGAAAAAGTTTCAGGTGGTTTCCGGTGGTATGAGTAACAGGTATTTCAGATGCGAGCGCAGTACGGAGCGGGCCCGTTCGACGTCGCGGTCTTTGATGGCGTCGACCAGTTCAAAATGCTGCCAGATAATGCGCTGGTTGGTTTCCTCGGCCAGGACAGGTGTTTCCCGGGCGGGGTAGGAATTTTCAAACAGGGTCGCCAGCAGCTTTTGCATGTCGGCAATGATCGGGGAGCCGGACATTGCCAGGATCAGGCCGTGGAACTGTCGCTCGACCTCGATGCGTCGGGGCCGATCTTCGGGAGAACTGGCGGTCTGCTGGAATTCTTCCGCGAGTGCCGCCAACTGTGTAATCTGTTCCTCGCTGGCATTTTTGATGGCCAGTTCAATGGCACCCACTTCCAGGGCATAACGGAAGTGGGCCAGGTCGGCCAGTTTTTCCGGTGACCGCGCCAGCGAGGGGAGGCAGTTGGCCCAGACTTCGACCGGGTCGGGGTGGCGGACAATC
Source organism: Gimesia panareensis (assembly GCF_007748155.1). Taxonomy (GTDB): domain Bacteria; phylum Planctomycetota; class Planctomycetia; order Planctomycetales; family Planctomycetaceae; genus Gimesia; species Gimesia panareensis. Next base: position 1,979,441 of record NZ_CP037421.1, read on the forward strand.
AGCCCTTTTCGCTTGCGGCCTTCGAGCAGACCCAGGGCACAGAGCCGGTTGACGGCTTCGCGGGCAATCCGCCGGGAGACGTTGTATTCTTCAGCCAGTTCGGCTTCCGTGAGAAAGAAATCACCGTCGGTGAACTCGGCGGACTGGATGCGATGCCGAATGCGTTCGGAGAGATCCAGGGCCAGTGAGTTGGGCGATTCTTTGTTGATAAGTGTCATTACAGTGTCTTGTTTTGGGGAAAAAATCTTGAATAATGACAATTCTCTATTATTATATGGCATTTAATGGGTGTGTCAAATTCAAAGGATGAAATTTACGATGTCGATACTGGAACCGCATTTTCTGGAGACTGAGATCCTCGTGGCCGGGGGCGGCATGGCGGGTTGCTGCTGTGCGATTGCGGCGGCGCGGTGCGGGGCACGCGTGATTCTCTGCCAGGATCGCGGGGTGCTGGGCGGGAATGCGTCGAGTGAAGTGCGGATGCATATCGTCGGGGCGAACGGCACGGGGCACTTCGATCGGGGAGCGGAACTGGAGACCGAAGCCCGCGAAGGAGGAATCATCGAAGAGTTGCGGCTGGAGAACTGCGTGCGGAATCCGCAGCGGTCGCCCTCGATGTTTGATCTGATTCTGTATGAGAAGTGCCGGGCCGAACCGAATCTAACGTTGCTGCTGAATACCTGTGTGACAGGAGTGCAACTGGAAGGAGACCGGATCACGCAGGCGATCGCCGAACGGCAGAGTACGGAAGACCGCTTTACGATTGATGCGTCGATTTTCATCGACTGTACCGGCGATGGTCGTCTGGCGGCGGAAGCCGGGGTGCTGTTCATGGAGGGCCGCGAAGGGCAGGATGATTATCGGGAAATGCTGGCTCCCGCTCAGGCGGACAACGAGCGACTGGGATCGACCATTCTGATGCAGGCTCGCCGTCATGCGCGGCCGATGCCGTTTGTGGCTCCCGACTGGGCACGTCGATTCACCAAAGACGAACTCAAGCTGCGGCTGTACGCGACGCCCGGCGAAGAGGAGCCGACGCACGAGTATGGTTACTGGTGGGCCGAGTGGGGAGGCACGCTGGATACGATCAAGGAGAATGAAACGATCCGCGACGAACTGCTGGCGATTGTGCTGGGGATCTGGGATCACGTGAAGAACGGACCGCCGGGCACACCAGCGGGGGACGATCCTTTCGAAGCGGCTCACTGGGCGCTGGACTGGTTCGGTTTTCTGCCGGGCAAGCGGGAGAGTCGGCGGTTCATCGGACAGCATGTGTTGACGGAGCAGGATCTGCTCACGTCCCGTGATTTTCCGGATGCGATTGCCTATGGCGGCTGGTCGCTGGATCTGCATCCTCCCGCGGGAATCGACGCGGCGGAGGAAGAGCCGTGCCGACAGCATCCGGTGCCGCATCTCTATAATGTGCCGCTGTCGGCCTGTGTTTCGGGGAACCGGAGTAACCTGATGTTTGCGGGGCGGAATCTTTCGGCGACGCACGTGGCGTTTTCGTCGACCCGTGTGATGGCGACCTGCGCGGTGATCGGGCAGGGAGTGGGGACCGCGGCGGCGTACGCGGTGCAGCGAAAGTTAAGTCCCGCGGAGTTGAGTTCCCATGCCGGGGTGCTGGCGGAGATTCAGCAGCGGCTGTTACGCGATGATGCGTACCTGGTGGGAATTCGCAGTGCAGATGAGAATGACCTCGCGCGGACGGCCCGGATATCTGCCAGCAGTGAGCAGTCGGGATTCGGGGCGACTGAAGTGGTTTCGGGGCAGACGCGGAGTGTGCAGGGAGAACGGGGCGCACCACCCGAGCGGGCTGTGCCGGGCGGTCATCGCTGGATGTCGGATCCGGCTGCAGGACTTCCGGCGACGCTGCTGCTGGAGTGGGAGACGCCGATCGCGGTGCGTGAGGTTCAGCTGATTTTCGATACGGGCCTGCATCGGCATCTGACGCTGAGCCAGCATGACGGGTATACGTCGCGGATGCTGTGGGGGCAGGCGCAGCCGGAAACGGTGCGGGATTATTTGATTGAGGTGTTTGACGGGCACGACTGGCAGACCGTGGTGACTGTGGAGGGGAACTGGCAGCGCCGCCGGGTGCATGGGGTGGGGGTGGCAGGTGTGTCTCAACTACGGTTGGTGGTGACGGGAACGAATGGTGCGGAGCAGGCCCGGGTTTGTGAGATCCGGGTGTATTGAATTGGGAATTCAAGATACGATTTTTACTACCACGAAAATCACGAAAGACACGAAAAGAACAGGGGGAATTGTTGAAGATAAAAAGGGGTACAAATAAAAGAAAAACGAACCAGGGGTGGTACCGGATGCAATCCGGTATTGCCGCAGGCAACAGGAGGTTGCAGCGCTGACAATGTGGAGAGTATGTGTTCCTCAAGCTCTTTTATCAGACAAGTGGGTTTCTCTGTTGTGAATCGATCTGGTGAGCTGCGACCTCTTGCTCGCTGCGCTCGGCCCGAATTTTATTCGGGCTCACCCATGATGTTTAAACTGGTTCCTGATATTAGATTTGTCAGGGACGTTTTAAACACTGTCGGACAAGCCGACAGTGGCACCCGGGAGTCGATATCAGCAGGAAGAAAATACGATGGAAACTCGGAAGTTTGTGCGAATGCTTGTGGTCTGGGGGCTGGTGATGTCGGGGAGCTTTACCGTTGCCGCTGGTTCTGCAGCAGGGTTGGAGACCGAGGAACTCTTTCCGCGGGTGGAGGCGGTTTCGTTTGAGAGTGCGAATCTTAAAAAGCGGAAGCGGGCGGTGATTGTGCTGCCGGAAAACTGGCGGTCGATCAAACCTGCGGAGCGGCGGACGCTGGTCATTCTGCATGGGCGGGGGCGGCATGAGCGGTCGCTGGTGGATGACAAAATGATTCGTCAGCAGCTGCTGGAATCGGGGCTGTTTGTCATTCTGCCGGACGGCGATGACGGCTGGTATCTCAATTCTCCTGTGCGCCAACAGGATGTGTACGAGACGTACCTGGAAGAGGTGCTGGCGCAGGTGGCGAATGCGTATGACCTGCCCGAACAGGGGCAGCAGTGGGCGATCGCGGGCTGGTCGATGGGCGGGTTTGGCTGTGTGCGGTTTGCCGAACGGCATCCCGGTCGGTTTGCGGCGGTGAGCTCGATCATTGGTTTGCTCGACTTTCCCCGTAATGGTCTGCCAACGGGGCAATCGTATAAAGTGCCCGTGGAGCGGTTTGGTGCGGATGAAGTTGAATGGAACAAGTTCAATCCACTGAATCAGGCGGGGAAGCTGCGCGGGGCATCGCTGTTGATTATTACCGCGGACCAGGCGTTTGACCGGACGATGAACGAGCATTTTCGTGATCGGCTGACTGCGCTGGAGCTCCCGCATCAGTATGTGGAGCTCAAAGGGGGGCACACGTTTCCCGTGGTGCGGGCGGCGCTACCGCTGGTACTGGCGCATACGCAACGCGTGCTACTACGGAAGACGCGAAATTGATGCTGCCGCGAAAGACGCGAAAGTTTTTCTACCACGAAAAGCACGAAAGACACGAAAAATTTATTGGCGGGAGTTCTGGAGAGAAGGTGGGTGGTACCGGATGTAATCCGGTATTGCCGCCGGCAACAGGAGGTTGCAGTGTGAGTGTTGTGCGGTGCGTGGGCGTGCCTCATTTTTGGAGTTGATAGAGGTGGCTGCTCTGTTGTGAATTGATCTGGTGAGCTGGGACCTCTTGCTCGCTGCGCTCGGCCCGAATTGCATTCGGGCTTACCCGTTATGGTTTTAAAAATCGTCATCCTGTCTCAGGTTCCGGTTACGGTACCAGAGCCCGATGGCGAAGATTGCCCCCACGATCACGAAGAAATATTTGAGCAGGCTTGTGAAAAATCGGTAAGGGTTTTTTCTGGTTTCCGGGATGGGCGGTTTATACGAGGGCTTTGACGTTTTCGATTCGCCAATGAATTCGAACGCGTCAAAGATCCGGTTCCGATTTTCTTTGTCGTCTAACTGGTCGCTGGGGAGGTTCAGGAACAGTGTGTAGATCTTTTGATGCGCGGTAAAAGTACGCACAACAGTAAAGGAGTCCTCAGCTTTGATTTTGAGCAAATACTGATAGCAGGGGACATCTTTGAATACGATGAGTTTCCCGTTCATGAATTTGACGGGATCATTTTCCCGATAGGAGTTTCGGATCTGATCGATTGTGGAATCATCGAGTTTGGCAGCCTTCGGTGCATCCCGTGCTAAGAGCACCAGGCTGATACCGGTTCCATTATTGCACTCGGCCAGAAAATCAGGGGGCATCTCTTTGTCAGACCACTTGAAATATGTATCTGGTAACCTGAGCCGACAGGAATAAGCCGGGAATTCTTTGACTTGAGGTGTCGTGTCCGGCTCTGCCTGAAGAACAAAACAGGTGATGACCGCGAGTGAATAGAGCATGATCTGCTTTCAGAAGTTTTTTTCTGATCCTACATAACTGGTTTTGAGTTCGAAACAGAAATCAGTGTAAGATAGTGGAAGTTTAATTGATTGGGTCTCTAAAACTCATCTCCAATCTTGTATCCCCTGCCTGTGAGTCCTGCCGTGAAAAAAATCACTTTGCTGTTTCTGTCTGTTTTTGTCTGTTCTCTGTTTTCGGTCGTGTTGGCTGAGAACACTTTGCCGACGGTTAATCTGCTGCAGAATCCCCAGTTTGGATTGCGGAATACAGCTGGTTCTGAACCGGGACGCTCGATTCTCTGTTGGAATACGGATCGCTGGGGTGATGTGATCAGCGGGAATGGAAATGGAAAGCTCAAGCTTGAGTCGTTGGAGAAAGCGGTGGAGATTCAGCCCGGTAAACGGATCTGGCAGTTTGCGACGCTGCCCGAATTGGGGCTCAAGGCCGGCGATACTGTCAGTCTGTCGGTCAACGGATTTCAGGAACAGAGCGGGGCACTCAAGGCGCGGCTCTGCCTGATGCTGATTGAAAGTGCCGACGGGCAATGGTCGCCGGCGGACTTCGGGATGCCCGACAAGCGGACGTTTACAAGACACGGGCGGGGGGAACTCGTCCGGTCGCCGCAGAGGGAAACTTCGTCAGAGGAGACCGGAAAAGAATTTCAGTTGCAGCTGAACGGACTCAAGATCGATCCCCGGTTTAAAGAGCAGCGTGAATCGGATGCTGACGTTCGCAATGTGGTGGGCGTGCTGGTGGAATTCGTGAACGATTCTGACAAGCGGGTCTGGGTGAACTCCCCCGCACTGGTCAAAGGGGAAACTGTTGCGAAGACAGCACCGACCGCGTCCCGCGCACTGCCCGACCTGTATCAGAAGATTCCCCGTACGATGCAGAAGCTGACCACGGGGCAGCCGATTTCGATCCTGACGCTGGGGTCAAGTATCGACCGGGGGAGTGCGAATCCGCGGCTCTATTTTTATGACGAAGATCCCGCGAGCCCGCATTATAAAGAGCCCCTGGTGGAAGCCCGGCCGGGTAAGCCGGAGTCGATGAAAAAGCTGATCGCAGAGCGGATGGGGCGACCCGATCTGCAGGATTATGTGGGCTGGTCGCAGCACTATTTCATGTATACGGGACGACTGCGGCGGGAACTGCTGCGGAAGTTTCACTATCCGGTTGAGAAGATGCTGCTCAACGTGATGGCCTGCGATGGTTCGTCGATTGGCGAGTCGCACAGCGGCTTCAGAGAATACGCGGCGTTTGAGCTGCCGCCCGATCCCGGGACTAACGGACACCCGTCAGGCAAGTCGTGGTCCGAACTGTATCCCGCGCTGTTTGAGAACGGAAAGAAACCGGGGCCGGACCTGGTGATCTTCGGGCATGGTCACAATGAGCATATTGACCGGCCGGATGAAATCGCCGCTTATGAGGGAGCGGTCCGCTGGTTCCAGCGTCACTATCCCGGGGTGGAATTTGTGTCGTGCATGTGGATTCGCGATAAGGGTTCTGCCAGTTCGATGACGGGACCGATGCAGGAGCTGTGTGAGCATTACGGAATTCCGTTTGTCGACATGGGGCAGCTGATCATCGACCTGAAAAAGACCAGCAATTATTTTGCGATGGCCCCCGATGGTGGGCATCCCGCAGCTGGCAGTCATTACCTCTGGTTTAAACAGCTGGAGCAGGTGTTTGAAATACCTTACTCTGGACCTTATACGCCGGCGATAAACTCCGCAGATTATATACGGTCGGGAATTCCACAAAAGCAACTCCCCGTGCGGATGAATGCGTTTGCACGGAACTGGGAAGGGACCATGGTCCGGTTCCCTAAGGACAGCCCGCGGATTGTGGACGGGCGGATGATGATCCTGGAAGACGCCGCTTTCAATCTCTGGGCGGATAACAAACGGGAGATGATGCAGCTGCTGATCGACGGTCAGCCGGCAGAGCACGCAGGGCATGGGCGGACCAGTTATACGCGACCCAATCCGCGGAATTCGACGTTCGTGCACGGACACCTCGCGCGCGGGGATCGGCACATCATCGAGATTCTGAATCCGAGTGCGCGGCTGAGTGCCGTGGATTGCAAGGTGGGATTGAAGCGTCGTTTCTATGGCGCGGATGCGAAGGGTTGGCAGGGGAAGTCTGTGGTAGAGGAGTTCGAGTCGAAGTGGGGGACACCGTATGGGGAAAAGGCGTTCCATCTGCAGCCGGGAGAGACACTGGAGATCGAAGTGGAGGCAGATGAGCTGTCGATTGCCTGGCTGGATGATCCGGCCGGAGGGACGCTGGTCGCAGAGGTGGACGGCAAGCCGGCCTGGTCGCAGCCGACGAATCAGCCGTTTACCGATTCGCAGGAGCGAACGCATTTTATTGAGAACCGTCGCGGGGTGTTGGGATTGCCGTTCGGGAAGCATCGGATTCGGTTGCAGGCGGAAGGGAAGCCGGTGCGGGTGATCGGGGTGTTTGGTTATGACGGGCGGTAGGGACCACGAAGGGCTCGAAAATTACTACTGCGAAAGGTTTGGGATTTTTTCTACCACGAAAGGCACGAAAGACACGAAAAGGGTTCTGGCAGGAGTACGGAAGAGAAAGTGGGTGGTACCGGATGTAATCCGGTATTGCCGGAGGCAACAGGAAATTGACAGGGGGGAGGTACGATCTGGTATTTCTGTTTCCGACCTCGGTCAAGGACGGTCTTGAGAGCAGACGAGCAGTTTATTTGTTGCGTGCAACACTGTCAGTTTCCTGCTCGCTGCGCTCGGCCCGAATTTTATTCGGGCTTACCCGCTGGTTGAAGAATTCAAGAGGCTTCCCAATAAACGGCATCGATTCGTGTGATCTGCTTATTCAGTTTAGCTGGCTCTTCTACAATTGAGTCAGATTGTTCCAGAAATCGAACGATCTGATCTCGTTCGATTTGTAAATCTGCAATCTTCTGTCTCTCAAAGAATGTTCTGACCCATCCCCAGGGTTTTCGTTCGGAATCTTTTTGATCTGATTTCTTCTGGAATCCAAAATAAGAACGGAATAAGCGACTATACTGAAATGAGTGGGTTTCTTCGCCTTGCTGGTAAAGAGCATATTCGACACTCTTGTCGGGGTATGTCACCTGGTATGCGACGATTTTCGAGTCTAATATTTTGGTTAAGCGTCTGGCTAGCCAATGCGATTGTCTGATCTGGGCTGGGGGTAGGGGAATGACTGACCATTCAAGCCCCTTCACTTCAACTGCAAATACCATGTCATCAGTTGTTTTAATCCCCGTCTGATGTACATTCTCAGACATCTGAGTATAAGGTGGGATGGTCGCTAGAGCTTTCGATAGTTGGTCAACGGCACACTCGATAAAGAGGTTACAGTTGTTGTAGCTAAAAGTCTTAATCCCATATTTCATCTGAATACCCTGATGTGTTTTCAGGTTATTTAATCACAACTTGAATCAATGTGATCAGTTATCTGCTCAATGGTCGTTTAGCAAAGTCTGATTCTTCTGAGTCTCCCCACGCTGAGAACATGGGTTCCTCTCGCTTTAACCAGCGAAGAAACATTTCCGCCACAGACAGAGGCCCCAGGTCAATTGTTGGGCCCATTTTCCATTGTAGAACAGACCATTGATCTGGATCATCATCTGACATCACCCACAAGTATGTATAACCATTAAAATCATTAATAAACGGGAATAACCCGGGGTTGGATGGACCGATAGCATAATCCAGTTCTTCCATGGTTTCACCATCGTACATATCAAAGCGGATATCATCGAGTTGCGTCTGTCGTTGTTTTCTATAAGAATTTATTTCGTCTTGAGTACAGGCTTCAGTGTAAAGCAGATAGTAAGTGTCGAACCAGATAGAACTGCCATAGACAGAGATGAAGTTTTTAAAACTGGTGGGATAAGAAAAACCAACAGCCTTTTCCAGTTTGTCCCAGTCTACTTTTCCCTTTTGTACAGGGTTCAGGGGAGGGCAGAGTATTTTCAGTTCTTCTAAAGCAGAGGCTTTATTCATGAGAGTAGTTTTCCCATAACTTTTTATCTCCGTTTCAGCGGTTGCTTTGCGAATTCCGACTCTGAGGAATTACCCCATATTGACAACATTGGTTCTTCTCTTTTTAACCAGCCTAGAAACATTTCTGCCAGGGATAACGGTCCAATTTGATAAGTCGGTCCCATTTCCCAGCTCAGCACAGGCCATTGATCTGGATCATCTCCCGACATGAGCCATAAATAAGTACAGCCATTATAGTCAATCATAAACGGGAGGAGTCCTGGTCCGGTTGGACTGATTCCGTACTCCAGTTCCTCTCTTGTTTCTCCATCGACCATATCAAACCGGATATCGTCCAACTTCTCCTGGAGCGTAGTTTGATATTCTTCAATCTCTTCTGATGAATGGGCAAGGGTGAAAAAAAGTGAATAAGTGTCAAACCAGATAGAACTTCCATAAACAGAGATAAAGTCTTTAAAGCTTGCTGGAAATTGAAGGCCCGTACTTTCTTCGAGTTGTTGCCAGTTTACTTCTCCTTCTTCTACAGGCTGAAGTGGTGGAATTAGTTTTTGAAGTTCCAGTAGAGCTGGATCTGATAAAGCAACAAACATTCTGTAAATTTCCGGGGCCTTCGGTCTCTGTGATCAGCATTAAATTGTCAGGTATCTCATGCCGGTTTCCCAGTCGTCGCTGAGTTCCACCAGGACCGCGGTCACCAGCCTCAGCAACGACTCCTCATTGGGAAACAGTCCCGCTACGCGGGTACGCCGTTTTAATTCCTTATTCTGCCGTTCCAGCATGTTTGTGGTTCGCATCCGCTTGCGATGACCGGCAGGGATGGTGAATACGGTCAGTCCTTCCGGGATGTTTTCTTCCGCCCAACTCGCCAGTTTCGGAGCTGTTTTTTCATGAGTGGAAACGAACCGTTTCAGTTCATTCAGCGCATCATCCAGGTCTCTGGCATTAAAGATATTGCGTAATTCTTCGCTCACCTGTTTGCGCAAATGAACCTTGGGAACGTATTGCATCGCGTTTTGCATCAAATGGAACTGGCAACGCTGCCAGGGCGTTCCAGCAAGCATGTTCTGTCGTGCCGCTTTCAGGCCTTCGTGTGCATCACTGACGATCAGCTTCACGCCATGCAGGCCGCGCTGGTTGAGTGAACCCAGGAATTCACGCCAATGGACTTCGGCTTCGGAGAGCGACACAGACACTCCGAGCACGCTCCGGTGACCGCTGGCCAGGACGCCGATCGCAATCAGCACGGCACAGTCCCGCACGCTGCCCTCCACGCGAACTTTTTCATAGCGGGCGTCGAGGATCAGGTATTCCACCTGCCCCAGCGGTCGATTACGCCACGTTTCCAGCTCTTCGTCGAGCAGTTTCGCTGCCCGACTGACCTGTGTACTGGTGACATCAAAGCCACAGAGTTCGGTGGTGATTTTGGCGACCTTACGGGTAGAGACGCCTTGAACATACATTTCAGCGATTGCCAGCTTCAGTGCGCGTTCAACTCCGTTCGCCGCGCTCCAGTGCAGAGGGATAAAAGTCGCCGTCGCGTGTCTGGGGCACCTGCAGTTCCAGCTTTCCGAGGCGACTTTGGAATTGATTTCGGCTTGAAACCCGTTGGCATAAGAACGGCGCGTTACGCTGCGTTGATACGGTTCGGCACCGAGGTATTCGGAACGTTCCAGCTTCATCGCTTCGTTGAACAGGATCTGGAGTGCTTGCGACATTTCATCGAATCCATGATCGGCCAGGAGCTGGACAGCGTCGAGAATGTTGTTAGATTGTTGTTGGTGGGCCATGGTTGGAGTTCCTTTTCTGTTGTGGAAAACATTAAAAAGAAACCGATCTGGCCCACCCTTTCAAGGGCTCGCCGGAGTGGTGCTTGTTATTTTCGCTACGCTCAAATAACAAGCACCACTCCGCCACACAGATAATTTACAGAAGAGATGTTACAGTAACCTGGATCTGTTTTTTGCTTCGCCATTACTATTTTTGCCAGGGATTAAGAGTTTAATATTTAAGTCGGAATCAGTTCCAGAAACAGAATTGAAGTTTGGGAAATCAATATTAAAGCAGACAGGGTATGTATACAATAGTATAAAATGTTTTCAGTTGCCTTGTTTCATACGGGATTACCACGAAAGGCACGAAAAATTTGCTGGTGCAGGTTGGATTACTTTGATCTGGTTCCAATGGGCGGGTAAATGAACTTGTCTGTCGCCAGGCGGGCGGGCACGTGGGCGCCGCCCCTACGTTTGAGGTGAGTAGCGGTCTTTCTCAGTTGGGTGGTATCTCTGTCAGTTTCCTGCTCGCTGCGCTCGGCCCGATTTTTATTCGGGCTTACCCGTTGGTTTTGCGCATGTTCAATAAATGCAGTGCTTTATGTTTATTTTGTTCCTGTCGTTTTGATGAAGAAATATCTTTTTATCAGAAACTGCGTTAGATTGGGGATCGTTGATCTAATGAACTGATACAGGATGTTTTGGACTGACCTGACTTGCGCGCGGAAGGGCCTTTGTTTTGACGAATCGTGATCTGGATGAGGAATATGTGGCGTTGATTGCCGGGAGCCAGCCTGTGTTACGGGGGCTGCTGGTGGCGCTGATTCGTCGGGCGGCTGATGTGGATGATGTGCTGCAGGAGACGAATACCGTTCTGTGGCGAAAACGGGATGAGTATGACCGGGCGCGGGCGTTTCTGCCCTGGGCGTGCCGGATTGCTCAGCTGCAGGCGCTGGCCTTTTTCAAACGGGTGCGGAACGACGGGCAGGCGGTGCTGGAAGAACGGACGCTGGAACAGATCGCGGCTGCGACGACGCGGCGGGCAGTCGAGGCGAAATCGCATGCGGAGGCACTGACGCACTGTATGGAAAAGCTGCCGAGTTCGCATCGACAACTGGTGGAGAGCCGGTACCGGGATGCGGTGCCCGTGAATCAGATCGCTGCGGATGAGGGGCGGTCGGCGGATGCGGTTTCGATGACGCTCTATCGCATTCGCAAAACGCTGATGGAGTGCATCCAGAAGACGATGGCCCGGGAGGCGCAGACATGAATTCACCCGACGAAACTTTGCGGAATGAACTGGCGACGCTGACCAGCCGGTTAATGGCGGATGAGCTGACGACCGACGAGGATGCGCGGCTGACCGAGATTCTCAATGCGCATCCGGAGTTGATCGACGAATACGCGGACCAGCTGCACCTGGATCAGCTCTTGAGCACGAATCTGTATGCGGCGGTGCCGGACGGGATCAGCCTGGAGACGCTGGAAGCGGATGCGGTCACTGAGGACGCGCCAGTGGTGGTGAAAGCCACGGCTGCGGGAGCCGCGGGGAGTGGCTTCGGTTATCTGGCGCAGGTATCTGTGGTCGTCGTACTGCTGTTGCTGGTGGGAGGCGCTTTCTGGTTGCAGAATCGTGAGCAAAGTGAATTGCCTGAAGAGTCTGTGGTCAACACGCCCAGACGGTTGCTCGAACTGCCCGCCGTTAAGTTTGTGGGGATGCTGCTGGATACGGAGGATGCGGTCTGGGAAGACGAGGAGCTGGGGGACGACATCGCTTACGGAACCCGGTTTGCTGCGGGAAAACAGTTATGGCTGAAGTCGGGGATTGCCCGGATTCGCTTTGAAAGCGGAGCGGGGGTGGTGCTGGAAGGTCCCGCGCAGATCGAACTGCGTTCGTCCCTGAATGCGAAGTTGAATTATGGCAAGCTGGCTGCCTATGTGCCTGACGAAGCGCATGGCTTTACCGTCGATACGCCGAAGATGGAGATTGTCGATCAGGGGACGCGGTTCGGGACGGTCGTCGATCCGTTCGGGAAAGCCGAAGTGCATGTGTTTGAGGGGGAGGTCGATATCAAACCCAAGGCTCAGGCAGAGCAGCCCCGCATCTTGAAAGCGAGTCAGGCAGTGTTGTTCACGCGCGGGAATACGCAGGGGGCTGACATCCGGGTGACGCCGACCAAGTTTGCGGATGTGCCCACTCCCGAGCAGCTGGTCGCAGCGAAATCAGGAAACTATCCGCCGTTGGAAGCGGTTCCCTTTGAAGCGGAAGCACCCTTCAATGAATTTGCGCTGCTGCACATCAACACGGCATTACCCAAAAACATTCTGGCAGGGGAAGCATTCGAGTACCGGGCGACTTCGTTGTCAGAACAGACGGGGGGCGTGGGCTTCAGTCATGAGGGCTGGTGGGCCGATCCGAATTTTACGCGGCTGATGGTTCCCGAACAGCGGATGCAGTGGGGAGGCCTGGAGGGAGGGCCGATGGTGCTGCAGTCCCGCGGTCATCATCATGCCTATCCTTCGCTGGCGCATCGGATGGCCCGCAAACTGGCAGAGCCGCTCCCCGAAGAATTTTATTTCAGTCTGCTCGTGAAGTATGAAGGGCTGGATGAAGACGATTTTTTTGGACTCTGGTTTGACGAATCACTGGGAGGGATGGGGACCAGTCATTCGCGGGTGCCGACAGTTGGGATCAAAGAAGGAAAGTGGTTTGCACGTTTCAGCGTGAAAAACGAAAGGTTTCTGGAACAGCCGATCAACAACCAGACGAATCTGCTGGTCGGACGTCTGAGTTTTCATGGTAAAACGGGGCATCCGGATTATCTTTCGCTATGGATCAATCCAACTGGTGAACGCAGCGAGACCCCCGATGTGAGAGTGCACTATACTTTTGCGGGGAAGTGTTTGGAATCGATCAATGCTGTGGGCGTGCGGATCGGACAGTACACGGAAGTCAGCGATTCTCTGTTTCTGGATCGACTGGTGATTGGGAAGACTTTTGAATCAGTGACACAACCGCCGGAGTAATACCAGGTCGTGTTTCTTAAATAGAATGCGTCTATGTAAATGGGAGGAACCGGGGCCAGATAGCGTTTCTTAATTCGGATGGTATATACCAAAGTCGTTTCAACCGGGGCTAACGCCCTGCGGCTAATCAGTCTTTCCGGCTGGCAAAGTACGAATCACATTCGAAACCATTTAAAAAACGCTACGTGGCGGTTCTGCTCACGTTTAATCAGATGGAAAACAGGATGATATATCGGGCTCAGACATCGAACATAGCAGGCAGGCACCTGGTCACGGCGCTGTTGGTTGGCGGGTTGCTGTGCTGTTCCGCGCGGACGTTTGCCGGGGAAGCGCCGCGGCTGGCGCACGGGCTGGTCAACCCGCAGATTGATTCCGTGAAACGGGATCAGAAGGGATTCGGCTGGAACGGGGGCTGGGTACTTTCGAATCGTCACCCGGCGCTGTTTGTAGATGCGAAGCCGCAGCAGGCCTCCGGTTCTGCAATTCAGCATGAGGCATTGATTCAGGGATCGGGGGAGCGGAACAACCCGTTACGGCGGGAGTTGAAGGAGACGTATCAGGACCAGGAGCTGTTTCTGCGGTTTCGGTTCCGGTATGCGGCAGATCAGAAGCCGCGCGATGAAGGGGAGTTTTTCGTCTTCTGGCTGGATCGTTACGAAGGTTCGGACAAGGCCGTGCATGCAAATCATACGCCTAATATCGGTGTGCATATTGCGTCCAGTGGTCCCCAGAAGGGGAAGGTCGTGTTCATGGTGCGAATTGGCTCTCAGAAGACGGCCTGGAGTTCGGTGGAACTGGAACGCGACCGGGATTATGTGGTTGTGGGACGACTCTCGAAGCCGGAGAAATCGCTGCGGGCCGGGTTCACACGGTTTGATTTGTGGGTGGATCCTAAGCCGGACGAACTGGAAGCACCGGTGGCTTCGACCGTGAATCCGCAGAGTGTGAACGCCGTGCGGTGGGTCGGTTTTGCGACCGGTTACAAGACGGAACTGGAAGACCGGATCTACGTGAGTGACCTGGTACTGAGCCGGACGTGGAACGATGTGCTGGATCTTTCACCCGGGCAGATTCCGAAACTGGCAGGCAAGAAAAAAACAGCGTGGTCGAAGCCGGTGGACTTTGAAAAAGAGATTTACCCGCTGCTCAAGTCGCGGTGTTTCAACTGTCATGCGGGGGCGAATCCGGATTCCGGGTATCGGCTGGATGTACATGAGGAACTGCTGGGCTTCAGTACGGGGGAAGAGTTAATCGTTCCGGGGGACAGCGAGCAGAGCAAGCTGATCGAACTGATCTCCACACAGGTGGCGGAAACGCGGATGCCTCCCATCGATGCGGGCGCGGCTTTGCAGAAAGAGGAGATCGCGAAGCTGCGGGCGTGGATCGATCAGGGGGCAAAGTGGGATTATGCATTGCTGCCAACACCGAAGACGGAATCGGATCACTGGGCGTTTCAACCTGTGAAGCGTCCCGAGGTGCCGCAGGTGAAGAGCAGCAAGCCGATTCGGACTGCCGTCGACGCATTCCTGGCGCGGGCCTGGGAAAAGTCGGGGATCACGCCGGTTCCCGAAGCGGACCGGGGGACGCTGATTCGCCGGTTGTACCTGGATCTGACGGGGCTGCCGCCGAGTGCGGAGGAGATTGAGGCGTTCGAATTTAATACCGATCCCCGGGCGTATGAGAAACTGGTGGAGCGGCTGCTGGCTTCTCCCCATTACGGCGAACGCTGGGCACGGTACTGGCTGGATCTCACACGGTGGGCGGAGAGTCACGGGTATCAGCACGATCTGCCGCGACCTTATGCGTGGCGGTATCGGGATTATGTGATCGAGAGTTTCAACGCGGACAAACCCTATGATGTGTTCCTCAAGGAGCAGCTGGCGGGGGATGAACTGACGCCTTACGCGGACGAGAATGTGATCGCGACCGGTTTTCTGGCTTCGGCCCGGATCAGTGGGAACAATATGGACAAGGCAGCGCAGCGGAACGATGTGCTGGTGGACATTGTGAATGTGACGAGCAGTGCGCTGCTGGGGCTGACGCTGGAATGTGCCCAGTGCCATAATCATAAGTTCGATCCCTTGACGCAGCGGGACTATTATCGGCTGCAGGGGTTCTTCGTGAATGGCCAGCTGGGGAATCTGTCGCTCAAAGGGGACGGACTGCCGAACCCGACCGAAATGAATGTCTGGATGCCGAAAGGGACGTATGATTTTTATCAACGCGAGGCGAAGAAGCTGATCAACCGCAAGCGATTCGCGCATACGAAGGAGCCGCATACGTGGGGTTATTATTCGCCGCTGACCGGACAGGCAGAGATCGAACGGCTGCCGGTGGTGAACCGGGATCCGATTCCGTATTCCGCGGAACAGTTGAAGCAGACGAAGTCGCAGATTCTGATTCGCGGCGATGTGCATAAGCGGGGACCGGAAGTGGGCAAAGGCTGGCCGGCGGTACTGGGAGCGACGACGAGCGGTTCGGATCAACTGTCGCGGACGGCGCTGGCGGAGTGGCTGACGGATCGGAAGAATCCGCTGGTCTCGCGGGTGTGGGTGAACCGGTTATGGCAGTATCATTTCGGGCGGGGACTGGTGGCAACGCCCAGCGATTTCGGCGTGCAGGGGGAGCCCCCTTCGCATCCGGAACTGCTGGACTGGCTGGCCTCGGAACTGATGGAACAGAGGTGGAGTACGAAGCAGATTCACCGGGAGATCGTGCTGTCTTCCGCGTATCGGCAGCAGCGGTCATTCAACGAGGCGAACCTGAAACGGGACCCGGAGAATCGGTTGCTGTGGAGCTGGCCGCGACGTCGGCTGGAAGCGGAAGTGATCCGGGATTCGATCCTGTGTGCGACGGGAGAACTGAAACTCGACATGGGGGGACCGAGTGTGCCCCAGGAGCGGGAAGAGCAGAATCTGCGGCGGACGATTTATCTGTTCCAGCGACGAAGCGAGATGCCGTCGGTGATGGCGATGTTCGATGCACCGGACAGTGTGACCAGCTGTTCGCGGCGGCAGGTTTCGACGGTGGCACTGCAGCCGCTGTTTATGTTGAACAGCCAGTTCATGGATCGACGGGCGCAGGTACTGGCGGAGAAGATTACGGAAGAGGCAGGAGAAGATCACGGGCAGCAGGTAACGCAGGCGTTTCTGCGTGTGCTGGGACGTAAGCCGAATAAGCAGGAGCGGGAACGGTCGCTGGTCTTTTTTGAAGGGGAGTCAACTGCGGAAGCGGCGCCCCGGCGGCTGTCGATGTTGTGTCATGCGTTAATGAATCTCAACGAGTTTATGTATATTCCCTGAAGGCGAGGGCTTTGATGTTGTTTGATCCGCAGAATATGAGTCATGGTTTTTCCACGGCGCCAGTGAGCCGACGGGCGATGCTGGAGCAGAGCGTTCTGGGCATGGGAGCGGTCGGTCTGGCGGCGCTGCTGGCCGACGAGGGACTGCTTGAGGCTGCTGAGGGAACACAGGCGGTGACCGGGCAGAGTCATTTTCCGGCGACGGCGAAGAACGTGATCTTTCTGTTCATGTCGGGGGCGCCGAGCCAGGTGGATACGTTCGATCCGAAGCCGCTGCTGACGAAGCTGGAGGGAGAGCCGGTCCCGGCAAGCATCGCGGCCCGGGTGCCGAACATTCCGCGGGCGGGGCTGGGTTCGAAGCTGATGGCGTCGCCTTTTACGTTCAAGAATTATGGGGAGAGCGGGATTCCCGTGTCGAACATGTTCCCCGAGACGGCGAAGATGATCGATGAGATCTGCGTGCTGCGGTCGGTGAATCATCGGGTGCCCGTGCATGGTCCCGGGGAATGCATCGCGCTGACCGGGTCTGCAGTGGGGGACCGGCCCAGCCTGGGAGCGTGGATGACGTACGGCCTGGGGAGTGAGAGCCGCGATCTGCCCGGGTTTATTTCGATGCTGTCGAACAGTAGCGGGCCGGCACCGCAGACGCCGGGCTGGGGGAACGGGTTTCTGCCTTCGCGTTACCAGGGGACCCTGGTGGACGGCAAGCGCGGGATTCCCTATACGAAGATGCCCGCCGGTTATTCGCACGCCAACCGGCGCGAGCAGCTGGATTTCATCAAATGGATGAACGAAGAGCATCTGCAACAGCTGGGGCAGGATTCGGAACTGGAAGCGCGGATTGCCTCGTATGAGCTCGGGTTCCGGCTGCAGACATCGGCGCCGGAGGTGTTCGACCTGAAGAGTGAATCGGCAGAGACGGCGGAGCTGTATGGACTGGATGATAAGGAGACGGCGGAGTTCGGCAGGCACTGTCTGATTGCACGGCGGCTCGTGGAGCGGGGCGTGCGGGTGGTGCAGCTGCGGAATGGAGGCTGGGACGCGCATGGGGCGATCAAGGCGAATCACACAAAACGCTCCCGGGCGACGGATCGGCCGGTGGCGGCGCTCTTGAGAGATCTGAAACAGCGGGGGCTGCTGGATGAGACGCTGGTGGTGTGGGGAGGCGAGTTTGGTCGGACGCCGACGACGGAAGGGAATGTGAAAGGAGACCGACGGGGCCGCGACCATCTGCCGACGACGTATTGCATGTGGATGGCCGGCGGCGGCGTGAAGGGGGGCCAGATTATCGGTCAGACGGATGAGCTGGGTTATACGCCGGTGGAACGGCCGATGTCGCCCGCGGACCTGCATGCGACGCTGTTGCATGCTTTGGGGCTGGATCAGCACAAGCTGGTCTATCGGCACAATAACCGGAAGGAAATTGCGACGGTGCTGGGCGGGGAAGTGGTGAGTGAGGTGTTTGGGTAGACCGGGAATACCTCGAAAATTACTACCACAAAAGAGACGAAAGTTTTGCTACCACGAAAAGCACGAAAGACACGAAAAATTTTGCTGACGCAGGTTGGTTGCGTTACGGGAGCGGATGTGGGTGGTACCGGATGTAATCCGGTATTGCCGGAGGCAACAGGAGGTTGACAGGGCAGACGATGTAAAGAGTACACGTTCCTCAAACTAAATTAATTTGGTTGGTGTCTCTGTTGTGTATTGTTCTGGTGAGCTGGGACCTCCTGCTCGCTACGCTCGGTCCGAATTGCATTCGGGCTTACCCCTGGTGGGGGATCTCAATTTCACTGTCGGGCAAGCCGACAGATGGCACCCGGTGTTTTTTTCTACCACGGTCAGCACGAACGACACGAAAAATTTGCTGGTCCAGGTTGGTTGCGTTACGGGAGCGGATGTGGGTGGTACCGGATGTAATCCGGTATTGCCGGAGGCAACAGGAGGTTGACAGGGCAGACGATGTAAAGAGTACACGTTCCTCAAACTAAATTAATTTGGTTGGTGTCTCTGTTGTGTATTGTTCTGGTGAGCTGTAACCTCTTGCTCGCTGCGCTCGGCCCGAATTGCATTCGGGCTTACCCCTGCTGGTGGGATCTCAATTTCACTGTCGGGCGAGCCGACAGTGGCACACGAGAGGTGAAAACTGTTCGAAACCGGCGGCTAACGCCTTGCCGCTCAGTTTTTTACAGGTCGAATTTGATGCCCTGGGCTAAGGGAAGTTCGGTGGAGTAGTTGATGGTGTTGGTGGCGCGGCGCATGTAGGCTTTCCAGGCGTCGGAGCCGGATTCGCGGCCGCCGCCGGTTTCTTTTTCGCCCCCGAATGCGCCGCCGATTTCTGCGCCGCTGGGTCCGACGTTGACATTCGCGATGCCGCAATCGGAGCCGGCGGGGGAGAGGAACTGTTCCGCCTGGCGGATGTCGTTGGTCATGATGGAGGAGGAGAGCCCCTGGGGCACGCCGTTATGCAGGGCGATGGCTTCGTCCAGATCTGTGTAACGGATGACGTACAGAATGGGGGCGAAGGTTTCCTGCCGGACGATTTCGGTCTGGCCGGGCATCTCGACGATGGCGGGGTGGACATAACAGCCTCCCGCGGGAACATCGTGATTGATCGGATTGCCGAAATGGACGGTGCCTCCCTGTTCCTCAGCGACGTGGAGGGCTGTTTGCATGGCATCGAGCGAACGCTGATCGACGAGTGGTCCAACGAGCGTTCCCTCATCGAGGGGGTTGCCGATCGGTAATTTCGCGTAGGCCTTTTTGAGCGACTTTAGAAGTTTGTCGGCGATGCTCTCGTGGACGATCAGACGGCGGAGCGATGTGCAACGCTGGCCGCAGGTCCCCACGGCGGAGAAGAGGGCGGAGCGGACCGTCATTTCGAGGTCGGCGGATTCGGTGACAATCATCGCGTTGTTGCCGCCCAGTTCGAGCAGACTCAATCCCAGCCGACCGGCAACCGTGGACGCGACAGCGCGTCCCATGGGTACCGAGCCGGTGGCTGAGATCAAGGGGAGATCGGGATGTGCGGCGATTCGCTGTCCGACGTCGGCACCGCCGATGAGCAGGCTGGAGATGCCGTCGGGGGCTTCGGGGAAGTCGCGGGCGACGTTGTTAACGATCTGCTGACAGGCGATGGCGCAGAGGGGCGTTTTTTCCGAGGGCTTCCAGACGACCGGGTCGCCGCAGACGAACGCGAGCATCGCGTTCCAGGCCCAGACGGCGACCGGGAAGTTGAAGGCGCTGATCACGCCGACCGGTCCGAGCGGGTGCCACTGTTCCATCAGGCGATGGCCTGGACGTTCGCTGGCGATGGTTTTGCCGTAGAGCTGGCGGCTGAGTCCGACGGCGAAGTCGCAGATGTCGATCATTTCCTGTACTTCGCCGAGGGCTTCCTGGGTGATTTTGCCGGCTTCCCAGCTGACGATGGCAGCGAGGTCGGCTTTGTGTTCCCGCAGGGCGTTGCCGATCAGCCGGACGAATTCGCCGCGGCGGGGGGCGGGGACGTTGCGCCATGTCCGGAAAGCGGACCGGGCGGTTTCGACCACCGTGTCGACGTCGCTGGGCGTGGCCTGGGTGAGTGTGACGAGCGTTGTCCCATCGATGGGGGACTTGCCCGTCAGTGCTTCACCGGTGCCTGCCTGCCACGTATTTCCGACGGCGACCGCGACGGGGTGATCGTTGACGCCGATCCGCTTTAACACTTCCTGTATCGGATGAGTCATATCTGCCTCACTTCCTGAATGGTTTAGTCCAGGGCAAAGGTTTCTGTTTCGTAAAACTGTCCGAAGCGGTTCTGGATGAACTGCTCGAACGGAATCTGTTCCTGCCGGATCAGGCCGGTGCCTTCCAGTTGTTTCTGCTGGATCATATCGATGACGGCACAGACGCCCGCTCCGGTGGTGAGCTGAATGGCGCTCCAGATTTCGCCGTTGATTTCCTGAGCGTACATCTTACGCAGGTCACTTTTTTCGACGAACTGACCGTTGCGGTGGCCGCGAACAGTGCAGAAGACGATGACCACGTCCTGGAAAGTGACGGGGATCGAATGTTCCATCACGTCCTTGAGCAGTTCGCGGCGTTCGTTGAGTCTTAAGTCCTGCAGGAGGAATTTCATCAGCTCGCGATGGCCGGGGTAGCGGATCGTTTTGTAATTCAATTCGCGGACCTTGCCGTCCATGGTGTCGCAGAGCGTTCCCAGTCCACCCGAGGTGTTGAAGGCTTCGTAGACGTTGCCGTCGAGCGTGAACTGCTCCAGCCCTTCGAGGGGGAGGTGATTTTTAATCTTGCGATTGTGAATTACCTCGCAGGTGTTGCAGTATTCGTTGATCAGGCCGTCGGTCGACCAGGTCAGGTTATACGAGAGCGCGTTAGTGGGCCGCTGGGGGAGGGCACCGACGCGCATGCGGACGGTATCGATTTCGTCGAACCAGTCCATCACATGTTTGGTGACGATGGTGACGAAGCCGGGGGCCAGGCCCGACTGGGGGAGGAAGACCTGGCCCGCTGCGGCATCGGCGGCGATCTCTTTGACGGCGGCAGTGGTCTGCCGATCTTCCGTCAGGTCGAAATAGTTAATGCCCGCTTCGAGCGCTGCGCGGGCGACATAGGGATTCTCCCGAAAGCTGAGCGCCGAGATGACTGCAGTGCAGCCCTGCATGATGTGCACCAGTTCCTCGTGCGACTCAGCATTGAGTACGCGTGTTTCAACGGAGGGGAGTCGTTTTTTAATATGGTCTAACGCGGCGGGAACACGGTCGGCAACACGGACGCTATAATCGCCCGATCTGCTGAGTAGCGTGGCGATCATGCGGCCGATTTTTCCCGCGCCGATAAGCAAAACTGTTTGAGACATGGCAGGTCCTCCTGTGTAAAATTCAAGATGTGAGAAGTGATGGGAAAGACCTCACTATGATTATATACGCGGAAAACTTCTTTTTTGATTGAGTTTCTGTTTTCCCGCGTTTTGGCGTATTAATGAACAGAGAAGCCACTTGACTTTGCGCGAGTGCAATATATTTAAAAATTAGAGGAGATAAGCCATGTCCAGCGAACAACTTACAGTTTATGACTGGAAACGGTATCCGGAAACGGCCCGCTTTATTGACGAGCGGATTGATGTGTTTTGTCAGAAGTCAGCCGACATTCAACAGTTTGCCAACGACCTTAAAACCCGCACGGGAACCCGGCTCAGAGACTGGGTAGATCATCTGGAAATTGAGTGGTCTGATGCGCTGGCGATCGAGTTGGTTGAGCTGGGTTATGAATTGGTCACTGATGCCGATTACCCACTCTATCACCATCCCGCGGCAATGTTTCCCGCAGTCGGGGCGGCATCCACAGCGGTTGAGCGGTTGTTTGTCCGCGTCGATTCTGTCGCTGACTTTCTGCTGGTACACCAGCGTGACATGGACATGCCGATTGAAGGTGACGTGGGAGCCGCGGTACGACAGCGGATCGCTTTTTCAGGCGAGGGCGTTGAGCTGCATGTGATCGAGCGGCATGGTTGCCCGGTGACGTGTACGACACCGCCGGCGACTCCGGATCTGAAAAAACTGGCCGCCCATGCGGAAGCGCTGCGGTTACGGAAGCGGGACTTCGCGGAAGGGAGTGCGGGGTTCGCGCATGCGGCATCTTTGATCAAGTCGTCGATTGCGGATCTCGGTGTGGACCGGACCTGCGATCTGTTCTTTGCCGGTGAACGGGATTACTGGCAGCAGCGGAACCTGGCGGCACGGATTCAGAAAGCCCGTCAGGATGCACTGGGGATGGGCTGGGCGAATCACGATCATCACACGTATCGCTCGAGCAGGAAGTATTTCCAGAGCCTGATTGGCATCTTTGAGCTCTTGGGTTTCAATCTGCGTGAACGGTTCTATGCCGGCAAGGAGGCGGGTTGGGGCGCACAGGTGATTGAGCAGCCGAACGCGGGGATTACCATCTTTGCGGACGTGGATCTCTCAGCCGAAGAGGTTTCGCAGGACTTCGCGCATGAACCGTTTCAGGAACGGAGTGAGCTGGGAACGGTGGGGCTGTGGTGTCGACTGCATGGGGAAGCGTTCCTGCAGGCGGGCATGCACCACCTGGAATGCCAGTTCGACTTCGACGCCGAGCGGGACCAGCTGGCGGAAGAGGGAGACGTCAAAACGATGAAGCCCTTTACCGATCTGCCGCATTTGCGTCAGGCGTTTACGGCGGGGGAAATCTGGCCGGTGCAAGAGAGCCGGATTCAGTCTCTGCTGGATGACAGACTGATCACCGTTGAGGAAGCGGACAAATTCCGTGAGCAGGGGGCGATTGGATCGCACCTGGAAATTCTGCAGCGGGAAGAAGGGTTCAAAGGATTTAACCAGACGGGGATTAATGACATAATTCTGGAGACGAACCCGCTCAAACAGCAGGCTTGATGGTTACCGCGAAAGATAAGAAATTTTGCTACCACGAAAGGCACGAAAGACACGAAAAATATTGCTGACGCAGATGTGGGTGGTACCGGATGTAATCCGGTATTGCCGGAGGCAACAGGAGGTGGCAGAGTAGACGATGTGGAGCGTGCGTACCTCAAGCTAAATTAATTTAGTTGGTGGCTCTGTTGTGAATTGACCTGGTGAGCTGGGACTTCCTGCTCGCTGCGCTCGGCCCGAATTTTATTCGGGCGGACCCGGTGGTGGGGGATCTCAATTTCACTGTCGGACAAGCCGACAAGTAGCACCCGGCGATCAGGATTGTTTTTAATAATTATTCAATTTAGTTGATATTGTTGTTTACAATGTTAAAGTAATGTTGAATAATATTAAATATGAATGATGTCGAGCAAACTGAATCTGTTAAGAAAATGGCTGCCCCATCGCGGCTGGTTTCCGGTTCCACTCAACGACCTGAGCATCCCCTGCTGTCGCTGGATCAGGAGAATCTGGAGTTTGTGCTGCAGCTGGTGCTGGCGTCCGGTTCTCTGAAACAACTGGCCCGCTATTACGGCATCAGTTACCCGACTGTGCGGGCACGGCTGGATAAACTGATCGTGCGGCTGGAACTGCTGGTCGAAAACCGTGAGCGGGATGAAATGGCGAATCTGCTGGCCAATCTTGTGGAAGCCGGGCAGCTCACCGGTGCCGCGGCGCAGAGCATTCTCGAGTTACATCGATCCACCCACTAGAGCGCATTGCATTTAAACATAGCGTTTCTCAATTTAATTTACTCGGTCCAAATGGCCCTGGAGACGCTACAGTAAAACTGGACACAGTCTAAAGGCAGAGAGGAATTCCATTATGGACGCACCCTGGTTTGATCCGAATACGTTTGGTGCCTGGTTCGGGGCGATTGTCGGCGGTGGCGGAGGAACATTATGCGGCCTCTGGGGAGCACTGTGTGGATTTCTGTGTCCGCGCGGGAAGGGACGCAAAGTCATCCTCGGCGGGATGTTCGTGTTTGTGGTCCTCGGACTGATTCTGGGTGGTGTCGGCCTGTATGCGTTCTTCAGCGGACAACCGTATGGAATCTGGTATCCGTTTCTGTTAACAGGGTTCGTGCTTGCTGTCGTCAATGGTGTCTTGATTCCCGTGATTCGCAAAAATTACGAACAGGCTGAAAACCGACGGATCGCTGCCGAATCGATCCGTGTGGGCTGAATGATGGGAAGCGAACCATGGGTGTATCGCAACCACAAAAGGTACGAATATTTGCTACCACGAAAAGCACGAAAGACACGAAAATTTTGCTGACGCAGGTTGGTTGCGTTACGGGAGCGGATGTGGGTGGTACCGGATGCAATCCGGTATTGCCGGAGGCAACAGGAGGTCGCGGGGCAGACAGTGTGAAGAGTACGCGTTCCTAAGCTAAATTAATTTAGTTTGCTGCTCTGTCGTAGATCGATTAAGTGAGCTGGGACCTCTTGCTCGCTGTGCTCGGCCCGAATTGCATTCGGGCTCACCCATTGACTCTTTTTTTTGTATTTTCTTTGACTGGTTGAAAGCTGGTTCAGCGGCACTGTCGGGCGAGCCGACAGATGGCACTCGGCGGTTATCTCAGCTGTGCCGACGGCTCAATCTGCTACTGCTGCGTTGCTTTCATATCGTCACACTGTATCATGGTCATCTGTATCTGCTGGCACTGCGGAATCAGTTTCTGCTTGATCTCCTCTGCTATCACAGGAAGGGTGTGAATGATGCGTTGGCCGAAAGATTTTGATGCTACAGATGCATCTGACTTTGATCTGGGTTTTCCTCCTAATCTGGCTTATGTGACCGTTGGCATGGATGTCTACGGAGGGGGAGATGAGGTCGGTCTTTACTGGCCCATCGGAAAAGAAAAACGTCAGCCGATTGTGGTTCGCACCTTTCATGATACTTTCGAACTGGGGCCTTTCTTCTCGACCTATCAGAAATACCTGCGCTGGCAGAGTCAAGACGAGGAAAACTATGATCTGCCCATGGGGCCCGATGCGAAGATTGATCCAGTTTCCCCCGAGGCGCTCTATAATCAGGGGAATGAACTATTAAAGGCTAAAGACGTCACCGGAGCGCTGGCCGCCTGGCAGCAGGCACTGGATCGATTGCCTGAGTTCACGCTGGTTTCATCTCTGCTGGCAAAACAGCATCGCCGACTTAAGAATCTGGACCAGGCCAGGGTATTCGCTTTGCAATCGCTGATCTCTCCCCCCACATTTGGTCGTTTCGATGCTTCCCTGCTCAAGTGGCTGGGGAGAGAAACTGAGCCGCCGACAGCATATGCAGAGAATCCCATCTGGAAGAACCGTCGAAAATTACAATGGGCATTTCGAAAGGGGAAGAATGATTATGGAATTATCCAGGATGCTATCGACGGTTTCTTTGAGACCAAACAGCCTGTGCTGGGAGTGACACTGATGCAGACGTATCTCGAGTTCATGTACTGGGAAACGGACTCAGCAAAAAAACGTTGGAAATTCGATCAGGATGAATGGATGCAACGACAGGACGACCTGTGCGTGAAATATCTTAAGTCGTCGCGCAGGGCGATTGAGAAAAAGTAGTTGGTAACGAACTTCGTGAAGTGTCCGTTGTCGGGTGGTCGCGGATGTCATCCGGGATTGCCGGAGGCAACAGGAGGTCGCAGGACTGACGATGTGAAGAGAATGCGTTCCGCAAGTTAAGTCAATTTAGTTGGCTGCTCTGTTGTGAATTGATCTCGTGAGCCGGGACCTCCTGCTCGCTACGCTCGGCCCGAATTGCATTCGGGCCCACCCTTTGACTCTTTTTTTTGTATTTTCTTTGACTGGTTGGACGCTGGTTCAGCGGCACTGTCGGGCGAGCCGACAGTGGCACCCGGCGCTGATTCATATTCACTGTTGGCGAGCCAACAGTGCCACCCGACCGGGGCTATTCTGTCGCACTTAGACTTCGGGCAGGGTCCAGGGTTTGCGCCATTCTTCTCGGCCGCGGAGTTGGTTGGCTGCGGCGTCGTTTTTGAAGGTTTCCGTTTTGGGATCGAGGGTCAGTGTGTTGCCGACGCGGGCGGCGATGTTGCCGGCGTGGCAGAGGATGGAGGCCGGGTGTCCCACCGTTTCCAGATCGCAGGCCGGTTTGCTGCGGGTCTTGATGCAGTCGAGGAAGTTGGCCACGTGCGGGGCGGCGTCGCTGTCCCCTTTGACTTCCTTGATCAGCTTGCCGCGCTCGCCGTAGACGCGCCAGCGGCTGTTGCCGATGGTCATGTGGGCTTTGTCGCCATAGATGACGGCGCCTTCTGATTCGCCGTGATAATGGTAAGGAGCCCAGATCCGCATTTCGTAGGTGAGGATCTTGGGCGTATCGCTCTGGTATTCGTAGGTGACCTGCAGCGTGTCGGGCCATTCCTGCATGTCGTCGAAATACCATTTGCCGCCGGTCGCGGAGATTTTGGTGGGGAGCGAAATGGCAGTGTCGCCCTGTGCTTCGCAGGCCGCGTTGAGTGCGGCGAAGGCCATGTCGAGGCGATGCACGCCGTCGTTGCCCAGGTCGCCGGTGCCGTAATCGTAGAACCAGCGCCAGCGGCCGTGGAAGCGGTTTTTATTGAAGGGGCGTTTTTTGGCGGGGCCGAGCCACATGTCGTAATCGACGGTGTCGGGGGGCGTGCCGTCGGGAGGATAGCCGATGTTGCCCTGTTTGGTGCTTTCCCAGGCTTTGGCGACCAGGCAGCGACCGAGGGCGCCGCTGCGGATGTAGGCGAGGGCGGACTTCAGGCGTTCGGTAGACCGGTGCTGCGAGCCCATCTGCACGATGCGGTTGTGTTTCTGCATGGCGGCGACCATCCGCTGGCCTTCGACGATGTTGTGGCCGTCCGGCTTTTCGACGTAGACATCTTTGCCGGCCTGGCAGGCGAGGATCGTGGGGATGGCGTGCCAGTGATCGGGAGTGCCGACGACGATGGCGTCGAGACTGTTGTCGTCGAGCAGGTGACGGAAATCGCGGATGACCTGCGGTTTTTTCCCCTGCAGTTTTGTGACGGTCTCCACGGTGTTGCCCAGCCGGGCGGAGTCGATCTCGGCGATGGTGACGATCTCGGCGTGGGGATCTTCCGCGAAGTGACGATTGAGGGCCGAGGCACGACCGCCGGCTCCCATGATGCCGACGCGGATGCGTTCGCTGGCAGCGGCTTTGGCGACCTGATCCAGAGAGAGCGAGGCCAGCCCGGCGGCTGAACCCTGAAGAAACGTCCTGCGATCCATGGTATGTCTTCCTCCAACAGGGGGGCACGGTGGTGGGATAGATCAATGAACGTTTATTATAGGGGGCAGGGAGCGCGGGGCAAAAGAAAACTGTGGGGGACCGCGAAATTTTTCAACCACGGACAATACATAGTCTGAGGGAGCCTTGAAAATAGAGGTGGAGCAATCAGGAGCAAAGAGGAATTCAGGGACGAGAAGTATGATTGATGCACGAATTAATAATGCGACTGATCGATTTGCTGCCAGGCGTATTTTCCAAGACAGAAAAACCTGACCATCTCAAGTATTCTGAAATGGTCAGGAAACTGCAGCAATTGAATCTTAACGTCGTGCTTTCGCGTGCTCATCAGCTTCATGCAGATTCTCCTCACTCACCATCATAGCGGGTTGAGGCGCGAAACTTCCGATACATGGTTGCGGCACTGGATCAGGTAAGGGGGCATGTGGAATCCCCAAACCAACCAGTTGAATTTGAAACTGTTCAGTAATTTGAGAGCCAAATTCAATATTAAAACCATTGATCGTAATATCGCTGACGGTAAATCCCTGATCTTCTGGAACTTCGTAAACAGCATGCAGTCCCTGATCCCCCTGGCCGCGCACGAGTTTCCAGTAGTCTTCAGGACTGGCATCTGCAGGTGCTTCAGGAGGTAGCTCGAACAACCCAAAATTCGGCTTCTGGATGTAGAGTCCGACCGGGTTTTTCAAAGAGACTCGCAAGTGTGGCGGGTTCAAAACTAACTGATTCACCTGTTGGCCGATATGTGGATCACTATTGCGATCGGGAGTGCCATAACGACTGCAACGAATCAGGGGGTCTGGCTGGGTTACAGGCTGACCGTTCGCGTCCATGCGCAGGACCGTCGCATCTGCGGCCAGTTGAATCTCTGCGCCAAGCGTATTCGGGGGGCTGATCAGGTGCACTGCCCCATTTGTCGTGGAATTATTCCACTTGTTTCGCGGGTTATACTGACCGCCCGGATGAGTGATGTCCTTCATCGTGACCTGCGGTGATACGAGTTGCTGGTAGAGGCTCAGGACTTTCTCGGGATCAATCGAAAACAGTGTGGTCCAGTATTCAGGGTTTTCACAGGTGAACATCACTTTGGTGATTTTTCCGCTACTGTTCCGACTCACGCTCCACTCGCAATACTCGTCCTGCCAACCACGAGGTCCTTGAGGCTGGTAAGGAGGACTGGTAGCCGGTGGGCCTTCATCGGCATATTTCCAGCGGGTTTGTTGCGATTCACTTGCGAATGTGGTGTTGATCCGATTGGGAAAGGCATCCCAGCCAATTGCTGCTGAGGCAGAGGCCGGAGAGGGGGGGATGTCAGTTGTCAAGGGATTGTAATAGTAATCACTTTCACTTGACTGAATAGCATTTTGGGTCCATCGATTCACTTTCTGGTTCCAGAGTTTTCGAAACTCAATATCCTGCTCACTACCTGGTTCAAAGTCGTGCCAGTTGGCTGGTGGATCGAATTGCGGTAATACTTGGCTCATACTAATCACCTTTTTGAAGAAGAATGTGTCAGTCAATCAGAAATCAGTAACGATGGGACTGAAGTTACTTTGGTGCCACGGTTCCATCTGCTTTCATTTCCAGGGGACGTTGCAGCGATAAATCAGTTTCAGGGAGCAGCAGACTGAACTCAGCCAGATTGTTGATCAGAGGCCAGTTCCGAAAATTTGCATTTGGCTGTGGTCCATTACCCCCCATAAATTCTTTTTGACGTGAAACAAGTAATTGCAGATAAGCTTCCGCTCCCTCAGTCGTATTGAATTTTTCGACGACTGCGGACAGATATTTTGTAATTCGTTTTTGGGCTTCATCCCGCCACTGATCATCGGGTAAATCCCAATAAAAGAGAAACTGCTGCTCTGGCGAGCAGTTTTGCAGTTGAGTCGGGTCACATTCGTTTTGGTTCTGTGTTCCCGCGCGAACTTTTTCGACAAACTCCGCCTGAAAATCCGCTGCAGCCGGATCGACCTGATCGAGGTATTTTTCCAGCGAGCGACGTTTCATGGAAAAAATCGGATTGGGATAGTCCACCAGCAGCAGGCTGGCTGCGAATTTGTCTGTTATGATTTTACGACTGATTAAACGCTGGATACTGGCGCCATCAAAAAATGAAGGGGCTGGAGTAAAATACGCGAAATGAGTTGAGCCTGGCGCAGTATAAGCTGCTCCGCCTGGTCCCTGTTGTACGAGCTTGAAATCATGTGTTTTGATATAGTCCGTATAGACCTTGCCATCGAGATTCAGCGCACCCGCGCTGTAATCAATTTTTAAAACGGTACGGAGCGCAAAATCATTGATAAAGAAATTCAGCGGAACGGCCTTTACCGGTCGGCTGGGCCCAGCTTCACTGCTGATTACTTGAGACGATTCAAAGTTAATCTGAGTATTTCTGGTCAGATACTTCAGGTATTCCGAAATTTTCTTCGCATCAGCTGGAGCGTTAATCCGGTTTCTGACTGAGTTGAGAATCGCAGTCTCAATGATCGGTTCCAGTCTCTCTGCTGAAGCCATGTCCTTGAACAGGTTTTGCTGAGCGACTGCCTGGGGGACGACTCCTGCGGCGATATTTGCAAAGTTGGAATTCCAGTTTTCCCATGGTCGCTTCAATTCTTTCATGAGCAGAGTGCCGTTATGGTGGCAATCAAAACAGCCTTTTCCGGCCGATGCAGGATTCGATGAAAACGTGGAGTCGCCCGCCCAGGACCAGAAAGCAGGTTGTCCATTTTGCGCTCTTGCCCGTTCATAAAAATTGAAAACCTTCCTGTTCTGGTCCCAGGCAATGACCTGATGAAAACTTGATTCCCCGGAAGAGGCTGCGACGCTGAGAAAAATCGACTTTTGCAGATCGAAGGCGCTTTCTTGTGGCCAGATAATTACATAGCGCAAGTCTCGATTTGCAGAGCGAGGAGCGATATTGGTTTTGATCTGGCTGCCTTCCCCGACCACGTAACTGGTTTGGCCCAGTTCTGGATTCGCGGCATTGATTGCAGCTGTTATTTCATCAACCGTGTCAGGGAATGTGCCTTTACGAAGCACTGACATGGCGAATAGATCGCCTAGATTTTTTTCGATTTCTTCCTGAGTCATCGGCTGGGCCGAGGAATCGATTCCCATGATCTGTCGGAAAATACGCTTGCTGTTGTCTGCCGCAGCTTCGAGAGTTACCGGTTGAGAGCGAAGAAAAGCCTTGGATCGATTTGTCAGTCCTATGCCAGCAGAAAGACTGGCCTTGGAACGTTGCGATTTTGTCTTCTCGGAGTCCGTTTTGAGCTCCTGTTTCACTTCATTATCTAAATTCGAAATCGCTGTCTGATCTTCCTGGGTCTGGCAGCCTGATACAGCCAGGGCAATCAGAAGCAAGCTCAGGGGAACCTGGTATGAGCAGTAGTGCCCAAAGTGATTTCCCTGTACACGCCGGGTATGTCGAAGCACAAGACGAACAGTCATAGCAGCCCCTTTTTCAAACGATGCAGTCGATCACCAGGGTATTCTGGTTTGCGAACCAGTTGGTTTTTTAGATTGGTCTGTTCAGTTCAGATTGTCAGTGAAGCATTGTTCAAAATTTGATCACAGAATTGATCACATAGAATTGATAAACTGTACATAAGAGATCGAATTGGGGTTCGTTAGTCAATAAAATAATTATTATATTGTTCAAAAATATACATTTATTATGTGTTCGAATATCCAATCTTTCCTCATCTTCCAGGTTTCCAGTTGAACCTTAATCTTGTTGATTGGATCTGAGAACTATGAGGACTTTGAAAACTGTGGCGCAAAAAAGCGATGTACCAGGCTGATTGAGTGAAACTGGTATGAGGCGAAATCGATGAACAATGAAGCAGAAAATCTGAAAGGACTGGTGAGAGAGTTTCTCGATGCGTGTGGCGATCGCTATTCTGGCTTTGATGGTCTGGTCCCCAGGCCGTTAACGGAATGGGAAGCAACACTGTTGTCTGCGCTACAGACTCTGGAGCTGTCCGATTGTGAAAAAATATGTCTGTTGTCGGAGGGACTGGACTGGAAAGGATGTTACGATCTGGTTGAGTTTGGTAAGCGTCTGGCGATCCAGGCAGTGCGTAAAAACAGTGCTGAGTATTTTCGAATCAGTTTACTGCCATTCTCCGCAGGTCTGGTCGAACTTGACTGGCGTGATCAGTTGAGGATGCCGGGGGTTTTTGAACGTTGCGGAAAACGACTGGGACTGAATTTCCAGCAGGAACTGGCAGCGGTTACGGCCGACTTGAGTGATTCTGAACTGAAACAGGCGGTGGATGATTGTGTCTCCCGGGAATTCGGTTCTGTTGGGTACATGGAATACGGCGAGGGTGAGGAATATCTGATCCTTTGACTTGAACAGGTTGAATGAAGACTGTTTTAATTTCATTTAAAGTGACTGGTTCCCATGACAATTCCGCGAATCTATGCCGACTTTAATAAACTGGATCAGGATCGAAATGCGATTCTGGTTTGTGCCGGAACATGGCGGGATCTGGAAGAACAGGGGTTGCAGTTTTCTCGCGGGATGAAAGTCATCTTAAGTATGCCGGATGACATTGATGAAACTGGTAAACCGGATTTTCTGGAAACGCCTGCGGTGATCGATTATGACCAGGAGCATCAGTACTGGATCGGACGTTTTGACTGGGATGAACTTGAATATCGATCCGTGAAAGAAAAAAGACTGCCGGATTCTATTTGAGCAAAAATCTAAAATGTCCGGGGCGGTATGAGGTACCTCCCGCTCGCTGCGCTCGGCCTGATTTGTGCTTGAGTACGCATCCAGGGCATTGCATACTCGAGGGATTCAACGGTGAATCCGTTTTGGTGATACGTTTGCAGGAGAGGAGCTTCATCCATGGATATCGAAGAGTTCAGTCAAAGCGATCTGTGCAGCTCAGCTGATCTGTTGAAGGCGCTCTATGAATTTGATCGCGACAATGATGAGCAGGACTGGGGATATCTGGATGGGCTGCAATTGTCGGAATTTGAATCCTACGGTGGAACGATACTGTATGATCCTGCTTTGACCCCCGTCAATACGCTCACATTTGCCAATACAGGCGGCGACGATGTGCATTTCGGGTTACTGGCCATCAACGGAAAATATGGTGATACCTCGCCGGTCGTGATGACGGTGCCGATGGCTGACCTTGACCCAGTCAATGCCAACTTCATCTTAGGTCATTCTGTGTATGAATTTCTGTGCCTGGGTTGTGTGCATGGATTTTTCAGCCTGGAAGAACTGGCCTATGGTGGGGTGGACGAACTGGTGGAACTGTTTTCCGAACCGCCGGACCATGAAGAAGACCTCGTGTTCTCAAAGTTCCGGGAGCGGCTGAAGCTCAAACCCTGGACTGAAATTCCCCGCCGGCTGGCAGAGCTGGAATCGCATTATAAGTCGCAGCTGGTATTTGAATCTTCCGGTGAATGAATCCTGGTGGCTGGTCTGTTTTTTTACTACCACGAAAAACACGAAAGACACGAAAAGTTTTCAGGCAGAAGTACGGTAAATAGAATGGGTGGTGCCGGATGTAATCCGGTATTGCCGGAGGCAACAGGAAACTGACCGAGTAAAGGTGCGATCTGATATTTCTCTTACGATCTAAATACAGATAGGCTTGATAGGAAACGAACAGTTTCTAGTTTGAACGCAACACTGTCAGTTTCCTGCTCGCTATGCTCGGCCCGAATTTTATTCGGGCTCACCCCTGTTTTTGGGGTGATGAATCTGCACCACTTCGCCTTTTTCAGCTTGGCTGATACGTGCCGTTGAATAAACTGGATTTTGGATTGACGCCGAGCTCTTTGAGCTTTTTGTTGTAGTAGTCCTGGAATTCTTCGTCGGACAAGTCGTGGATTTCCTGGGCCGTGCGGTCGAATTCGCGGCGGGCCTGGGTGATGCTGGAGAGGTCGATGTCGAGCAGGCGGTCGATGCGTTCGCGGGCGCGGATCCGGTCGCGCTGTATGGAGTTGGGGTCGTTGATCACGGACAGGTAAAAATAAAGGGATTCGGCACGATGGACTTCGGGGGGGAGATTCACCTGTTTGACCATCTCGCGACGGGCACTGGTGATGTAACGCTCTACCGAACGACGGGAGAGATTGTATTTCTCGCTGACAGCCTGTTTGATGTCCGTCGTGTCCTTGCTCAGGCTGATCAGTTTGATGATGAGTCGAATGACCTGTTTGCGTTCTTCCTGGCTGAGATGGGTTTGGGTTTTTGAAGGAGTCGTGGTCATATCTGTGGTTCCTGAAAAAAGTCAATGGGCTGACGGGGTGCTTCTGAGGATTGAGATCATGCAGAGTGGCTCGCAGCGGTCAAGAGGAGTACTGCGGGGCCCCGTGTCAGAATTGGTTTTATGCGGTGTTAAGCGGGAGAGGAGTGACCGAAAGTGGTTGAAACTGGAAAAAAATGGTACGGAACAGAGAGAAGGTATGTGGAAAGATCAGGTGAAGAACTGGAAAAATCGGTGGGTGTTCCAGTGACTGTCTGTAACCAGCGCGACAGATTCACTATCGAAAACAGGCGTGCTCGCGCGCGCGACGCAGAACCGAGGTTGTACGATTTGGCGGGAGCGGTTCAAGTGCAATCTTTTCAGTGGCTGTGACTGGTCTTCAGTGATGTGCCTGATGCACCGGAGTTTGTTTATTTCATTAACAAAAAAGCGGGTTCTGTCGAGGAGGCGGAGCAGGGAAGTTGTGGGAACGAAAATTCCGGTCTGGCAGGGCGAAGAAAGGGATATTTCGGGGGGAATGCAGGTAAAAGTATCAAAATACTTTGTTATTTAGTTCATCGAGTGCCGGTTTGGGTTTATAATCGACGATGATGGAAATTCAGGCCTTTTAATGTCTCTCCATCCCTCCTGGTCTGAATCCATCCTCCAGAGCCTGCTTTCCCAAAGCGTATTGAGTGCGTTCATCATTGAAAAGCTTCGAGAAGGAGAACTCCCTTGCGTTCTTTCCTGATTTCATCCTGCCTGACACTGCTGATTTCTTCCTTCTGTCTGGTGACGGACTCCCGCGCCAATGACAACGTGAAAACAGCGAATGTCCCGCCGCAGGCCGGCATTGAATTTTTCGAAAACAAGATCCGCCCGGTGCTGGTGGAACACTGTTACGAATGCCATTCGGGGAAACCCGATCCGGAGAGTGCCTCGTTCGTGCTGGACAGCCGCGCGGGGATGTTGCAGGGAGGCGATTCCGGGAAAGCGGTGGTGCCGGGCAATCTCAAGCAGAGTCTGATTCTGCAGGCGCTGGAACACGATCCCGATTTTTACGCGATGCCGCCGGATGAGAAGCTGCCCGCGCACGTGATCGCCGACTTCCGCAAATGGATTCAGATGGGCGCGCCCGATCCGCGGAAAGGGGATGTGCCCGCGCCTGCGAAGGTTACCGCTGAGGCGGGGATCGATTTTGACAAGGAGCGCGAGTTCTGGTCGTTTCGTCCGTTGACCCGTCCGGAAGTTCCCAAAGTCAAACAGCAGGACTGGGCACGGAATGACATCGACAGGTTCATTCTGCAGAAGCTGGAAGCGAAGTCGATGCAGCCGGCTGCGGCAGCAGATCGGCAGACGCTGGTGCGTCGGGTTTATTTTGATCTGACAGGACTGCCTCCCTCACCGGCACAGATTCAGGAGTTTGTCAACGATCCTTCGCCGCAGGCGTATGAGCATCTGGTCGATCGGCTGTTGGATTCGCCCCGCTTCGGGGAGACGTGGGGGCGTCACTGGCTGGACCTGGCCCGCTACGCGGATTCGAACGGGCTGGATATCAACCTCACGTTTTACAATGCGTGGCGGTACCGGGATTATGTGATCAAGGCATTCAACGAAGACAAGCCGTACGATCAGTTCATTCGCGAACAGATCGCCGGCGACCTGCTGCCTTACGAGAACGATGACGAGCGGACGCGGAATATTGTAGCGACCGGTTTCCTGGTGATGGGCGCGAAAATGCTCAGCGAGCGGGATAAAGAGAAGCTGCGGATGGATGTCGTCGATGAGCAGATCGATGTGACGGGGCGGGCCTTTATGGGGATGACCCTCGGCTGTGCCCGCTGTCACGATCATAAGTTCGATCCGATTCCGATGTCCGATTATTACGCACTGGCGGGGATCTTCCGCAGTACAGAGACGGTGCATGGAATTCGGTTGAATAACCAGTTTGTCTCAGGCTGGATGACGCGGCCGCTGCCGATCAAGCCGGAACATAAAGCGGCGTTGGAGAAATACGAAGCCGACCTGGCGAAGCTGGAAAAACAGTTGAAGGACGATTCCCAGGCCCTGAAGAAACTGGAGGGGGGAACCTCACAGCAGACAAAGCTGGAAGCACTGGCAGGGATCGTAGTCGATGATGCTCAGGCGCAGAAAACCGGGGCGTGGAAAGATTCGACCTACTCAAAGAATTATCTGGGCGTCGGCTATGTGCACGACATGAACGAAGGGCAGGGGAAGAAGGCGATTCGCTTCACTCCCGATCTGCCTGCTGCCGGAAAGTATGAGGTCCGCTTTGCTTTTCCGGGAAGCAAGGGACGCGCCAACCGGGTGCCAGTGACGATTCATTCGCTGCAGGGAACGAAGACGGTTTACGTCGATCAGACGAAGTCGGGTCCGATCGACGGGATCTTCACTTCGCTGGGTGTGTTCGAATTTGCTGCCGGCGATACGAGCTTTGTAGAGATCTCGAACAAAGGGGCTTTCGGTTATGTGGTTGTCGATGCCGTGCAGTTCCTGCCGCAATTCAAGCTGCCGAAACAGCGGGAAGTGCTGGTGGCGAAGAAGCCGCATGAGGGAGCTGAGAACGCAGCCCGCCCGCGGCAGGTCGCTCAGTTGAAGCAGAGTGTGAAACATCTTGAGGCTGAGATTAAGAAGTTAAAAGCGAATGCACCGCCGCCCGCACCGATGGCGCTGGCAGTGGGTGAGCAACCCGACCCTGCGGATTACCGGATCGCCCGGCGGGGGAATATATATCAACTGGGTGATAAAGTCGATCGTGGTTTTCTGACGATTGCGACTTTGAAAGAGCAGCCTGAGGTCAGTCCGAAACAGAGTGGACGCCTGGAACTGGCGGAGTGGCTGAGCCGATCGCAGAATCCGCTGACGAGTCGCGTGATGGCGAACCGGATCTGGAAGCACCTGTTCGGGAACGGGCTGGTGCGGAGCGTCGATAACTTCGGGCATCTGGGTGAGCAGCCCACGCATCCGGAGCTGCTGGACTACCTCGCGCAGCGGTTTGTCTCGGAAGGCTGGTCGATGAAGACGCTGATTCGTGAAATCATGGTAAGCAGTGCTTATCGGATGAGTTCGGACTTCAGCGCCGCACAGTATCAGAAAGATCCGGGTAACCACCTGGTGTGGCGGATGAATCGCCGACGGTTGTCAGCCGAGAGCATTCGCGATTCGGTGCTGACGATTTCCGGCAAGCTCGATCTGGAGATGGGGGGATCGGTGGTCTCTGAATATCCGGAGCAGGCGATCAACCCGAACAGTAACAAGAAGGTGGGAGCGAATCCGAGCGAGTTCCGCCGGAGCGTTTATCTGCCGATCGTGCGGGGGAGTGTCCCTTCCGCGCTGACCGTGTTTGATTTTCCCGCCCCGGAAATGCTGGTGGGGAATCGGTCGGTCACCACGGTGCCGGCCCAGGCGCTGTTTATGATGAACAGCCCGTTTGTGATCTCCCAGGCGGAAGCGACCGCGGAACGGATTTTGAAACACGAGAAACAGAGCGATCGCGAGCGGGTCTCACAATTGTACCTGACCTGCCTGGGACGGGAGGCGAATACGAAAGAGCAGGCCGAGGCGCTGCAGTACATCGATTCGCTGTTCGGACTGCATCTGAAAGAGAATGACGACAAGACCAAGGCCCGGCAGAAAGCGTGGGCTTCGTACTGTCAGATTCTGTTTGCTTCGACCGAGTTTCGCTTTTTGAATTAGACTGACAACTGAAACCTGAGTTTCGAGTTGGTTTACTGTTATAGAGAGTTGGATTGGCTATGGATGCATTGAATTTTTCCCGACGTCAGATGTTGAAGTCATCGGCTTGTGGATTCGGATATATGGCGCTGGCGGGGTTGAGCGCGGAAGCGGCGCTCAAGAGCCAGTCGCCGCTGGCGTCGAAAGAGCCGCACTTTGCGCCGCGGGCGAAGCGGGTGATCTTTCTGTTCATGCATGGCGGTCCGAGCCACGTGGATACGTTCGACTACAAGCCTCGGTTGAACAAAGAGGATGGTCAGCGACTACCTTTCAAGGCGGCGAAGAATATCGATAAGTCATCACGGGATAATCTGCGGCTGATGAAGTCTCCCTGGAAGTTCAAGCAGCGGGGGGAGAGCGGCCTGTGGATTTCGGAACTGTTTGAGAACGTAGCGGAGCATGCGGACGATTTGTGCGTGATCAACTCGATGCACACCAACGGTCAGTCGCACGGGCAGGCGGTGATGAAGCTGCATACCGGTTCGGACAGCCTGGTGCGGCCTTCGGTCGGTTCGTGGATGGTGTATGGACTGGGGACCGAAAACAACAATCTGCCCGGGTTCATTTCGATCTGTCCTTCGCGGGGGCATGGGGGCGTGCGGAATTACGGGAGCGCGTTTCTGCCTGCGGTTTACCAGGGGACGGCGATTGGCGATGCGGATACTAAAGCGAAAGAGGCGCAGATCAAGTTCCTGGCGAACCACAGCACGTCGGCCCTTGAACAGCGGAAACAGCTGTCGCTGCTGCAGGCGATGAACGAACGGCATCTGAAAGAGGTCAAAGTCGATAATGAAATCGAAGGGGTGATTAACTCTTACGAGCTCGCTTTCCGGATGCAGTCGGAAGTGCCCACGCTGATGGATTTGAGTGCCGAGACGAAAGAGACGCACGCACTGTATGGGATCGATGACAAGACGACGGAGAACTTCGGGCGTCAGTGTCTGATGGCGCGACGGTTTGCCGAGGCGGGTGTGCGTTACATCGAAGTTGCACTGGGGAACAATCGCTGGGATCAGCATAGCGGACTGAAGAATGGTCACGAACGGAACTCGCAACAGGTCGACAAGCCGATTGCCGGTCTGCTGGCGGACCTGAAGCAGCGGGGGCTGCTGGAAGATACACTGGTGGTCTGGGGCGGTGAATTCGGCCGAACCCCGATCGCCCAGGGTAAGAACGGCCGAGATCACAATCCGCAGGGGTACTCAATGTGGCTGGCGGGAGCCGGGGTGAAGAAGGGACACGTGCACGGGGCGACCGACGAATACGGTTACTATGCGACCCGGGACAAGGTGCATATCCACGATCTGCATGCGACGCTGCTGCACCTGATGGGGATGGATCACAAGCGGCTGACTTACCGTTATGCAGGCCGCGACTTCCGCCTGACCGATGTGTACGGCGAAGTCGTACATGAGATTATGACCAGCTGACAAGGACAGAGCGGGAGGGAACCCGATCATTCTGACGACTGTCCACAGGGAAAGGATTCCTTAGATGTTTCTCGATTCTGTTCAAAAGCCCTTAAACCGAAAGCGTTTAAGGGGTTCTGGTCACTGCTGCGTCCCCGATGTGGGTGGTTGCAGAATTTCGTCGGAATCGGTACAATCCTTTGCTTTGGTGGACTTTGCGCGCAACTCGTTGTCAATTCTTGAGATATGAACCTGTTGCGGATCTGTAAAGTGCTGAATTCCAGTCTTAGAAAACTTTGAAAACCTGAAGAATTATAATGGCTGACAACAACGACGCGCTGGTCGAAACCGCGGTAGAGAGTATGGCAGCTGCCACAACCCTTGCCGAGCTGGATGAGGTGCGTGTCCAGTACCTGGGAAAAAAGGGAAAACTGCGAGCCCTGCAGGCCGAATTGAAATCGCTGTCCCCCGAGGAGAAGCGTGAATTCGGGAAGATGCTCAACAGCGTCAAAGAGCGGATTCAGACGGTGCTGAATGATCGCAAAGAGGCTCTGGAAGCCAGCGAGAAATCGGGGCCGGAGCTCGAAGCGATCGACGTGACACTGCCCGGCTTGCGAACGCTGCCGGGCCATCGTCATCCGCTGATCGCGACGATGGAAGAGGTGAAGTCGATTCTGCTTGGCCTGGGATTTCGTTATGACGATTACCCGGAAGTCGAATCGGAGTTCTTCAACTTTGATGCCTTGAACACACCCGACTGGCATCCCGCGCGGGACATGCACGACTCGTTCTATACCACCAAGGGGAACGTGCTGCGAACTCATACGTCGGCCTTCCAGACGCGGGCGATGAAGCAGTTCGGTCCGCCGCCATTACGGGCGATGACCTCGGGACGCTGTTACCGGCGGGACGAGATCGATGCGTCGCACTTCCCGATTTTCCATCAGCTGGACGTGATCGCCATTGATGAGAATATCAGTTTTGCGGATCTGAAATGGGTGTTGTACCAGGTGGCCAGCAGTCTGTTTGGCGACGACGTGCAGCTCCGGTTCCGCCCGAGTTATTTCCCGTTCACCACGCCGAGCGCGGAAGTGGATGTGATGTTCAACGGGAAGTGGCTGGAAATTCTGGGCGCGGGAATGATTCGTCCCGAAGTCCTGGAAGCCGGCGGTGTCGACCCCGAGAAATGGCAGGGCTTTGCCTTTGGTCTGGGTCTGGACCGGATGGCGATGATCCGGCACGGCATTACCGATATCCGCTACATGTATGAAAACGAAGAAGCGTTTTTACGTCAGTTCTAATCATTCTTTCGGAACACTCACTGACGTAATTTTTCTGTCATAGAGAGAAAACGATGCACATTAATACTGGTTGGTTGCGCGATTACCTGTCGGCGGATTGCAAAGAGAGCGAACTGCTGGATGCCCTGATGACGGTCGGGCTGGAAATCGAAGAAGAACATCACCTGGGCCAGGCTTTGGCGCCCATCCGGATCGGTTTTATCCGGGAGAAGAAGCCGCTGGCGGGTGCAGATCATCTGTTCGAATGCCAGGTGGAAATCGAAAAAGGGAAGCTGGTCACCATTGTCTGTGCGACCGCGCATCCGGTGGAAGTGGGCTGGGGCGTGCCCGTGGCGGTGGCCGGTACGAAGCTGCCCAGCGGGGCTCTGATTTCCGAAGGTAAGATCAAAGGGACGATGTCGCAGGGGATGATCTGCCTGGATGGCGAAATGGGGCTGATTGCCCGTTCGACGGGGCTGCAGGTCTTCGAAGACGAAGCGACGCTGGGAGCCAGTCTGCCTTCGGTTGCTCCGATTGAAGAATCGCTGGTGGAAGTCTCGGTGCTGCCGAACCGTCCCGACTGCCTGGGGATGATCGGTGTGGCCCGCGAAGTGGCTGCCGTCCTCGACATGGAATTGAAATATCCGAGTGCCCGTGAACTGAGTTCTGCCGGCGCGGGTGACGCGGTGGCTGTTGAGATTGCCGACGATTCGCTCTGTTCACGTTATACATGCCAGGTATTTGACGGCGTCCAGGTGCGGAAGTCGCCTCACTGGCTGCAGAGCCGGTTGCAGACGGCCGGTCTGCGGGCGATCAATAATGTGGTCGACATCACCAACTTCGTGATGCTGGAATGGGGACAGCCGCTGCATGCCTTCGATTTTGACAGCCTGAAGGGGAACAAGATTGAAGTCCGCCGGATTAAAGAAGGCGAAACCCTGAAGCTGCTGGATGATTCCGAAGTGGATGCGAAAGAGCAGCCACTGGTGATTGCCGACGGCGAGAAACCGATCGCGCTGGCCGGGATCATGGGAGGCTCAGATTCGCAGACGACGGCTGAGTCGAAGCGGATTCTGCTGGAGTCGGCCTGTTTCGATCCGGTCTGCATCCGTACTTCGTCCCGCAAGCTGAAGATCAGCACGGATTCTTCTTACCGCTTCGAGCGGGGAACCGATCCAAACGGGATGCTGAGCGGTGCGTTCAACCGGGCTGCGGAGCTGCTGCAGGATCCGGAACTTTCCGGGGCCAAACCGGCTTCGCCTGTGACAGACAGTTATCCGAACGTCAAACAGCCCACACAGTTTCCCCTGGATGCACCACGCATTTCGAAAATTCTGGGGGCAGAGATCACCAATCAGCAGATTACGGACTGTCTCTCCAAACTGGAAATGACGCACGACGACAAAACCATTTCGGTGCCGACCTGGCGGGTGGATGTGAATAACCCGGTGGTGCTGGCCGAGGATGTGGCCCGGCTGTTACGTTATGACAGTATCGTGATGAAGCCGATGGTGGCGACTACGACCAAGGGCCGGTATTCCGAAGCGGATACACTGCGGAGCAAGATTGCGAGCTTCCTGACTGGAAACGGGTTCCTGGAAAGCCGGACTCCCCCACTGACGACCGAGCAGACCGCGCTGGCGTTCAGCCAGTGGCCGGGCGAATCGATTCAGGTGCAGAACCCGATTTCCAAAGAGATGACGACGCTGCGTCAGAGTCTGGTGGGGAGCCTGGTGGAAGTCGCGGAACGCAATGCCCGCCGCGGGGCCAGCAGTTTCCGCTTCTTCGAAATCGACCGGACCTTCCGCGAGAACAATTCTGAAAACGATGAGCGGTGGATGGTTGGCGGCGTGCTGGGCGGCCCGATCAATGACGCTGCCTGGATCGCTCGGGAGAGCGAGATCGACTTCCTGCGTGCCAAGGGGCTGCTGGAAAACCTGTTGGCGCATCTGGAAGTCGAGCAGGTCACCTATACCAATGAAGTGCCGGCCCTGGGATACCGGGTGGAAGAGTTCGCCGTGATTTCACATGACGGCGAGCGGATTGGGGCGCTGGGGCGCATCGACCTGGGGGCCTTGGGAATTAAAGACCGGGCACGCGTGCCTCTGTATGGATTCGAGCTGGATATCTCGACGCTGCTCAAGGGGAGAGGACCGGCCCGGATGTTCGCCGGTCTGGCGCGGACGCAGCTGATTGCCCGTGATATTTCGATTCTGGTTCCCGCGGATCTGCCTTACCTGGAGATCGAGCGGTCACTGGAGAATGCGTTTGCGACTGCCGTAGCGAACCTGGAGGCAGAGCCCCGCAAAGAGAGCGAAGGGGATGTTGTCCTGCAGCCGAAGCTGGAAAACGTCGTCTGCATCGATACCTTCGAAGGGGAAAGTGTCGGGGAGGGGGCGAAGAGCCTGACGATCCGGATGCAGTTCCGCGACGAGAACCACACGCTGACCTCGGGCGAGGCGCAGCAGCTGATGGACTTTGTCGTGAAGCAGTTGCAGTCCGAGCACGGAGCGGTCCAGCGGTAACGTTCGCTGTCGATTCCGATTCAATCGATCGATGAAAGCACACCTCAGATCCGTGGGGTGTGCTTTTTTCTATTATAGGGAATGCCTCTCCTGAACAGGTTGCCCTATTCCGGTTTGAGCCGGGGGGTATAACGGGTCGTGAGCCTGCTCCGTTTCCTGTTCTGATTTCTGGCCCTTTTTGGGGAATGGGGAGCGGCGGCTCACTTTCGTGTCAGCAGCCGGGATGGGTCGGATCTCAGTT
Source organism: Gimesia panareensis (assembly GCF_007748155.1). Taxonomy (GTDB): domain Bacteria; phylum Planctomycetota; class Planctomycetia; order Planctomycetales; family Planctomycetaceae; genus Gimesia; species Gimesia panareensis. Next base: position 2,022,101 of record NZ_CP037421.1, read on the forward strand.
CTTTGAGAAAGTTACCAGGATCTTCCAGAATGCAGTTGAAAACGTCGCTCGGATAGATTATATATTATATATAATCAGTTGGCTGTGAGACTGATCCTTCCAACCCGAGCCTCATTCCCGTGTAATCAATCAAGCGCCTAAGTATTGTCCGTTGCATTACAAGCGTGCCAGGATGCTGAGCCATGAGACGACTGTTGCTGTTGGCATTTGGATTCTTCTGCCTCATTTCTGCGGTCGAGAAACGTACGCTCTTCGCGGCGGAAGCGGATCTGAAGCAGGCAGAATTCTTCGAGAAACGGATCCGGCCACTGCTGATTGCGGAATGTTATGACTGCCACAGTGAGGATTCCGTGGAAAGCGGGTTGCGCGTTGATTCGCTGTCGGGATTGATTCGAGGGGGCGAGCGTGGTCCTGCCCTGGTGCCGGGCAAGCCGAAAGAAAGCCTGTTGATCAGCGCGGTGCAGCACAGCGGCCAGCTGCATATGCCCCTGAAAGATAAGCTGAGCCAGAAAGAGATCGCCGATTTGATTCAATGGGTTGAAGCAGGCGCTTACTGGCCGAATGCGAAGCCGATCTCGGAAATCAGGAAAGAAGCCGAGGGGGAAACGGGACCGCTGTTTACAAAAGCAGAGCAGGAGTTCTGGGCGTTTCAACCGCCGCGGGAACCGAAGGTGCCGGAGACCCGGAACCGGGAGTGGGCACAGCAGCCGCTGGATCAGTTTGTCTTGTCACGTCTGGAACAGGCGGACGCAAAGCCGGCTGCACGCGCCGATAAGCAGACGCTGATCAGGCGGGCGACGTTCGATCTGATCGGCCTGCCACCGACACGCAAGGAAGTCGAAGCATTTCTGGCCGACGATTCCCCGGATGCATTTGCAAAAGTGATTGATCGTTTGCTGGCATCACCGCGCTATGGTGAGCGCTGGGGGCGGCACTGGCTGGATGTAGCACGCTATGCCGATTCAAACGGTCTCGACGAAAACCTGTCGTACGCGAATGCGTTCCGCTATCGGGATTATGTGATCGCCGCCTTTAATCAGGACAAACCTTTCGATCAGTTCGTGCAGGAACAGCTGGCGGGAGACATTCTCGCGAATCAACCGGGGGCGGAGCACCGTGCTGAGAAAATCACCGCAACCGGCTTCCTGTCCATCGGGGCCAAGATGCTGGCTGAAGATGACGAAGTCAAAATGCAGATGGATATCATCGACGAACAGCTGGATACGGTGGGGCGGACTTTTATGGGGCTGACCCTGGGGTGTGCCCGCTGCCATTCGCATAAGTTCGATCCGATTCCGATTGAAGATTACTATTCGCTGGCGGGGATCTTCAAAAGTACGAAGACCATGGAAAACTTCAACGTGGTCGCCCGCTGGCAGGAACAGATGCTGGCCAGTCCCGAAGAGATCAAGGCGCTGGAGCAGCAGCAACAGCAGATCGCGCAGCTGGATGCTGAGATCAAAGACATCGTAAAACTGGCTGATGAAGAGTTTCTGTCAGCAGAGCGGAAACGGGTGGCCGACTATCTGCTGGCCGCTTCAATCAAGAATGAAATGGACCAGATGCTGAAAGCGACCGGGCCGATTGGTGCCGATACGGATGCTTATCAGTCTCACTCGGCAATCATTGTCGAAGCGGAAAACTTTCAGTCCGGTAACGTCAAGAAAGCAACGACCGGGTACGGCGAAGGGATTGGCGTCATCTACAACAAGGGGACGCTCCCCAACATTGCCGAGTATGAAATTGAAATTCCGAAAGCCGGCCGTTATCAGTTCGAAATCCGCTATGCGGCAGCTCAGTCCCGGCCGGTAGAACTTTCGATTAACGGTCAACTGGTCAAAAAAGAGGCGACCAGTGAGGTGACTGGCAGCTGGTATCCCAAGTCACAAGAGTGGAAAGTGGAAGGCTTCTTTCTGCTGAAGCAGGGGAAGAACCGGGTGCGGCTGGAGAGCAAGATTCCATTTCCGCATATTGATAAGCTGCTGATCGCCGAGCCTCGCAAAACCGTCGAGCAACCGGTGAACCCACTGGCTGAGATCCCCGCCTCGGAGAAAACACTGACCGGCAGCGTGACGATGCAGTGGGCCGCTTATCTTAAGCAGGTGTCGGGGGAGACATCAGCTCCGTTTGCTGTCTGGAATTCTTTGATCGAGACCGGAGTGCTACCGGAAAAACTGAGTGGTCCCTATGAACGATTCGGTTCCCTCAAAGATCTGCCAGCAAAAGCGCGTCTTCGCAAAGCGGCTGAGCTGTATGCCGGTCTGTTCCAGGAAGTCGAACAGGAATGGGAGGCCTACCAGAAGACAGATGCCGGCAAACAGGCGAAAGGCCTGCCCGACGCGGAACGGGAAGCGATTCGACAAGTCCTGGTTGATCCCAAGGGACCGTTCGCTTTGCCCTCGGATCGGGAGAATTATTATGCGGCCCGGTTCAAAGAGGAACTGACCGCAAAACGGGAAACAAAGAAAAAGCAGGAAGCGGCGTTGCCGGTGTACCCGACGGCAATGTCGGTTTCGGAACAGAAGCCGGAAAACTTGAAGGTACATTTGCGGGGCAGTCACTTTACTCTTGGTAAAGAAGTCCCCCGCCAGTTCCTGCGGATCATTGAGGGAGAAGAGCAGACTCCCATCGACGACAAACACAGCGGTCGTCTGCAGCTGGCCCAGTGGCTGACCAGCGGTTCGCATCCGCTGACGGCACGCGTGATGGTGAACCGCATCTGGCGGTGGCACTTTGGTGAGGGACTTGTCAGAACGCCGGATAACTTTGGAAAACTGGGGGAACGTCCCACGCATCCGGAACTGCTGGACTGGCTGGCGGTGCAGTTTGTGAAACAGGGCTGGTCGATCAAAGAGATGCATCGGCTGATCATGCTTTCGTCGACGTATCAGATGAGTTCCGAGTACAACCCGGAGCTGGCGGCACGCGATCCCGAGAACCGTCTGTTGTGGCGGATGAATCGCAAGCGTCTGGAAGCGGAGGCGATCCGTGATTCGATTCTGAAGGTGTGCGGCAATCTGGATCTGGAGATGGGGGGCTCGATGCTGGGCGTGGAGAACCGGAAATATGTGACGAGTACCCGTAATGTTAATCCGGTGATCTATCAGACCAGCCGCCGTTCGGTCTATCTGCCGATTGTTAGAAGTGCCCTGTATGAGGTACTGCAGGCATTTGATTTTGCCGATCCGAGTGTGCTGTCGGGGAACCGGGTGCATACGACGGTCGCGCCGCAGGCCTTATTTATGATGAACAGCGATTTTATGATGCAGCAGACCAGTGACTTTGCGGAGCAGGTGCTGCATGAGACGCACCTGGATCGGGCAGGGAAAGTCAAACTGATTTATGAGCGGGTCTTCAGTCGACCGGCGAGTGAGTTAGAGGTATCGCGGGCACTGACGTACCTGGATCAATACCGGCAGGATCTGGAGCCGCTGAAGATGACACCGGAAGAGAAGGAGCAGCGGACCTGGCAGAGTCTGTGCCGGGTGCTGATTTCTTCAAATGAGTTTCTGTTTGTGGACTGAAGGACAACGCGTTTGGGGAATGAATTTCCAATCCGCATGAAATGGATCGAGTTATGAACCACGGAAATCACTACCAGGGACCAGCGGGAATTTCGCGGCGGGACATGTTGCGGCGGAGTTCTGCGGGTTTTGGCAGTCTGGCTCTGGCGGGGCTGCTGGGGAGCGAAAGTCAGGCGGCAAATACGTCGCTTGTACAGCAGCCGCATTTCACACCCAAAGCCAAACGCGTGATCTTCCTGTTCATGCACGGCGGTCCTTCGCACATGGATACGTTCGACTACAAACCCCAGCTGCAGAAAGACAGCGGGAAGCCGCTCCCCTTTGATAAACCCAAGATCTTTTCGGCCCAGACGGGTAATCTGCTCGGTTCTCCCTGGAAGTTCAAGCGGCATGGTGAGAGTGGTGCCTGGGTGAGTGAGCTGTTTCCGCATGTGGCGGGCTGCGTGGATGATTTGTGTATCATCAATTCGATGTATGGTTCGAATTCGAGGCATGGCGGGGCATTGCTGGAATTGCATACCGGGAGCGACACCTTTGTGCGTCCGAGTATGGGATCGTGGATCACTTACGGCCTGGGATCGGAGAACCAGGACCTGCCGGGTTTTATCACGGTCTGCCCGACGCTGACCCACGGCGGCGTGAACGCGTACAGCTCGTCGTTTCTACCGGCCGATTACCAGGGAACGCCGATCGGCAATGCGAGTATTCCCGCAGACAAGGCGCTGATTCCCTTTATCAAAAACAAGAGTGGCGTGCCGCTGTCGACGCAGCGAAAGGAACTCGATTTTCTGCAGCAGATGAACCGGGAGCACCTGAGTGATTCGGGACCCGATGCGGCGCTGGAAGGGCGGATCAATTCGTTCGAGCTGGCGTACCGGATGCAGACGACGGCCCCGGAACTGCAGGACATCAGCGACGAGTCGGAAGCGACCCAGAAGATGTACGGGCTGGATAACGACGTGACCAAAAACTTCGGTCGTCAGTGCCTGATGGCGCGGCGGTTTGCGGAGCGGGGCGTGCGGTTCGTACAGATTACGCATAGTTACAAATGGGATCAGCATTCCGGGTTGAAGACGGCGTTGCCGCGAAACTGTCAGGAAGTGGATCAGCCGATCGCGGCTTTGATCAAAGATTTGAAATCACGGGGTCTGCTGGAAGACACGCTGGTGCTCTGGGGAGGTGAGTTCGGTCGGACCCCTGTGAGCCAGGGAGCGGATGGCCGGGATCATAACCCGCAGGGCTATACGATGTGGATGGCGGGTGGCGGAATCAAAGCGGGCATGCAGTACGGCGCCACCGACGACTATGGTTATTACGCCGTGAAGGACAAGATTCACGTACACGATCTGCACGCCACGATGCTGCATCTGCTGGGCCTGGATCATAAGCGACTGACGTATAAATTTGCCGGCCGGGATTTCCGGCTGACGGACATTCATGGCGAGGTGATGTACGACCTGTTTGCCTGAGACGATTTTCGTGACACCATCGATGTGTGTCACAAAGCGATAGACGAGGTGTGTTTTGCCACAGATTGAAGTTGAGAGTGCGTTGGTCGATGCGGAGAAACTGAAGCAGTTCTGTCTGCAGTTGCTGACCCAGGCGGATTTGAAGCCGGAGGAAGCAGAGCTGGTGGCAGATTCGCTGGTGGAATCAAACCTGCGGGGCATCGATTCGCATGGTGTGGCGCGACTGCCACACTATTTGGAGCGGATCAGGCAACAGAGCATCAAGGCGCGGCCTGCGATGCAGTGGGAGCCGCTGGGCGAGGCTGTGGGCCGGGTTGACGGCGATCATGGACTGGGCCAGCTGGCGATGGTGAAAGCCGCCGACCATGCGGTTGAGCTGGCACGGAACTCCGGGGCCGGCTGGGTTTCGATCTGTAATTCCTCGCACTGCGGCGCGCTGGCGTATTATGGATTGCGGATTGCCCGGGAGGGGATGATCGGGTTTGTGTTTACGCACGTCGATCCGATGGTCACGCCGCACGGTTCCGCAGAGCCGTTCTGTGGGACCAATCCGGTCTGCATTACGGCCCCCGGAAAAAATGAGCAGTCGCTGTGCCTGGATATGGCGACGAGTATCACGCCCTGGAATACGGTGGCCAATGCAGCCACGGAAGGGGTTGCGATCCCGAGCGGCTGGGCTCTGGATGCCAACGGGGAGGGGACGACCGACCCGCATCAGGTGGCGGCGTTGTTTCCCTTTGGCGGGTTTAAAGGTTCCGGTCTCGGGTTGTTGATTGACGTACTGTGTGCGCTATTGGGCGGCGCCCCGATTGGCCCGGATATCCCCAAAATGTATGGTGATCTTTCCCGGCGACGGTTGCTCGGCGGGATGGTCGGGGCGATTGACATCAGCCGGTTCACGGAAGTGTCCGGATTTCAGGATCGCATCGCGGATATCATCGAGCGGTGGGGGGCGTTGAAGCCTCTGACCCCGGGAGAGAAAGTGCTGTATCCCGGCGAGCCGGAAGCGTTGCAGCGGGAAGAACGTCTGCAGGCGGGGATCCCCGTGGGGCTGAATCTGATCAAAGTGTTTAACGAACTGGCGGAGCAGCGCGGGTTGCCTGGTCTGGAGACGGAAGGTTCTGTCGCTGAGGACTGCACCTCTGAGGTGGCGTCCTCAACGACGGAATCGGTGCGCTGAGAGAGCCGGATTATTCTTTTGACTCTTTGGGCTGCTTGAGCAGCTCGTCGATGTACGGAATGATGTGTTCCTTGTAAGTGAAACCTTCCTTGCCGTATTCCTGCTTTTCATTATCGAAGCGTTTAGCCAGTTTTCCGTCGGGGCCGTAAACGTAAGCTGCGGGGATCGAAGCGAGATTGACTTTCTCATACAGATCCATGTCCGGGGTACTGGAGATGATGTTGACGATGTCGGCTTTGTGCTTCGTGTAGAATTCCATCAGCTCTGCTTTGTTGGATTCAGGCGGGGAATCCTTGCTGCCGTCGTAATTCATGTTGTAAGAGATGCAGACGACCTGGTCCGGGTACTTTTTCTGCAGTTCGACGAGGTGAGGAAACTCGGCGACGCAGGGTTCACACCAGGTGGACCAGAGGTCCATAACCACGACTTTGCCTTTTTGTTTCTGAATGAATTCCTGCACCTGGTCCCAGCCCGCGATTTCCGCGGTGATGCCATCCTTATCGAATGTCTGGGCGCCGGGAATGGAGGGGGATTTGGGTTCGGCTTTCGCGGCCGCGGTTTCTGCCGGGGGAGCGGATTCTTCCGGCGCGGAATCTACCGTCGAAGTTTCCTTTCCACAGGCAGAGAGCAGACAAAGTGAGAGCGCGAAAACAAGCGGTTTGAATGACATGAGTCGGTCTTTCGTGGCGTGTGTTTGAAGTAGTAGTGAGTCGGTTATTTGACTTTGACCAGGCCGGCGGCTTGTGCCTGCGGGACCGGGTCTTCGTAGGGGAGGGCCTTCAGAAACTCGACGAGGTCGGCCCGTTCCTGTTTCGAAAGCTGACTGGTGACGCCATGCTGGTCGTCGTGGTTGTAGACGGTCAGGACTTCCTCGAGTGTCTGTGCTTTTCCGTGAGACAGATAAGGGGCGGTGCGGTAGACACCCAGCAGGGTGGGCGTGTCGTATTCAGGCCCCATCTTTTCTCCGGGATTGTCGATGGCAGTGCCGACATTGTGGCGGATGATTTTAGCGGTCGGATTTGAATCGGAATAGAAGGGCCCGGAATGACAGGTCGCGCACTTCGTCTGTTGGGAGAAAAAGATTTCGCGTCCCCGTTTCGCAGCCGGGCTGAGTCCTTTTTTCGCGTAGGGACTGAGGGTGAACTTGTGGGTGTTGGAGTATGCGGCCATGGCATCCAGAGCCCGGGAGAGGCCTTTGTTGGGGGCTTTCAGTGAATCGTTGATCCTGCCGGTGACCAGGCCTCGGCCCTGCATCAATGGTCCGCGGATGGTGTGTTCGAAATCCTGGACTTCGTCGCGGTCCGCAGACCAGTGGATCGGATGTGTCCAGGCCATGCCTGCCAGAGACTGTGTGTTGCGCAGGCCTTCGGGGTTGTGCCAGGTTTTGCCGTCGGGTTGTCCGTCCGGATGACAGCTGGCGCAGGAGATCCAGAGCCGGCTCGACATGGGCTGCAGGGCAGTGTAGAACAGGCGTTTGCCAAGGAGTATCTCGTCGCTGAGCGGGTTCTCGGTGACAGCGATGGTGGCTTTTCTCTGCAGTGTCTGTGTGTCGTAGGCAACGATATTGAAATCGAGGGCGTTGTAAACGTAGAAAGTCTTTCCGTCGGGTGACACTCTCACGCCGCGGGGATTGTGCCCCAGGTTCAGTCGGGCGCGGAAGGTCAGTTCGCGGTAGTCGTCGTCGATGACATTGCAGACGAACATGTCATCGGTGCCTGCGAAGACGACGAAGAAGGTCTTGCCGTCGGGGGTGATGGCGGTATCCCAGGGATTCGACGTCACCCGGGCTCCCTGGAAGGAGTCCATGGGGATCTTCTTGCGGCGGGAACCATCGGAGGGCTTGGTATCGATGACCGAGACGATGGGAAAGATCGAGCCGGCGCCGTGGGCGACGGTAATGCGCGAGCGGATGTGGGGCAGATAGGCTTTGGCCCGGCGGGGGTGCAGGGTGATCTGGCGGGCGAGGTTATCGGTGCTGCCTCCTTCCCACTGGTCGATCGTGCGACCGGTTTTCGCATCGGTCTGACGGACCAGCGCGGTGTAGTATTCGGTGGAAAACAGGCTCTGGTCGTCGTGGGAAATGGCCAGGCCCTTGAGGTGCTGGCCTACTGAAAATTCGTTGCTGACTTCGTGGTTTTTCGTATTGATCTCTACGATGCGGCCTGGATAATCCAGGGTGACGTAGACTTTATCGCCATTTGTGGTGGAGACGATGCCATAAGGTTCATCGAAGACTTCCGTCTGGCCCAGTTGTTTGCCGGTGTCGGCATCGAGGAAGACGACGAGGTCATCGTCATAGACGGCGGTAGCCAGCTGGTGTGTGTCACCCAGGAAGGTGACGCCTTCGGGGTGCCGGCCGACTTTGAGCTCGCGCAGTTTTTTGTTTTGATCGAGGTCAACGATGGTGACGGTTCCGCTGTCGCGATTCGAGCAGGCGAGCAGTTTGCCGTCGGTCGAAATGTCGAGCAGGCTGCTGGAGTTGCCGGCGTGAATCTGCCGGGGTGTAGCGACCAGGCAGCTCAGCATGGTGAGGACTAAAGGCAAGGTAAAACGAACGGACCTGGCACTGAGAAACATGGAAGCCCCTTTACCAAATGTGAGGATTCGACCCGGGTGGGATGCGGCGGGAAGTAGAAACCCCGCTCACCGTGACAGGCGAGCGGGGTCAACTCATTCAATGAACGATTCTTCCGAAACCTTATTTCAGGATCTTGGAAGTTTCTTTGACGAGAGAGTTAATTTTGTCTTTAGACAGATCACCCTTTTTGAAAGCGTGATTGACTTTGACTTTGCTGTTAACCCACATCAGTACGGTGATGTCGGCGTCTTTGGAAATCTTGTAGGAAGAAGGACCGGCCTGACCTTCGAAGTTGGTCAGCGGTGTGTTCTTGATTTTTTTGCTGTCAGCAATTTTCTTCAGCTCAGAGCTGGATTTGTCGGCATCGTCGGTCAGGTGCACAACGAAGGCAGCCATTTTCTTGTCGCGGTTCTGGCCGACTTTTTCGTCGATTTTGGCAATCAGTTCCTGAACGTTGCCGTCCATTTCGCGAGCGAAGATGTTGACAACAGGACGTCCGCCGTACTGGCAGCGATAGCACAGCGACTTTCCAGCATTGGGGCCGGTGCAGTCGTTAACAGTGTAGGCACCAACGCGGCCACCAACTTCGATCCCGGATTTAACTTCTGCTGCAGTGCTGACAGAGCCAGCTGCAACGAGCATCAATGCGACTGTAAGTGAAAGCAGTCTCTTCATGTATTTCTCCTCGTTTTTCCAATGCTAGAGAAAAAAATGTGTTCCTGCGAATGCAGGTGATACGTCACGACTGACGTATGCGTTTAATTTTAAATTTTGGTCAAAGGGAGTGCAAATGAACGGCCCCTTTTTCTTGTTAACTCAAAAACCTGCTTCATGAATTCTTCATGTCCTCTCCAGACCGGGAGACGGTTTCAGGGGCGTTCCCAGATGGCGGGCAGATGCTGCGAATCTTCGCCGTAAGTCTGGGAAACGATAAAGCCACTGGCCTGAGAGGTATAGAAAATTCGCCCGTTGGAAACGACGGCTCCCAGGCATTCCCGCGAATCGATGGCGGGGCCTGTGGAGACCAGTTTGCCGTTATCAGACAGGTCAATCATGTCCATATTGGCTCCGAGCACGTAGGGTTCGGAGAGGGTAAAACGACAGCAGGCATAGTTGTGGCCGATGCTGCTGACGACTTTGCCGGTTTTGTGGTCGAAGACATTCCCTTTGCCACGCAGGGCGTTGGAGAAGATGTAATCTTTGCCGACGGTCACGACGTTGAGAGCGGAGGTAACTGCATCGGACTGCCAGACCAGGGATCCATCTTTGGCATCCAGGCACCAGACGAAGCGGTCCTGGGTGTTTTCGTTGGCGCGGTTATAGCCGCCGATATAAACGCGGCCATCGCGGGCACTCAGCGTGCACTTGGAGGTCACATAGTATTTGTTTGTCAGCCAGATGACTTTCCCTGTTTCCGGATCGAGGCAGGCGGTGATGCCGTTGTTTTCCACGGGCAATCCGCGGCGGCGGCGCTGGCTGCTGGCATAGCCGAAGAAGGTCGAGTAATACAGTTTGCCATCCAGGATGGCGATGCCACAGTCGTTGCCGCCCCGTCCGTAGTCGGAGAAATCTTTTTCCCAGACGACTTTGCCGGTATCCAGGTCCCAGGCCCAGATGCGGGGGCGATGATCTTTGGGGTAGTAGGGATTGTCGTTGGAGTAGATCCAGCTCATCACTTCGCGACCATCCGGAGTTTCGACCGGTTTGCCCCCGAAGGTGAAGGCTTTCTCGGTTCCCTGGGGAGCGTACTCACCCGAACCCGAGGCATAGATGGCGATGTTGCCGTGCACCACGGGTGGGAACTGACGGCTCCAGCTGGGCGATCCTGTGAAGGGGGCTTCCCAGAGCAGTTTTCCGGTGGCGGCATCGAGACAACGCATACGGGATTTCTTGATCCCGGCCTGGGGGATCAGCAGTTTTTCATTGATATAGAGAGGAGAAGTAAATGAAAGATAGACGTCGGGCCAGTAGCGTCTCCAGAGGAGGCGGCCGGTGTCCTGTTCATAAGCGATGATCTGTCCTTCGGCGGTGTGGGTATAAAGACGACCGCCCCCACAGACGGGCAGATGTTTGACAGTGCCTTCCAGTCGACGGGCCCAGCGCATCCGCAAGGGAGGTTTGAGTCCCTGTTCGTTGGCATTGGTTCCGCCGAAGTCTCCATAGTTGGTGTACCAGTTGAATTTGGGATCCGCCAGCGGGCCGGTGAGGGGGCTACGGATTTTCCAGACCAGCAGATCCTGCTCGGGGAGGGGGATCTGTTTCGCTGGCGACTGACCATCGGCCTGAAGGACATACAGATAACCGTCTTCACAGGGGACGTAGATTTTCTGATCGGCGACGGCGACTGACGCGGTGATCGGAGCTCCAGACGCGGTAGCAAAAGTGACAGCCTCTCCGCCTGCGAGGGGGACGACATAGAGTTTGCCATCCAGGCCGCCATAGATAGCATAATTCTCTGTTAATACGGGCGAAGCGACTGAAGGGGCTTCACAGAGGACCTCGGTGGAATCTGTGTTGAGCTTGTGTCGACAGAGTCCGAGTCCTGCTTCGGGCTTCACTCGATAAACATCATTTCCGCGGATGCTGACCGAGGCGAAGCTGAGCAGACCAGGGTCGCGAATTGAGGTCTGGGTACCTTTGACGTAGTCGGCTTCGATCTTTTCGCCTTTGAGTCGCATGATTTCGACACGACCTGCATTGTCGCGGCGGTGCCACTGCACAAAGACGTTGCCGGCTTCATCTGCACTCTGACCGAAGGTGGCCGGGTATTCGGAACCGGCGTACTTGGGGATTTCACCCACGACCTGGAGGCGGGCAGCGGTACCTGTGTCTTCGAGAAAGATGGTGCGACCGCCGGCGGGGACGACGATGCTGTCTCCGGAGAGACAGATATCACGCGAGCAGACAAAGTGGTCCCGCCAGGTGACCCGATCTTTGCGGTGTTTGAGCCAGTCAGCACCGCTCCAGCGGTTTCCCTCGAATTCGACGACCTCTTTGACAAAGTCCCAGGTCCAGACGACTTCGCCTGCCGGCTTGACCGCATAAACCTGCGCTCCCAGCGTGGCGAAATAGACGCGGTCGCCTTTGACAGCGGGGGCGGAGAAGATCGGTTCCCGACAGTCAATTTCTTTGACGACGGAGCCGTCATTGACATTTAAAACATAGTAGTATCCCGCCGTTGTGCCGACGTGGAGATAGTCATCAATGATGGCGGGGGAGGCGACGTTATTACAGTTACCGGCACCGCCCCGGGTGGCGAATTTCCAGACGATTTGATTCGTCTCGGTGTCGATGGCGAAGACGACACCTGAGCCGTCAATCACGACGACCTTGCCCTGGCTGATGACCGGTGAAGTAAAGAGGGCATCGGTCAGCGGGATGGCTGCGGTCAGGGAGAGGGGCGTTTTGATGTTTCGATCAGCAACGTTGCCTGAATGAGTGGGAGTCCCTTTCAGCTGCAGCCAGTCTTCAGCTCCGAGGGCGGTCGTGGTGCATACGATCAGCGCCAGGCAGATACGAACCGGAAGAAGGTGACAACTGGCGGTAGCTCTTAGCATTTTCAGTCTTTCTCAGGCTGCAACAATGAGGATCACGGGTGGGACTCATGGGGCAAACTGTCAGTCAAATAACTGAGATACGCTGGTCTGGCTGATCATTCAGGTAGGATTCGGTAAGGCGGTCTGCCAGACGTTCTGTTATCGATCATAGGCAGGAAAAATCAGAGAGTCTACAATTTTTCTGTAAAATCAGCAGATTTCTGAATGTTCTTTACTATGCAAAAAAAGCGGCTCCCTGAGGAGGGAGCCGCTTTCCGGTTTTCGTGGTTGCTCTCGTTTTTAGAGCAGTTTCAGCACGGGGTCGCCGTCGTGGGCCACTTTGAAGGGGCGACCGTTGGGCGAGAAGATTTCCTTGTCCAGGGGGAGTCCCAGAGCTGCGGCGATAGTGGCGTTGAAGTCGGCCGGCAGGACGCCGTCGGCATCGACACTCTGTCCGCCTTTATCGGATTTTCCGAAGAACTGACCGCCTTTGATACCGCCTCCCATGAGGGCTGCGGAGAAGACTCCCGGATGGTGGTCGCGACCGGCATTCTGGTTGATGACCGGGGTACGACCGAATTCTGTGGTGAGGACGACCAGTGTTTCGTCGAGCAGTCCCCGGTCAGACAGATCCGAGAGGAGGCTTCCCAGCGCTTTGTCGAGGGTGCCTGTTCTACTCGGCAAAATATTGGTGTCATAGATATCGCGGTGCATGTCCCAGCCGCCGAAGGTGACTTCGACGCAACGGACATTGTTTTCCACGAGACGACGGGCCAGCATACAGCCCTGACCGAACGAGTTGCGGCCATACTTGTCGCGGTCTTCCGCTTTCTCTTCGTTCAGGTCGAAGGCTTTCAACTCATCGCTGGAGAGCAGGTTCGTGGCCTGAGAGTAGAAGTCGGTATAGGCCAGTACGCTCTGGTTTTTGAACTTCTTCTGGAACTTCTTATCGAACTTATTGATCAACTCAATACGTTTTTCAAAGGAGTTTTCCGAGAGGTAGGACGGAGCCGTGGTGTTTTCCAGTCCCCGGTTGGGATCGCCAATCGGGAGGGGGCTGAAGGACGGATCGAAGTAGCCTGCACTCGGGTGCCGCGCGGGCGAACTGATGAGCACGGTGTCGGGCAGGTTTTTGTTTTGCCGACCTTTGAACTTCTGAATCCAGGGACCCATGCTGGGGTGCCGGGTAGAAGCGATTTCTTTGTAGCTGGTCCGCATCAGGTATTCGCCGGGACCGTGAGCACCGGTTTCCGTATACATGGAATTGATGACGGCCATCTTGTCGAAGTTTTCTGCCAGGGTGGGCAGGAATTCGCTGATCTGGGCGCCGGGCACGTTGGTTTTGATTCCCTTGGTCTCGCCCTGGTTCTTGTGACCCGGTTTGAGGTCGAAGGTATCCAGGTGGGTCATCGCACCGGCCATGTAGAGGTAAATCAGACGCTTGGCTTTGCCGCCTTTGCCTTTGGTTTTATCACCTTTGGTTTTCGATTTGGCAGGAGCCGCTGTCGCCAGGTTATTGAACATGGGAAGTACGCTGACTCCCAGAGCGGATTTGGCCGCGTATTCGAGGAACTGCCGACGTCCCACACCATCCAGTTTGGATATGAAGTCTCGCATAGGATATGCCTTTGATTTATTTAAAAGTAGATTGTTTTATATGGTAAGGGCCGCCCCAGACAGGCTGGAGCGGCTGTGTTAATTATTGAATGAACAGAAATTCGCGGGTATTGACCAGGGCCCAGATCACGTTTCCGTAACCGGCTGCGCCATTGTTTTCAATTTCCTCCGTAGCGAGCTTGAGTTCATCGCTGTCGGGGTAACGGTTCAGAATGGTCATGAAGACGACCTCGACCCCTTCTTTAACCGATTTCGTTTCAATCACGTTGTTGTAAATCGTCGAACCTTTTTCGAGCATCATGTGTGTCACCGGGCCGTTGAACATGAACAGCACCTGGGGCACAGAGCCTGTGTCAGAAGAGGCCGAGATCAGTTCGCGATCGGATTGACCGAACGTACGCAGGAAGTGACTGGGGGAAACGGGGGACGGAAGTTCCGAAGCCCGAGCCAGCAGCTGACCTTTGTACTTGTATTTCTTTTCCCGTTTGTAGCGGGTGCGGTCGATCTCTTCACGTTTCTTGCTATCCGCTTCGAGGACTTCCTCGGCGGAAGCTTTATTCAGGTCGACAGAGATGATTTCTGTTTCCATTTCGGAAGGCAGTTCCCGGTATTCTTCCGGTTTGACCACAGCGAGGGTCAGGAAGGAATCCCAGGCCTGTTCTGCCGTCATGCGACGCAGTACCGGGCCGGGGAAGTGATAGTATTCACTGAGGGGAATATCTTCGGTTGTCGCCTGTCGCTGATAGGTTTTCGTGTTGAACAGGATCCGCAGATATTCTTTCATGTCGAAATTGAGTCGTTTCATCTCGGATTCGAGAAACTTCATCAATTCGGGGTTTTCTGCGACCGTATCGTCCATCATGTCGTCGACAGGTTCAATCTGCCCGCGTCCGAAGGCCTGCTTCCAGAGCCGGTTGGCGATGGTCTTGGCGAAACGGGGATTGTTTTTGGAAACCATCCAGCGGGCGAAAGCCTGACGGGGAGTTTCACCCTTTTTAATGACAACCGCTTCACCGAAGATCGTTTTCGGTTCCACAACAGATTTGGGTTTGGCGTCGGTGTAGGCATAGTCGTGCGGCAGACGGATCTTGCGGTTGGCCTGATCGTTCACGACCATCATGTTGACCCGGATCATGCGGTTGAAACGTCCCTGGTTACGGCGACGGTCTTTTTCTTCCTGATCCATTTCCTGATATTCTTTACGCAGACGACGATTGGGGTCACCATCCATGTAGTAGCGTTTATCACCGCCACCGGCACGGGTAGATGTTCCAAAGGTGAAGGCGGCCATCTCGTAGAATTCTTTCTGCTTCCAGCGATCAAACGGGTGATCGTGGCACTGGGCACAGCCGATGCGGGTTCCCAGGAAGATACGAACCGTGTTGTTCATGTTATCCAGGGGCATGCCGGAATCGCGCTGCATATAGCCAGTAGCCGGGTTTTCCCAGATCAAGCCTTCCGCGGTGATCATTTCCGCTACCATTTTGTCCCAGGGTTTGTTTTCTGCCAGGGACTGTTTGATCCACTGCCGATAGGGAGCACCGTCGACGTTGTTGTTCAGGCGATCGGTATAGCGAAAGACGTCAGCCCAGTAATTGTAGTAGTGGCTGGCGTAGCCATCGCTGTCAAGCAGGCGATCGATGAGCCGTTTGCGTTTATCGGGGTGTCGGGAGGCGAGAAAGTATTTGGTTTCGCGGTAGGTGGGGATGGTGCCCGTGATGTCCAGATAGACGCGACGCAGGAACTGGGCATCGTCTGTCATGGCGTTGGGCTTGACGTTGTATTTTTTGTAGTTGGCTTCTACCAGACGGTCGATTTCTTCTGCAGATTTCAGAGCCGTGTAAATTCGGGCTGGTTCAACCGGCTTGGATTTTACCATGAAACGCGGAGGCAGAGGTTCTTCTTTCTTCTCAGCCGGTTTCTTTTTGACTGCTCTTCTTCGCGGGGCAGCTCCCGAATCGGGCAGGCTGGTCACCACCAGGACTGCTAACGCGACAAGACAACAAGCGCTCATTTTACCGTACCACGCAACGGTCGCGTGGTGTCGGATTTGTTTTCCTGACATACAAAACTCCCAGAGTCGTTCCTTGAATTGTTTTCGAGATGAAGGAAAACCAGACATATGGCGAAGAGGTTCATCTGGCTCGCTATTTCTATTCTATACAACACGCTTCAGTTAAGACTAATGCTAACCGGATTAATTTGGCTTAACTCCTTAAGAATTCATAATCGGAAAGGGTACAAAAGCTACCTGTACTTTTCGGTGTCATGTCACCCCTTCAATTCGGTCTGGTCTGTACCGTTTGTGCGGATTGGCGGGCCCGCCTGGAGAGCGACAGTTTCGACTTGAGTCAGTCTTTCGAAGTCCTATTTTCCGGCATAAAGAATTAACCGCCTGGAGTGAGCGAATCTCATCGAGAATTTCAATATTTTTTGAACAACGAGTACTGTAATCGTGGCTACTGGATCGGGTTTGAAAACGGTGACCAGACAGAGCTGGTTGTTCAGTGCGGCACTGGTTGTGTGCTTGATTCGGCCGCGCCGTCTGGTACAGTGGATGCTCATCCAGACTGGTCAGCGTGCTCAGACCTGAAAATCAGATAGACAGCCAGGAGCAGTATTCGTGAGATGTTTTACCCGGTTCGTGACGTTACAGACCCTGGTCTGGCTTGGCCTGACTGTGGCATTCCCGCTGAGCTATTCCTTCGCTGCAGAGGTGCCGCAGCATCCGAATATTGTGGTCGTGCTCGTGGACGATCTGCGGTGGGACGAACTGGGCTGCATGGGACATCCGTTTGTACGGACGCCCCATATTGACCGGATCGCCCGGGAAGGGGCTCGGTTTCGGAACGCCTTCTGCTCGACGCCCCTCTGTTCTCCGGTCCGGGCGTGTCTCTTGACGGGACGCTATACCCACAATCATGGGATCCTGGATAATATCAATCGGAGCGAACACAGCCATACGCTCAAAACGTTTCCCCAGTTCCTGCAGAAAGCCGGTTATGAAACCGCCTACGTGGGCAAGTGGCACATGGGGAATGACGATACAGCCCGCCCCGGTTTCGATTACTGGGTCAGCATGAAAGGGCAGGGGACGTCGTTTGATCCGGTGTTGAATATCAACGGAGAGCGCAAGCAGTTCCAGGGGCACACCACCGATGTGCTCAATCAGAAGGCGAATGAATTCCTGGAGCAGAATCAGGACAAGCCGTTCTGTCTGTATATTGCCCAGAAAGCATTGCACCCCGAGCTGACGCAGCGGGATGACGGCAGTATTACCGATCCCTCCGCAGCGAAGTTTATGCCGGCCAAACGGCATGAAACGCTTTATACCAACGCTGCGATTCCCCGCCGGTTAAATGTGAAGGATGATCTGAAGGGAAAGACGGCGCTGCTCAGGAAAATTCCGGGCCTGCCCCCCCTCAGCGAGGAGACGGGAACCAGCGATGAAGTCATCCGGGACCGTCTGCGGATGCTGGCCGGAATTGATGAGGGAGTGGGGATGCTATTGGATCTGCTGGAGAAGCAGGGGCGGCTCGATCAGACCGTGTTTGTCTTTACCAGTGATCATGGTTACTGGTATGGGGAGCATGGTTTGAGCGTGGAGCGTCGGCTGCCTTACGAAGAGGGGATTCGCGTCCCGCTGCTGGTGCGTTATCCCCCGCTCGTCAAAGGGGGAACGCTGATCGACGAGTTCGCCGTCAGTGTCGATCTGGCTCCCACCATGCTGGATCTGGCACATGTGAAGACTGATCAGAAGTTTGACGGGCTGAGCCTGGTACCTCTGCTGGAAGGGAAGCATCCGGCTGACTGGCGCAAATCGATCCTGGTTGAGTATAACAGCGACACCGTCTTTCCCCGGCTGGACCGGATGGGCTATAAGGCGGTGCGGACTCCGCGCTGGAAGTACATCCAGTTCAACGACCTGGAGGGGATGGACGAGCTGTATGACGTGCAGAACGATCCGTACGAATTCAAAAACGTAATCAATACACCAGGAAATAAGAAAGTCGTCAAACAGATGCAGGCCGAATTAAAGCGGCTGATACAGTGAGAAGCGTTTGTTCGCAAGCGGAAATCAGGCCTGGTCGCTGATTTCCGTTTTTTCCGGCACTTCCTGGAATCCTTCCTTCAATCTACCCCGACAGTCTCTCTATAATGAGCGACAGTGAATAAATTAAATATATTAATTATGTCATCCCGCCTACTGAAAACTTAACAGGATTTCTTATGCCTTCCTCTCGTGTCTCGTCCGGATTCAGCAAGCGTTTTCGTCTGGTCTCAATTCTGTCCCTGAGTCTGATTGTGTTTGTCTGTGGTCTGACCATGACTGCGAAATCGGCGGATAAAAGCGAATCCCCGGCCAAGGTCGATTACTCAGCAGAGATGCCCCGGATTCTGCCACGCACTCCTGAGGAGTCGCTGAAATCCTTCCGGATTCATCCTGATTTTAAAATTGAACTGGTGGCCGCTGAGCCGCTCGTACGGGATCCGGTCGCCATGTGTTTTGATGCGCGGGGCCGGGCCTATGTGGTTGAGATGCCTGAGTATAACGATGCCCACAAGGAAGGTTACAGCTCCGTCAAGCTGCTGGAAGATACCGACGGCGACGGCGTCTTCGATAAAAGCTTTCCCTTCCTGACGGACATTACATTGCCCACCGCGGTTTTCTGTTACCAGGGGGGCGTGTTTGTGGGGGCGCCTCCGTATGTCTATTTCTGCAAAGATACCGACGGTGACGGTACCGCTGATGTGCGGGAAGTTGTTATGGAAGGCTTCGGTCGGGATAAAGGTGACGAGGGGATGATCAACTCGTTCCGCTGGGGTCTGGATAACCGAATCTATTTTTCGACGGGCATCGATGGCGGAATGGTGACCGTGACCGCTGAGGGACCTGGGAAAAAATTCAATACCAAAGGTCGGGGCGTGGTACTCGATCCGGCAACCCGCAAGATCGAACTGACAACCGGGGGCGGTCAGCATGGTATGAGCCTGGGAATCTGGAACCGGGCGTTCGTCTGTGCCAACAGTATTCCGATGCAGGTGTTGATGTACGATGATCGCTATATCGCCCGCAACCCGTATCTGGCACCCCCGCCGGCTCCGGTGGATATTGCACCCGGTGGTAAATTTACGAAGCTGATGCGGATCAGTCAGATCGAACCGTGGCGGATTCTGCGGACACGAATCCGGGCTGCGAGTGCTAAGGGAGACTACGAAGGCGGGAAGCCTTCCGGATTTTTCACAGCAGCGACCGGGATCACCGTGTATCGGGGAGATGCCTGGCCGCTGAAGTACCAGGGAAATCTGTTCGTAGGTGAGCCGGCTAACAACCTGGTTTATCGTGCTGCACCAAAACCCGACGGCCTGTCGCTGGTTGCGCCGCGTGCCGACCAGAATGCGGAATTTCTGGCTTCGACCGATGTCTGGTTTCGACCGGTTCAGTTCGAGAACGGACCGGATGGCTCCCTGTATGTATTGGATATGTACCGTGAGCTGATTGAAGGAGCCCCCTTCATTCCGGAAGAGGTTCTGAAGCACATTGATCCGATCGGCGGACAGGACAAGGGCCGGATCTATCGGATTGTACCCAAAAAGTTCCAGCGACCTGTAATGCCCGATTATACGAAACTGTCTTCTAAGGAACTCGCGGCATTGCTGGACAGCGACAACGGCTGGACGCGCGATACCGCGCAGCGACTGTTGTACGAGCGTCAGGATACTTCTATTGTTCCTGAACTGAAACAGCTGGCATTGAGTTCAAAGAAGCCGATCACACGGGCGACGGCACTCTGGTCGCTGCAGGGGTTGAATTCGCTGGATACGAATACACTGCTGAAAGGACTTCACGATCAGGATCCCCATGTTTGCATCCAGTCGCTGCGGATCGCCGAACAGTTTGCAGAGGACTCACAGGTTCAGCAGGCGATGATTTCTCTGTCGGAAAATGAGTCGCTGCTGGTGCAGTACCAGGCTGCTTTTTCACTGGGCGCATTTCAATCGATCGCCCGCAATCAGGCACTGGCCGGCCTGCTCACGCAGGATGTCGAGAACAAGTGGATGCGGATGGCAGTACAGAGTTCGCTCAAACAGGGAGCCGGAGAAGTCTTTGCCCTGCTGTTACAGAATTCGGAACTGCTCAAAAACAGACAGGCGCAGGGATTTCTGACCACTCTGGCGACTCAGATTGGCGCCCAGTCGGAGCCGGAGAACGTCAAGCGGGTGATGGTGGCTCTGGAAACGCTGTCGAAATCAGAACAGAAACTGGCGCAGCAGTCGTTTCGCAATCTGCTCTCGCGAGCATCTGCTTCCACCAAGCAGGTTCTGGCCAGTTCGAAAAGTAAATATACTGCGCAGCTGTTGTCCGGGATGATGAAGTCCACGATTGATCAGGCGACGAACACAAAACTGCCCGTGAAGAGTCGTGTGGGAGCGATTCCAACTTTGAGTATCGGGAATTTTGACGAGACCCTGCCGGTCTTTGAGGAGCTGTTGTCTGTCCAGCAGCCCCTCCCGATCCGTCAGAAGGCGATTACCACACTGGGGCTGGTGAATGACGATCGCGTGGCAGAACTGCTGGTCGAAGCGTGGCCTGGACTGAGTCCCCAGTTGCGAATGAGCGCTGTTGAAGTTCTGTTCTCCCGAAAACCGTGGCAGGTGGCTCTGCTGGATGCGGTGAAAGCAGGCGAGATCAACTCGGGCGATATCAGCCCGGAGCGGGTTCAACTGCTCAAGAGCAGTCAGGATAAAGCAATCAAAAAGCGGGCAACGGCTCTGTTTCAGAATCAGCGGCTGACCGGACGTTCGGACGTCATCAAGGCATACCAGGCCTCGCTCAAACTCAAGGGAGACCCTGCCAACGGCAAGGTGGTGTTCAAGAAAAACTGTGCGGCCTGTCATCGTCTGGAGAATGTCGGCGTGCAGCTGGGAGCAGATCTGAAGGCGATCAAGGACCGGGGAACTGAAGCAGTGCTGCTGAATATTCTGGATCCCAATCGCGAGGTGAAGCCTCAGTATGTGACTTACCTGCTGGTGACCACCCAGGGGCGCACAATCACCGGTCTGATTAAAACCGAGAACGCCAACAGCATTACGATTGCCCGGGCGGACGGCACCAGCGATACGGTGCTGCGAATTGACATCGAAGAGCTGATCAGTTCAAAGCTGTCCTTCATGCCTGAGGGGTTTGAAAAGCAGATTAATCAACAGCAGATGGCTGATTTGCTGGCTTATCTGAATTCCATCAAATAGGCAGCCTTTAAATCGTTGGGCGACGTGTCGTTTGCCTGTGAATTGTCGGCGGAATGCTTTTGGATAACTGACTTTCAAGTCTGATTTTTCAACTCCCGTTCGTGGAACGGGTTTCGAATATGATCGAAGAATCCGCATGAATCCTTTCAGGTGATTTCTGAAAAATCTGCCTGA
Source organism: Gimesia panareensis (assembly GCF_007748155.1). Classification (GTDB taxonomy): domain Bacteria; phylum Planctomycetota; class Planctomycetia; order Planctomycetales; family Planctomycetaceae; genus Gimesia; species Gimesia panareensis. The sequence continues at coordinate 2,043,430 of NZ_CP037421.1, forward strand.
GATGCTGGTTGTCAAAGATCCTGTGCGATCTAAGGTACCGATAGTTTGGGAATCGCAGTGGCCACTCAATCCCGGATGGATCAGGTAACCCAGTTGACAATCTTCATCTACCCAAGGAGTCGTTCTGATGAATCTCTTCGTCAAACAGTTCGCGGCGCTGGCCACCGCTGTCACTGTCTCGTTTTCGGCCAGTCTTTCGTATTCTGCCGATCAGAAAAACATTGTTGAAACTGCAGTCGAAGCCGGCTCGTTTAAAACGCTGGCTACGGCGTTGAAAGAAGCAGAACTGGTATCTGCACTGCAAGGTAAGGGGCCGTTTACCGTCTTCGCTCCCACTGATGCAGCCTTCAAGAAGCTTCCCGAGGGAACTTTGAAGACATTGCTCAAGCCCGAAAACAAATCGAAGCTGGCAGCGATTCTGACTTACCATGTCGTGCCTGGTAAGGTGACTGCTGCTGAGGTCACCAAGCTCAGCGGTGCTACAACTCTGAATGGGCAGCGGGTCGACATCATGACCCAAGACGGTAAAGTAATGGTTGATGGAGCAACGGTCGTCAAAACGGATATCAAATGTTCCAACGGGATCATTCATGTGATCGATCAGGTCATCCTGCCGGCAGATAAGAACCTGGTGGAGACCGCCTCCGCAGCCGGTCAGTTCAAGACCCTGTTGACCGCGGCCACTGAAGCGGGCCTGGCGGAGACGCTGGCAAACAAGGGGCCTTTTACAGTGTTCGCACCGACGGATAAAGCGTTTGCGAAACTGCCCGAGGGAACGCTGGAATCATTACTCAAGCCTGAAAATAAGCAGAAACTGGCCGCGATTCTGAAGTACCATGTTGTGGCGGGACGTGTCTACTCGGAGGATGCACTGTCTGCCGGAGAAGCGAAAACGCTTCAGGGATCGAAGGTGAAAATCAGTGCCACCGGTGGTGTGGCAAAGGTCAATCAGGCGAAAATTCTGAAGACGGATATTGATGCATCGAATGGAGTGATTCACGTGATCGATGCAGTGCTCATGCCTTCGAAAGATAAAAAACTGACTGCCAGCGAAGCCTGTCATAAAATCAGAGAGGCTGTGGCGGAGGGAGCGAGTCTGTATAACTGCGGACACTACCATCAGACGGCAACGCTGTATCGCAAGACAATGCAAAACGTCCTGACGGGAGTCGAGGATATGCCTGCCGAAGTCAGCACGCAGATGCGACAGGCGCTGGCCCATTCCAAGAACATGCATTGTGCATCACAGCAGGCCTGGACTCTGCGAAATGCACTGGATCATGCGTATGCACGGATGTCTGCACTGTAAGTGGTTCTGGTCAACTTCAGTGAGGAGCTCCCGTGGTCTGAGAAATGTTCCGGACTGCGGGAGCGTTTTTTTTTCGGAGAAGGAGCCTCAGTCGATATTCGAGATCAGTGCCTGGATCGACGGTTCCAGTTTGCCGGAACGAAACATGGAGACGATTGCCAGGTGTTCAAAGTAGACTTTCATTGGATCGCTCGGCTTTTGAAATCCTTCCAGAAAGTGTCGCCGAACCCGGGATACGAGCGTCAGCCAGATGGTCATCAGACCCTGCTCGGGTGATCTGGCTACGATTGACTGATGAAATCTGATATCCAGTTCCGCCAGCTGATTGAAATCCCTGTTCTCACACGCGGATTTCATCTCGCAGAGCAGCGTTTCCCACTCTGCGAAATCGGCCTCATCCAGGTCATCAAAAATGGATCTGAGGGCGAACGATTCCACGGTCTGCCGGAGTGGGATCACGAGTTCCTGCATCGACTTGGAAGAGGATGGCGCGACCCGCATGCCGCAATTGGGTTTGGACTCCACCATGCCTTCATGTGCCAGTTGCTTGAGGGCTTCACGCACCGGGGCACGACTCACCTCAAACCGCTCTGCCAGGCTGACTTCGCGCAAAGCGGTGCCTTCTGCGATGCGTCCGGTGATAATCTCCATTCGCAGTTGTTCCACGATATTCGCCGTCGGATTTGAGGTCAGGTCTGTCTGGCTCATCAGGCAGGTCCGTTTCAGTTTGATGGGGGGGGAGGAACTCGATTAGTGTTGATTGTATACAAAGTGAAGATGCGGAACCAGTCAAAAATATGGCGTGTTTGCTGAGATAGCGGTTGTTGACCCACGGGTGCCCTAAATCTGTCCGGCGGGGATTTGTGTAGATTGTATACAAAGTCTCCGTCTCGGGCTTGACTCGTCGGGGCATCTCAAACAGACTGGAATCGAAGAACTTTGCACCGCTGAATGAGTCAGTTGGTGGAACTGTTCTGCGTTCGACTCCCCCTGGATACTGGAGATTTTACGATGCTTTCCGCTGTTCGCCCCCTTTATTCTTCCCAGATTCCTTTTTCATTCCTGCTGTCGATGCTGGTGAGTATTGCCAGTCTGACTGTTGGACCGGGGGGCGTAAAATCTGCCGAGAAGCAGGTAACCGAATCAGGCAATCGGCTGGTCTATCTGGATCAGGATGATCCTTATTATGTCTCTCAAAATTTTCCCAAATTGGCGACGCCTCAGTGGTATGGCGACAAGCAGGTCAAGGCGGTCTGCGTGCTGGCGATCGACGACATGCGGGATGTCCAGAAATACGAGACCTACCTGCGGCCGATCCTGGAGCGGCTGAAAGAGATTAACGGGCGTGCCGGTGTCAGCATCATGACCTGCCGCGTCGATCCGAAAGATCCGCATCTGCAGACGTGGATTAAGGAGGGCGTGAGTATCGATGTGCATACTTACGATCATCCCTGTCCCCTGCTGAAAGATCGTGATTTTGCCAAAGCCAAAGGGACTGTCGAGAAATGCATCGATCTGCTGAGCGAGATTCCCCACAGTCATCCGGTGGCGTATCGCATGCCCTGCTGCGATTCACTCAATACGGTCAGTCCCCGTTTTTTTACCGAAATTTTTAATCAGACCACTCCCGCAGGGAACTTTCTGCAGATCGACACTTCTGTCTTTCATGTGTTTACTGACCAGGATCCGGAACTGCCAAAAGAACTGGTTACCGATCCCAACGGGCAGGGGAGAATTGAAAAGTACGTTCCCACGGATCGGGGTTTCGTGAATACGATTTTCAATTACCCCTATCCCTATCCCATCTCGCGACTCTGCTGGGAATTTTCCTGTGTGACTCCCAGCGACTGGTCTGCCCAGCATCGTCAAAAGCCGTTCAATCCGCTGACGGTACGTGACTGGACCGCGGTGATCGATGCGACCGTCGTCAAAGAGGGGACGTTTAACCTGGTCTTCCACCCGCATGGCTGGATCAGTAATGAGCAGATCATCAAGCTGATCGACCACGCGGTCCAGAAGCATGGTTCCGCGGTGCAGTTTCTCTCCTTCCGGGAAGTTCTGGATCGGATGAATCAGCATCTGCTGGCGGGCCAACCCCTGCGCAACAGACAGGGGGCAGATAACGGTGTGAGACTTTTGGATCTGAACGCAGATGGATTTATGGATGTGGTCATTGGTAATGAACAGGTGCAGAAAACCCGCATCTGGAATCCCGGACAACAGACCTGGAGTGAAACCGGTTTTCCTACCCGTCTGGTTGCTGCGTCTGACACACAGGGAAAGCAGGCTATCCGGGGCCGCTTCGGTGTTTTGAACGGGCAGGTCATCCTGCTGACGCTCACGCCTGAAGTCTCGGCTGCCTGGAAGTTCGATGGCAAACAATGGACGTCGGCTTCCGAACTGCTGGCGGGCTTGCCTGAGGGGGCGGATGCATTATTTACCCTCAAAGCTGGCGTGGACCAGGGGCTGCGGTTGCGGGATTTGAATCATGATGGACAGTGCGAATTGATTGTTTCGAATCCAGAACAGAACCTGATTTTTGCGTGGTCAGAGAAACAGGGGCGCTGGCAAAAATTGCCCTGGTCGCTTCCTCAGCCGGCAACGATTGTCGATGACCAGGGTCGCGACGCGGGCCTGCGGTTTGTCGATGTGAATGAAGATGGTTTTGAGGATACTCTGTTTTCGAATGAAGACCACGCCTCGTTGTATCTGTTTACCTCGCTGAAGTCGGGCTGGAAGAAAGTCTTTGACCAGGAGCGGGCCGATGCCGAAGGGCCAGTGCCGATGATTTCACGGAAAGGGACCAACAATGGGGCCTGGTTCCATTCGAAGCATCTCTGGGTGCAGAATGAAGATACAGCGAAGAAGAAGCACCTGGTCGCAGGTAAGTCATTTGAAGAGATGCTGGCAGAGCAGGGACCGCAGCCCAAATCTAAGGAAGAGGCTCTGAAAACGATCAAGGTTAAACCGGGTTTTCATGTCGAACTGGTGGCGGCGGAACCGCTAGTCAAAGATCCGATTGCCTTTGACTGGGGGCCGGATGGAAAGCTCTGGGTCGCGGAAATGGCAGACTACCCGCTGGGCGTCAATGAATCGGGAACGTTTGATGGACGCATTCGTTTTCTGGAAGATACCGACGGCGACGGCAAGTATGATCGGTCAACAGTCTTTCTGGAAGGGGTGGGCTATCCGACGGGAGTGATGGCCTGGCGGAAGGGGGCCATCGTGACAACCGCTCCTGAGGTCTTCTATGCCGAAGATACGGACGGAGATGGCAAAGCGGATCAACGCGAATCCCTGTTTACTGGATTTGGAGAAGGGAACCAGCAGCACCGCGTGAATGGGCTGCGGTGGGGCCTGGATAACTGGGTTTACCTGGCGAACGGAGACTCGGGCGGCGATTTGCGCTCAGTGAAGACGGGCCAGAAATTGAATTTCGGTCGCCGGGATCTGCGCATCAAACCGGATACCGGCCAGATGGATCCCCAGTCGGGGCAGACTCAGTTCGGCCGGGAGCGGGATGACTGGGGCAACTGGTTCGGCAGCAATAACAGCAATCCCGCGTTTCATTATGCCCTGGCGGATCACTATCTCCGCCGCAATAAGAATCTGATTGCCCCCGATGCGAAGGTGCAGGTCTCGGTGCGTCCCGGGGCAGCGACCATTTTTCCGGTCAGTCGCACGCAGGTGCGTTTCAACGACTTCAACAAAGTGAATCGAATTACCTCCGCCTGTGGTCTCTGCTTTTATCGAGATAACCTGCTGGGAACGGAGTTCGCAGGCAATTCCTTTATCTGTGAACCAGTACATAATCTGGTCCACCGCGAAATCGTCAAGCCGAAAGGGACGACGTTTACCAGCCAGCGGGCGGAGAGTGAGCAGGATTCGGAGTTCCTGGCGTCTACGGATAACTGGTTCCGGCCTACGATGGCACGCACCGGCCCTGATGGCGCACTTTGGGTGGCAGACATGTATCGGCATGTGATCGAGCATCCGCAATGGATCCCCAAAGAAATGCAGGAGAAACTGGATCTGCGGGCCGGCAAGGAACAGGGGCGGATTTACAAAGTTGTTCCTGATAAGGCTCCCTTACGCGCCGTGCCACGCCTCGATCAGCTCTCTCCTCAGGAACTGGTTGAGCAGCTGGAAAGTCCGAATGGGACGCTGCGGGACATGGTACAGAAACTGATGGTGACGCGCGGCGATCAATCGGTGGTTCCGTACCTCAAACAAATGGTCAAGCAGGGCAATTCACCCACCGCACGTCTGCAGGCCCTGTGCACCCTGGACGGGTTGGACGCAATCTCAGAAGAAGTTCTGATTACGGCCCTGGAAGACAAACATCCCGGAGTTCGCCGGCATGCGATTCGACTCAGTGAGCCTTTTTTGAACCAGTCACCGGAACTGGGCAAACGGCTGCTTGCACTGGTGGACGATCCGGATCCGCAACTGCAGATGCAACTGGCTTATTCACTGGGAGAATGGAAATCACCCCAGGCAGGTTCAGCGCTGGCACGACTGGCGATCCAACATGATCAGGATCCGTATCTGCGAACGGCGATTTTGAGTTCGGTTGGAAATCATCTGGATTCATTCACAACGTCTCTGTTTGATGAGTTACAGGGAAAACAGCCACCGCTGCAGATCTTGAACTCGCTGGTGGGGATGGCAGTCTCTGCCGGTCAGCAGAATGTGCTGGTGGCGATTTACGATCGCACCGCGCAACCTTTGCAGAACAAGAACTGGCAGGCCTGGCAGTTTGAAGTGGTAGCGACCTTACTGCAGTCCCTGGCACGGCGGAATCAGAGTCTGCCGCAATATGCTCAGAAAGCTGGCCCCGAATTGCGGAAAGCTTTACATGAACTCAAACCGCTGTTCCAGGCGGCGCGGGAGATTGCAGTTGACGAATCGGCGACCGTCGATTCCCGCAGGCAGGTTGTGTCTTTGCTTGGGAACGGTTTTGAGCAACGCGAAGAGGATCTGGGACTGTTGTCCGAGCTGTTGTCGCCTCGTAATCCACGTGCATTGCAAAGTGCTGCTGTGACTGCCCTGTCTCAATTTGGAAATCAGCAGACAATGCAACTGATGCTGGCACGCTGGAAGAACTATGGCCCCGGCTTGCGTTCAGAGGTTCTGAATTCTCTGCTCAGTCGCAAGGCGGGAGTTCAAGCGGTGCTGGACGGATTGAAGAACAAGTCGATCTCGGCAGCAGACATCGATGCTTCGAGTCGCCAGATACTGTTGAGTCATAAGGATCGTCAAGTGCAGCAACGAGCGAAAGCGTTACTGGCCTCTGCACTCAATACGGATCGTGCGAAGGTGGTCGCCGAACATTCTACAGTGATTTCCCTGAAAGGAAATGCAGATGCCGGTCATCAGGTTTTTGTCAAACGCTGTGCTGTGTGTCATCAGCTCAACAAGGAGGGCAAGCCGATCGGTCCTGATCTGTCCGCATTGACGGATAAGTCCCCGCGGGCGCTGCTGGCTGCCATTCTCGATCCGAATCGAGCCGTGGAGAATAAATACGTCAGCTACATCGCTGTTACCGAAGATGGTCTGACCTTTAACGGTTTACTGGCATCGGAAAGTGGTGAGAGCATTTCGCTGGTTCAGACGGATGGCAAGACAAAGACGCTGTTGCGTGAAGACCTGGAAGAACTGATGAGCACCGGCAAGTCTCTGATGCCGGAAGGGCTGGAAAAAGATATGACACCTCAAAACCTGGCGGACGTGATTGCCTATCTGAATACAGCAGAGTTGCCTCGAAAGACCTTCCCCGGAAATGAGCCAGCTGTTGTGGAGGCGGAAGCACTTCGCGGTGACTATTTCCTGACTCCGCAACTGGCTGAGATCTACGGTTCCACGCTCAAGTTTGAGAGCAAATACAAGAATCTGGGATATTGGCAAAGCGAGAATGACCGTGCCGTCTGGACGTTGGCTGTCCCCTGTTCCGGTCGGTACGATGTCTACCTCGAATACGCCTGTCCTCCCGGGACGGCAGGTGACCAGCTTCTTCTGGAGGTCGATGGCCAGCAGCTGTTCTGGACGGTGCCGTCTACCGGGAGTTGGGATGTCTACCAGAACCGCCGGATTGGTACGATCAGTCTGTCGGCAGGTAAGCCCCGGCTGTCGCTCCATAGCCAGGGGAAGCTCAAAAATGCCCTGCTGGATCTGAAAACGGTTCGCTTACGAGAATCCAGCAACTGAGATTTAGTGCTCCGGTCACTCCTGTCTTTGCTGCCTGCTGCAGACCGATGAAAGTACGGATCGAACCGGTTACACAGAATTTGCCTGCCCCGATTCCGATCCACTTTCCGAGGCACGAATTGAGATCGAATTCACAAAAATTCAGTGAAATGCAGATGGCAACTCCAACATTCTGCCGTTAATGGGGGTAGGAAAGAGGTGATGATACTGCAGACTGATAGCGGGCTCCGACTTTTCGTGAATAATCGTCCAAGAATAAAAAAAATCGATTGCGTAAATTTTTTTTATGAACGATGATTCTGTATATCTATTAATACCTCCTTAATATCCAATAATCCTGAACTGATCAAACGAATATGTTGGGTGTCGGGCAGCCTGTGGTGTAATAAATTGTCATAAGCAAATGAACGAGGCCCGTGGTCTCGGGAAAATCAGAACCGTGTCGGACGAAGGTTTTACAGATCCCCTGGATGGTGAAGAAACTGTGGATGAATTTCCCCCAGTCAATGTGGAAGAGGAGGATACTGTCGATCAGTTTCCCCCGATTGACATCAAGGAGATTGATAAAACCGTAATCGGTGTCGACAGTTCCGCCAGTAAATCCGCCCAGGATCTGGCTGGTCCTTCCGCGGAAAAAGCGGCTGCCTGGATTGGTAGAAAACTGGGTAAGTATGAAATTACCGGTTTGCTCGGGCAGGGAGGCATGGGTGTTGTCTATCGCGCCCATGATGAAACCATCGGCCGCGATGTTGCCATCAAGCTGTTACCAGCCGAATTAGCCTCCGATAAAAACATGCTGGAACGATTCCTGGCTGAAGCCAGAGCGGCGGGCCGGTTAACCCATCCCCATATCGTGTCGATTCACGACATTGGCCAGGAAGGGGATGTGAATTATATCGTCATGGAACTGATGACGGGGGGCAGTGCTGACGATCACCTGGAGACGGTTGGTCCCTATTCGCCTCTCCAGGCGACCCGGATCATTGCCGATGCCTGCGAAGGTCTGATGGTGGCTCACGCTTCCGGTCTGGTGCACCGGGATATCAAGCCGGCGAACCTGTTGCAGTCCAGGCATGGCACAATCAAGGTAGCGGACTTCGGTCTGGCCAAGCGGGTAGTGCAGCAGTCTCATCAACTGACTCAGGACGGGCAGCTCATCGGTACGCCTTACTTTATGAGCCCGGAACAGTGTGAGTCGAAGCCGGTTGATTTACGCAGCGACATCTACTCCCTGGGAGCAACATATTATACCCTGCTTACCGGGGACCATCCTTACGAAGACGCGGGCAGTATTGTTCAGATCATGTATGCACACTGCCATGCCGATCTGCTGGATCCACGTGATGTGGATGCGAAGATCCCGGATAAATGTGCCGCGATCGTTCAGAAATCGATGGCGAAGAAACCCGAAGATCGCTATCAGTCTGCTCAGGAAATGCTGCTCGATTTAAAGGCGATTACTGCGAATTCGGAAAAGTACGGCGATACAACTGTTCTGAGCCAGGAAGAACTGGAAAGGGCACATTCCTCAGCAAAGTCGCCTGCGGGCTGGCAGAAAATTGCTTTCAACAGTGTGATGTTCCTGGTGACCTTTTTACTGCTGACTCTGGTGCCTTATTACTTCTGGAATGGCAATCAGAATCAGGGGGCTGGTCCTGTACCAACGCCTGTATCTCAGGCGAAAGCGCTGCCTGCCAGTCAGGGGATCACAGCGGACAAAATCATTCTGGGAACCTCAACCGCCATGACCGGTGCCAACAAGGAACTGGGCAATAATATGGTCATGGGGATGCAGGCCTGTTTTAAACGTATCAATGACGAAGGCGGAATTGGCGGACGCAAGATCGAGCTGGTAGTGAAAGACGATGGCTACGAGCCCGATCAGGCACTCGAAAACATGCACCGCCTGTTTGAGGATGACAGGATTTTCGCTGTCATCGGAAATGTGGGAACTCCGACTGCCAAAGCCACGGTACCGTATGCGAATGAGAATCAGCACCTGTTCTTCGCTCCCTTTACCGGGGCTCAGGCATTACGCCGGGATCCGCCCGATCGTTATGTCTTCAATCTGCGGGCCAGCTATGCCGACGAAACCGCGGCGATGGTGCACTACTTTGTTGAACATGAGCGGATCGCACCAGACAAGATTGCTGTCTTTGCACAGAATGATTCCTTTGGTGATGATGGTTTTGCCGGGGTTGCCAAAGCGCTTGGGAAGTACAAAGTTCAACCGGAAAACATTCTTCGTGTGGGTTACGACCGGAATACGACCCAGATTTCCGGGGCGGTCGAGCAGCTTGTCCAGAATCAGAATCAGATCGAGGCGCTGATCATGGTGGCGACTTTCAAGCCCGCCGCTTTGATGGTTCAACAGATCAAGGATCGCCAGCTAAAGATCCAGACCGCTGCCGTTTCCTTTGTGGGTAGCGAGTTGCTGGCGCAGCAGTTTAAAGAAATGGGGGCGAAGTATGCTGAAGGAGTGATCGTCACCCAGGTCGTGCCCTATTATCTGTCCAGTGCTACGGGAGTCTTGCGCTACCGGGATGCGATGAAAAAATACTACCCGCTTTCCAAGCCGGGGTTTGTTTCCCTGGAAGGGTACCTGGCTGCAGAGTGCCTGGTCGAAGGTATGAAAAAACTCCAGGCTTCCGGCAAAGCATTCACGACTGAAAATCTGATTGATTCCCTGGAGCAGATCAAGAATCTGGATCTGGGGATCGGGCCGATTATTAACTTCGGGCCTTCGCGTCATCAGGCTTCAGATCGCGTCTGGGGCACTATTCTCGGCAAAGATGCCCGCTACAAAGAACTGGATCTGGAATAAGATCGATCATTCGCGTCACCGGATGCCCCGGCTCCGTAGTTGATAAAAAAGGATGATTTTGCCGGTAGCAGTATTCCTCTCTCGTCCGTTATTCAGTCTAACGGGCCCACTTATGATTTGATTCCTGCCATATGTGTAAAGTCATAAGTGACCTGCCTGGAAGTAGATAAGCCAGATAACAGATATCGAACCGGCTGAATCTACTGAGAGTCTCACCTTCGAATTCATTCCTGTTTGAAATGTACACGAACTGAGACCAGAAATCTGACATCAGACGCTCGTGAAGGGTCATCATGAATTCTGAGATTTTGACACAGATGGTCACCACTGCAGAACCTGGCTCGGAATACTGTACACTCGAGGAGCTCGCGACTCAATTTGTGGATGAGTATCGCCGCTGGTTAAATCCGTCTATCGAAGACTATGCAACTGCTTATCCGGAGTATGCATCAGAAATCCGCGAAAGCTTTCCCGTCCTGATCGCGATGGAAGAATGGAAAGGCAATCAGGAGATTACCTGCCTGAAGCAACAGGCCGCTGATTGTCTGAACCTCAGGCAACTGGGAAACTGTCATTTGACGCGCGAGATGAGTCGCAGTCGCACGGCGATAATTTTTGAAGCAGTGCAGGGGGCTCAGCGACGCCCGGTGGCAGTAAAACTGATGCCCTGGAAATCAGAATTGACGCCCCGCTGGCGCGATCGTTTTGAACGGGAAGCCCGCCTGACGTTTCGTTTGAAGCATCAGAATATTATTTCCATCTATAGTACAGGGGAAGATCAGGGATATTCTTTTGCCGTGATGCAACAGGTACGGGGGGTTGGGTTGAACCAGGTCATTGCCTGTCTCTCCGGGGCAATTCATACCGAAATCGCAAATTGTGATCAGTCACATCCAGGTGTGCAACAGGCGCAGTCAGTGGCAGATTCATTGCAGCAGGATCCCTGGCGTGGATATGCATCACTCGCATTACAGATGGCAAATGCCCTGCGCTATGCGCACAGTCGGGGGACGCTACATAATGATTTCCGCCCGGAGAATATCCTGGTGAATTCAGATTTGGACTGCTGGCTGACAGGATTCGCGCTGCCTCAGTTTGCGGAAGGCGCATTAAAGCAGCAGCAGACTTTAACATTGCGAAATCAGTCGCCAGAGCGTTTTTGTGGCGAGGTCAGCGAGCAGAGTGACCTGTATTCCGTGGGGATGACGTTGTACGAACTTGCTACAGGCGTTCCCGCCTTTGCAGCACGGAACAGTCAGCAACTGCTGGAACTGATCACTCATTCTGAACCTCAACGGCCTGGCGATCTGGCAACTGATATGCCGACGTCTTTCGAAGCTATCATTCTGAACTGTATTTCCAGGTCACCCGGGGAGCGATATCAGACAGCCGATGAACTGAGTATCGATCTGGTGCGATTTCTGAATGGCAAAAGTGTGCGGCGTCGCGTCAGTCGACAGTCAGCCTTCCGGGATAAATGGTCCTGGTTCTGGCGTAAAACGAAGTGTCCGCTGGGTTGAAACGTATTTTTGAAGAGGCAGATCAAATACGGGGGAGACGGCCATTGTTCTGACCGGGGCCACCTGGTCTGGGAGGACGTCGTTCACGAGGAGGCCCGTGGCCTGGTTGGCCTGGTCCGGGACCACCATGATTGTGCAAAGGAGGCTTCTCTTTGAAATCCTGGGGATTCAGCCCCGGGAATCGTTCGTTGAACTCCCGCTCATATTTGTCATGTTTATCCCACATCAGCCAGCTGTCGACATCAGAATTGGTCTGATGATAAAGTCGGGCCAGTTCTTCTGTGGTATCGAGAATTCCAGCCAGCTGCTGAGGTGAATCGGGATTTTTTTTCCAGGCCGGTTCCAGAATCTGAAGCGCACTGTTGAAGAGTGTTTTTGCCTCTTTGACATTTCCTTTTTTGCTGACGATCATTGCCAGGTCAATTTCGAATTTGGCCAGCCATTGCCTGTATTCCTCGGAATCAGGGAATTGTTCTGTCAGTTCTTTCTGTAAGCGCATGGCAGTTCTCAGGGAGAGCTCTGCAGTATCATGGTACTGGCGATTTTCGATGTCCGGCACATAACCCATGGTCAAAATATCCATGGCATGCGCAAGCTTATTATGAGAGTGAATCAGCGAGGTTTTGTATTCGGGAATCGTGGGAGAATCCGAGACCAGACGACTGGCGTGCTGAATCGCACTTTTTAAACGAGAAATCAGGGTGTCACTGATATCTCCCGGTTTGGAATTACGAAGTTCGACCCGTTCGTAAGATTTTACGAGAGCGTGCCGGTAGTCAGAGATCTGGGGGTATTCCTTGACCAGATTTTCCAGAATTTCATAAACGCGTGCCTGTTTAATGCTGTCTGATTTCGGCTGAGGAATGCGGTCCGAGATCTGCTCCTGAAGGCAAAGCGCCAGCAGGTAGCGGTACTCGGGACGTGTCTGATCGGTGGCAATCAGTTGTTCCAGAATATCGATGGCCTGCTGCAGTTGTGCGGCATTAGGATTCTGATCGGGGTTGAGGCGTTTTCCAGTCAGTCGGCCCTTCTCATTTTGTATCTGCTCCGGTCGAAACTGACGGGCATTCAGGAAACAGGTGCGTGCCAGTTCGAAACGCAGGTCCGACTGATCCTGGTTTTGAGCGATGGCCGTCTCCAGTAACTTGCGAGCGGTTTCATGGGCTGTTCTGGATTCAGGCAACTGGTCCAGATGGCGATAAATGCGACCGATTTCGTTATATAGCGTGGCGATGGTCAGTGTCTTTGCTTCGCTAAAGTCCTGCTGGTACAGTTCAAGTGATCTCTGATAGGCAGCCAGCGCAGCCTGGAAATCTCCCAGTCGTCGATGGATATCACCGACCTTGCGTTGTGCGTTAGCAGCTTTGAGTCGAAACTCCTGTTGTGACCCGGTTGATTTTGCCAGTTCCTCATAAAACGGAATCATACCAGCGAGAAGATCTGCCGATTCCCGAGAGAGCACCGGCTCTGAATAATCAGCCGGAGAACCGGTCGTTTCCGAAGACTGGCTGCGACTGGGAACAAAACGGTCGAAGACACGATCCAGTGTCGCAGTGGCAAGATGTGCAGAAGCTTCCGCTTTTTTTCGTTCCTGTCGTTCCCGTTCAAAGCCGACCGCCAGTGTAACGCCCAGCAGTAGCAGTAAGCTCAAGGCGATTCCTGACAGACTGGCGATTGCCGGATTCCGGCAGCTCCAGCGCCAGACATGTTCCAGCAGATTCACACGTCTGGCGCGGATCGGACGGTTCTCCAGGAAACGGTTGAGATCGTCCGCGAGATCGCTTGCCTGCTGGTAGCGGTGTTTGGTATCCGGAGCGATGGCTTTAAGGATAATGGTTTCCAGGTCGCGGGGAATGGCGGGGTCGATGCGACGTAGTGAAGTGATCGAGCCGTGAGTGATTTTTTCAATCATTTCATGACGGCTGGTGCGTTCAATTGCAAAGCGTCTGGTCAGCAGCTCATACAGAGTGATACCCAGGCCATAAATATCGCTCTGGCGACAGGTCTCACCGCGAAACATTTCAGGAGCCATATATCCGAGCGTGCCTGCGATGTCTGTCGATTTACTCAGGTCATTCTGTTCTGCGGCGCGAGCCAGTCCAAAGTCAGTAATACAGAGCAGTCCGTCACGATCCAGCAGCAGATTACCCGGTTTGATATCCCGGTGGAGAATTCCGCGATCATGTGCATATTGCAGGGCGCTGGCTGCCTGAATTCCCAGGGCGGCAATGTTTTGTGGCGTATCAACGAATTCTTCAAATACAGGATCAACCGGTTTGGCTTCCATGTTTAAGGTGAAGTCCGTTGTAGCGCTGTCGCCCGAGGGGCAGATGACGGTTTCGTCACCGATGGATGTCAGCGTTTTCAGTGGTGCCCTGTGTGCCTTGAGGCCTGTGCTCGCTGCAGTGGCGACGATTTTCTGAGTCAGCTCATCCAGACCGACCCCTTCGATCAACTGCATGACGTAATAGTGAAAGCCCCCGTTCTCCCCAACCCCATAAACCGGGACGATATTGGTATGATGCAGCGAGGCCGTCAGTTCTGCTTCACGCCTGAATCGCTTGAGCTGTTTTTCGTCCAGCAGCAAGTGGCGGGGGAGCAGCTTCAAGGCAACGTGCCGATTGAGTGATTCCTGGATCGCTTCATAGACGACCCCCATTCCCCCCCGTCCGATTTCGCGAACGATCTGAAAATCGCCCAGCTGTTCAGGAACGGAAGCGCCTAAAGAGACTCTTCCCGGAACAGGCTCCACATATTTTCCGCCTTCCAGCGCGGCGATCGCGGGAAAGAATTCTTCAATTTCATCTGATAGTTCCGGGTGACGCTGCTGGTATTCCGATACGGAAGGGTGATCACCCTGGCGAATGCGAGAGATAAATTCATCTGCAAGCAGCTCCAGATCAACCGATCCGGGAGGCGTCAGGTTTTTAAGTGTGTGATTTGAATCGGGGGATAACATTGCCGAATGTCCTGTTGATTTCAATCTGCAATGAAACAGGCGATTTCTGTCTGATCATTCAATAATACCCGGGATTTGAACCAGAATGGAGCGCAATCTGGTTAAGGCCCGAAAATATCTCATACTGGCTGTCTTCGGTTCGATTTCGAGTACTTCAGAGGCCTCCAGGTTTGACAGTTCCTCAAAATGTCGGAGTACCAGAATTTCCCGGTCAATCTCATTCATGCTTTCCAGAGCTTCATGCAGCTGCTTGGCCAGTTCTTCTTTGAGGGCTGCCTGGCTGGGAGAGGTCAAATCGCCCAGCAGCACGTCTGCAATCTGAAAGGAGGTCGAAGCGGAAAAGACCCGGCGTTTCTGTTTCACCTCGCGGCGTACATCACGCTTTTGAGCTCCCAGATGCCGGCGATGGACGTCGATCAGAGTCTGGCCCACAACGGTCCGCAGCCAGATGAAAAACGTGGTTGCCGGATCATTCAGGTAGTGTTCAATCCGGGTGGCTGCATCGAGGTAAGCCTCCTGCAGAATATCGTCAGCATCGACACGACCGAGCAGACGTTGATCGAGACGAAAATTGACGATTCGCCAGAGCCGATCGCGGTAACGGTTGTATTCTTCCGCCAGTACCCCTTCCGGATTTTCCTGCAATCGATTAAGAAATTCCTGAGGGTCTTCCTGCTCTTCCAACAAAAAATGTCCTCCCGTCTGGTAATCTGTTTAAAATCAGGCCTGATTCTACCGGAATCGTTCCCATGACGACAAGTCGCGTCTGGAGATCGGAACAGATGGATTCCAACAATTCTTCGAACTTATCGGCAGAAATGAGCAAACGAGAGGCTGTCTGATGTTATTACGAGCAATTCAAGCTGTTTGACGGGTCTGCTTTAGAACTTTGCCAGAAATTCGATGCGTGCTCCGGAACCCACTCCACGGGATTCCTGTTTGGAAACAAAACTGTCTAGCAGCATGATCCAGTGCTGTCCGATCGCTTTCTGATAGCGGATACCGCCGGCGATCGCACCATTGTTCGTCCCCTGTGTATTTTTGCGTCCACCAAGTTCAAAAATCAGCTGCTGCCTGGATTTGTCATAAAACAACTGATATCCCAGGCTGGCCCCGGCAGCATTGGTGGCCTGGTTGCTCAGAGCGGCTCCGTATTGACCCAGTCCTGAGGCGGCATACAGGATCCCCACCTGACCCAGCGGTCCCCCCGCCAAAGTACCCCGTGCCGGAGAAGTGAACTGGTCGATGGCCAGGAACGCATTGAAATACACCAGATCGTTGGAATGATGTGGTGTCAGTGAAACCTGGCTGAACAGTAATTCTCCCTGACCGGAAGCAGCGGTGGCTCCTTCGTGCGGGAACGATCCCAGTACATGGAAAGAGGTATTATAGGTATTGTGAAAGCCGTGCAGACGCTGAATGGCGCTGATTCCAAAAGCGGTGTTACTGCCGAACTGCTGATTACTGGAATAGACGGTGGCGACGTCCGCGTTGATCGTGCTGAACTTCGTATCCGTTTCAGTGAAAATCCCGTATAAGCGGGCATCCGGATCGCGGACATTATTATTACGGTTGATGTCACCTTCCACATACACGCCCGTGATGCGCATATTCAGAATCTTGCCGCCATAGACCGTGTTACGTGTGACCGTGACGGCATCGACCATGTCTTCGTTGATCAAGAGACCCTGTTGAAAGGACATCGGCTGGCGCCCAACCGAGAAACCGATGTCGTAGCGATGGACGTCGTAGGGATCCAGGTTAGGAAAATTTTCGCCGAAGTCTCCTTCGAAGAACAGGGTCTGGATGTTGGCATTCAGACCATCCAGCCATTGACCGTCATGGAATTCATAACTCGTAAAGAGTCGCGATGCGGTCAGCTCTTTGTCCAGAGATCTCAGGCCGACCAGAATGCGTTCGGTCCCCGACAGATTCAACTGACCAAACAGATCCAGGCGGTTGGCCCATTCGGTGACGTTGGTTCCCGTGCGGTTATTAAAATAATCGATCCCGGTACGGTAAGTTCCGAAGACCCAGAAGGAAGGACGCCAGACGGCTCCGGTGGGAATGACAATCCCCTGATTCAGGAAGCCGATATCCAGGAATTTTTCATTCGTTTCAATTAACAGATTGGGGCGGTTCGGAATCGGTTGCAGGCCAATGGCATGATCTTCCAAAGGGGATTCAGGAGCGAAATGCTCTGCGCAGAGCAACCATTCTCCTAAATGTGCCATGGGTTCTGCAGGGGAGGCCAGGGCATCCATGAACATTTCTCCCAGTTTCCAGGGGAGGGGATCATGGTCGTGAACCACGCTGGGATCGTATTCGACGCGATCTGCATAGGGATCGATGAATTCATCGAACTCATCGTACTGGTCTGCTTTTTCAAGTTCTTCAGCATATTCCGGAGAAGGGGGGAGCGTTACCACTCCCGGTGCCTCCGGTGGCTGCGCAGCAAGTTGCACAGGGAGCATCAGACTGAAGCTCCAGAACATCAGCAGTAGAAATTCTCGTGATTTGTGTGGCATGGGAAGTTTTGCAATCAGGGAATACAGACTGTTTCCACTTTTTCATACAGGATCATGTGACCGTCCACGACGCCATCTGCAACATCGCGAGCCGACATCCCATAATCAAAACCAACGTCCGAGATTTCATGTACCAGGTTCACAGGGACCATGCCGGCAATCAGCTGTACGCGAATTGTGTAGTTGCCGGGGCCCGTTAATTGACGCCTTGACACATGGTACTTTGCCAGGCGGTGTGCTTTGGGGGGAATATTCTGTTTCTGTTTTCGTGCTCCGATTGGCCGTCCCAACACTGTAAAAGGACGTGTGGCTGGTCGGAAATAAGGCAGGGGATCGAGTGAGTAGGGTACATTCAGCACCTGCTCCCGTTCGCCGCCGCGTACGTTCCGAGTAATAAAGCGGGACTGCAGGGTAAACAACTGACGATCCAGAGGAACTTCGCCGTTATGGACATACAGAGAGTGGGAATCCCGGATGTCTCCGTTGGGGTCCAGGTCGCCCGACTGGAAAACAAGCTGTCCGTTCTGGTCCCAGACCATCGTCCTCAAAAAGACAACACGTTCCGCGTCAAAGCCGGTGGGGACTCCATGTCCGAGAGTGATATTGGAGACCGGAACCGAGAAGCGCAGGTCGTACCATTTGGCTTTCTCGACCGCAATTTCTCCCAGTTCATAACCGGCCTGTAGAACCTGCAGTCGCTGTGTGGCTGCTTCGCCGAGCAAGTCATATTGCTCGTTCAGAACCTGCCGGGCCTTGATACGTGTAATCTGATTATCCCAGGGCGGAGGGAAGTAGTCGGCTTCGGTGACATGCTTTTCGAATTCGGGGGTTCCCCACCCGGCAGCGTCGTCGAAACAGAGCCATTCACGCATGGTTGCCAGCCCCTCATCTGCAGAGGGGGGCTCATCTTCTTCCCGGATCGCTTTGGGATTATGCGGAAACAGGCCGCGATGGATGATCGGATAATCGGGGCCGATCATCATGTGGTTAGTGTGTTTGCGTACGGGAGTGGAGACGTTGCCGATCACCGCAGCCGGCGAGGAAGAGTAGCCCAGAGGCTTACCCGGAACGGCACCCATGTGACAGTCCTGGCAGTTTTCTTTGCAGACTTTCGCGGAAGGGGAATGTTTAAATTCACTGAAGGCGTCTTCCAGTCGGAACCCGTTCGGGGCAAAGACATCATGACA
Organism: Gimesia panareensis; assembly: GCF_007748155.1. Classification (GTDB taxonomy): domain Bacteria; phylum Planctomycetota; class Planctomycetia; order Planctomycetales; family Planctomycetaceae; genus Gimesia; species Gimesia panareensis. The sequence goes on from NZ_CP037421.1 coordinate 2,061,964, forward strand.
GCTTCCACAGAAGCCGGGCGTGATCAGCTGAAAAAACTGATACGCTTCTGCATGAATTTCACGTCCCCGGATATTCGGATCTTTGTTGGTTTTGAGAACCCCGTATTTGTCTGGATTGGCCAGTACTGCCGCCAGGTTCTCACCTCCCATGGGGCCGTAGACGACCTGATTGATGTCGCCGGCCACGAGTGCCTGTCGACCCGCTCCTTTTCCCCAGGCCTGATTAATCCGGTGGCAGGCCACGCAGGTGACACCCTCTCGGGAAGTCGGGGAGCGATCCATATTGCTCATGTTAATCGGCTCGGAAAGGGCCATTCCGACTGGCGTATGACAGCGAATACAGAAGTCGCCCAGCGTGCCGTTATTCAGCTTGATCAGCTTGTTCGACATCGCATTGAAAACAGGGCTCAACTGAGCATAGGCGTGAGGTGAGACAGCCCATTCCCGATAATGTTGCGGATGACACTTGCCACATTTTTCAGCCGAAGGAAATGGATCATCGTCGAAGCACTCTGCGTGCGCCTGATCGATTGCGTATTGCAGTACTTCGTCACGTTGAGTTGGTGTTTCTGGTGGGGGAGCGTCTGCCGGGGGCGCAGGTTCGGCAGCTGTGAGTTTGACAAATCCCTTCTGCTCCGCCTGGACGTACTGACTGTAGATCACAGGCAGCAGACCTGCGGACAGCAGCAGCAGGATCCCCAGGTTACGATAGATGCGGATTTGATTTGTTTGAGGAGAGGATTCCATTCCTGTTCTCCTGCCTTTCAGAGTCGCGATTCTGTCAAAAAGAAGCCGAACCAGACACGGTGCGCATTTTTTTCCCTGTTGGTTCAATAGTTATAATCGGAATAATCCGAACACTGGTTGAACATTTAAATGCATAGTTTCAGGTCCGATTAAAAATAACTGAGATCACTCAGTTGCAGGTGTGGGGGTTTTAAACACTGTTCATATCAGTGCTTAAGAGAATTGAATGATCGCACGCAGCATCTGGCTGCTGGAATATGATAGAGACCCTTGGGGGGAGAACTATTTTTTGAGAGAGATGACCCCATCCCATTGATCAGGCGCTTTGTAATTGTGGCTTGCGATCTGTAACAGCAGGAAATCTTTCGCCCGATCCTTTGGTGGCAGATGTCCCAGCAATTCCAGGGCACTGTCCCAGTCTCCATCGATGAAGGCACAGACTGCTGCCTCAAAATCCTGAATATTCTGATTGGAGATCGTGCTTTTCCCCTCTGAAGGCAAGAGCTCATAGACGGAAAAGGGAGATTCGAATCCCGCGGGTCGAAACAGGCCGATGTGCCGACAGCGGCCTTCCGACTCAGGTAGCAGGTTCCGCACATCCATGGCGGTTGGCTCATCAATCAGGATGGGGACACCAATCTGCTTCGTCATACTTTCCAGGCGGGCCGCCAGATTCACAACGGGGCCGAAAACCCCGACTTTCGCTTGTTCCCGGGTACCAATTTTCCCGGCGATTGCATTTCCTCGAGTGATGCCGATTCCAGCTTCAAACCCACTCAGTTCATTAAAGTGGGTGCTGTTGGAGATTTTGAACATCTGCTGAATCTTCAAAGCTGCTTTGCAGGCCGGGATAGAACCTTTTGTAAGCGGTAACGGCCAGCCCCAGAAGCCCAGAGCGCTGTCACCCTGGAAATCGGCGATCACACCATGCTGATGGATAATACTCTGGGTCATGACACCGAGCGCATTTTTCAGACGGTCCAGAAACTGGTGCAGGTTCTTGCCAGCTTTTTCCGTCATATGTGAAAAACGTCGGAGATCGCAGAAGAGAACTGCTGTATCGGTCTCTGTCGGTTCCAGAGTGTGAGTGGCATTTTCTTCGGAGACGACTTTAATAATCGCGGGTGAAAAAAACTGTTCGATCCCGGAAAAGCGGTCTTCCAGTCGACGGACTCTGCGGATGGCAGAGAGCATGTGTGCCAAGAGTTCTACCAGGTTCAGGTCTTCCTGCAGATCTTCGGTGGAGAGGTATGCGTGTGAGGGAGACTCTTCGCCAAAACGACCGCAGATATACAGGCACCATTGGTGATTTCCTTCCGTTTTCACTGGAGTGCAGAAGGCCCAGCGTCCGTTGGCCAGGGGTTCTCCTTTGCGGCTCTTTTCGACTTCAATCGCGGTTTCACCTGTTTTTAAGGCATCCCGAACCAGTGATCTGACGATAGAGACGCGCCGAAAACCGGGTACCGGCTGTTCCCAGTGCGCGACGCCCCACTTTCGAGGACCATCGGTCTGGATTACCGCGACGACATCAGCGTGAGTCATCACTTCTTTGAGGAGCAGTCCCGCCTGGCATGCGAGATTCCCTTCATCCTTAGAGAGCCATAAGCGGGGCACTGCTTTCGACACCGTTTCAATGCGGAAATCGGTGACTCGCAGGCTGGCTTCCGTCAGAATCCCGGATTCCGTGTCCAGATCGTCCAGGATCTGCAACACGCCGCTGTTGGTTGCACGTTCAATATATTGAAAATGGGTTTCACCGATCTGAAAGATATCCCCGACCGGAAGAACCAGCTCGCTGTGAAACTGATCTCCATACCTGATCTGGTTTAAAACGCTGGGAAAACAGCGGATTTTGAACCGATCTTCATGACGTGTAAATTCAGCATGCATCCGGGAGATTGTGGAATCCCAAGGGACAGCACAATCATTTTCTGCACTGCGTCCCAGGAGCATTCTTTTCGTTTCTGGAATCTGCCATTCAATTTTCTCGCCGGGACGGGGCCCTTGGGCGATCAGATGAATCATGGTCTGGTCCTGTAGCTGATTGACTTAATATCAATGTGAACTGTTTGAAATTAAATTTGGATTTCGGCCTTACTTCACTCGAAAACAGAAGGGGGCCTATCTCTGAGAAACGGAAAAAATGGTGAACGGCAACCGGTCATTCGCAAAATCATCAGAAATTCTGCATACATGACAAAAAGGGAGTAGTGATCCGGCGTTGGAGTCCGTTAAAAAACTCTGTCGGTTTCTGATTGCTATTCAGATGCCGTCAAATGTACATCCCTGGTCAGGTCTGATAAGGGGGTACTCGCGGGCTCAAGAATTTGACACGTCCTGTCTCAAGTCACTTGCAAAGAAGGTTTCTCGGAATGAATTACGCCCGACTCAGATTGCGCTGTTTCAAATCGCTGTTTTTCCTGTCCCTGTTTCTGCTGGCTGGTCTGATTTTGCAGTTCTCTGGCACCAGCTTATCTCCCCGCATGTCTGCTGCTGAACCTGAAGACACGCAGGCTGCTTATGTTTCTGCATCAGCAGTCAAACGGGCTGACCAGACGGAACATATCATGGGAGTCACTGCCGCTGATTGTAAAAAATGCCACCCGTCAGAAGTGGCGACCTGGATGAAAACGGTTCACTTTCAGTCTCCTGAACTGCGGCTCTATAAGTTTGATGGGAACACAAAAAAATATGCGACAGCCATGGGACTGACCAGTGCCGAAATGCTGGGTGATTCGCTGTGTGCGGACTGTCATGGAACCAAAGCTGTGCGCGATGGTCAGGTGAAAGTGATCTCGGGGGTTTCCTGTGAAAAGTGTCACGGTGCCGCCGGTGGAGAAGAGGGCTGGTTGAACCGGCATCAGTCCTATCATGCAAGTATGCCGATCCCTCGTGCCCAGGAAACTGCCGCACATCGGGCTGCCCGACTGGAGTTCTGTGACCAGGCCGGTATGCGAAGATCCAGTAATATCTACGGTCTTTCCAAGGCCTGTTTCAAATGCCATCTGGTAGGAAATGAAAAACTGATCGCCGCCGGTCACAAGGCTGCCAGTGCATTCGATTTTGTGTCATGGACCAGTGGTGAACTCAAGCATAACTTCCTGGTTGATAAAACGACGAATGCGGACGCTCCTTCGTTATGGATGGAACGCACGGGAGGCAAACCGGAAGATCGTCGACGGATGAAATACGTCATCGGTACACTGGTCCAACTGGAAACAGCGCTGCGGCTGCGAGCCCAGACGACAAATCCGGCAGTGATCCCCCAGATCAGTGGTGTCATTGCGGCTGCCAACGGTCAGCTGACTCAGATGAATGCATTAGCGCCGACTTCAGAACTGCAGGCCGTGACAGCCTTGATTACACCGATGTTTGGAACCCTGTTTGCCCCACTGCCGACCGATAAGGAGACTTACAGTCAGGCAGCAGACAAAGTTGGTGAACTGGCCCGGCAGTTTGCAGAACAACATGATGGTTCGAAATTTGCCAGCCTGGATGCGATGATCAATCGCCTGCCGCCCCACTATTCACAGCAATACCAGGAGAAGTATTTAAAGAAGTAATCCGTTTCAGCGATCGTCAGTCTGTTAATCACTTTGAGTGGATAAACCATGTCTGAACCATCTGTTTCAAGACCACGTCGCTGGGATAAACCGTTCTCACTGGAAGCGGGCAGTGAGCAGGAAATGACGGATGCCGGCGTCGAAGAACTATTGCAACAACCGCCATTTTCCGAAATTGATGCCTCCGGATTTAAACGGTCACTGCCTCTGCATGACATCCTCAAAAACGATGCACGCATTGTGGGCTTTGATGAGGGCGACATTATCGTGCGGCGCGGTGACTGGGGGAACTCCGCTTTCTTCGTGCTTTCAGGAACTGTCCGAGTCGAACTCGAACGGGGAGAGTCTTCTTTACCAGACGAAATCCTGGGACGGCGTCGGAGCAGGGTGAAATCGCTCTGGGAATCCATCGCGCAGCTCTGGCGAAATCATCGGGAACCGGAAGTACGCGCAGTTGCAGAAGTCAGTGGTTCCAGTCCCCCTTTGCAGACACGCATGACGCGGGGGCGAACCCGTATCTATCTCCAGGAAGTCTCGGCAGTCCTCGATAAATATCGTACTGCCAGGCTGGAGGCCGGACACTGGTTTGGAGAATTGGCTGCACTGGGACGAACCAGTCGGGTCGCGACGGTGTTTTCGGAAGGGGTTTCGCAGCTGCTGGAAATTCGCTGGCAGGGGATTCGCGATATTCTGCGACATGACGCCAGTGGAGGGCTCAAACGCTATATTGAAGATGCATTTCGGGAACGGGCATTGGCTGCCTTTCTGAGAACAGATCCTCTCTTTCAAGGCTGTTCAACGGAGCTGATGCAGCGCATTGTGGATCAGGTTGAGTTTCAGACCTTTGGTAATTATGACTCTTCCAAACCGTTTAAAGAGCTCAATTCAAATCCAGAGCAGAATTTGGAATCAGGCGAACCCGTCATCATTCATGAAGGGGAAGTGCCGCGTGGCATTATCATGATTCGCAGCGGCCTGGCCCGGATTACGCAACAGTATTATCAGGGCCGACGCACGATTGGCTATCTTTCACCCGGGCAGATCTTCGGACTGGATGAAATACGAACGAGTATCAATTCTTCTTCTCCCCTGCCCTGTCAGACGCAATTAAGTGCGATTGGGCATTTGAATGCCGTTCTGGTACCGGCTGAGCTGGTCGCGGAAATTTTGCAGCAGCAGATGACAACACAAAACGGGAGTGAACAGTCAAAGGAGTCACCAGCCCGTCAGACCGTCAAAATCCAGGATGAGGCTTTGCTCAGCCAGCTGATTGACCGGAACTACGTGGAGGGAACGTCGTTGATGGTGATCGACCTGGATCGGTGTACCCGCTGCGATGATTGTGTCCGGGCATGTGCAACCGCACATGACAATAACCCGCGATTCATCCGCCATGGTCCCGTATTAAATCAGTTTATGGTGCCCAGTGCCTGCCTGCATTGCGTGGACCCGGTCTGCATGATTGAGTGTCCGACAGGGGCCATTTTTCGTGATCTGGGGCAGGGGGATATTGTCATCAATGATCAGACCTGTATCGGCTGTGCCCAATGTGCCAGCAACTGTCCTTTTGATGCAATTCGCATGGTTGATATCCGCGATGCCAGCGGCGATTTGATTGTCGATTCCAAAACGCGTGCCCCGTTGACGCAGGCCACAAAATGTGATCTGTGCATTGATCAGCGCGGAGGCCCCGCCTGTGAAAGTGCCTGTCCGCATGATGCCTTGTTTCGCGTCGATATGCAGGATGCGGCCCGGGTTGAGGAGGTCTTTGCACGATGAAGCAATTGCTCATTCAGTACCGATATCGACTGTCTACCTTTCTGGTGCTCGTTGTTCTCATTCTATCAGGCACCTGGCTGTATTCACTGACCCTGGCAAAAACGGCATTTGCGAGCGGTACGCTGCTATTGACTTGTATTCTGATTTTAGCGGCTTATCAATGGCGTAAAAAACTTTCATTTCTGGCGCTGGGAAATGCAACGGCCTGGTTGCAGTTTCATATCTTTGTGGGCTGGTTGTCCTGCGTGTTGTTTCTCCTGCATATCGGATTTCATGTTCCGGACGGGCTATTGGAATTTGCATTGTTTCTCACCTATTCCTTTGTGTTTCTGAGTGGGGTTCTGGGCTGGTTATTATCACGGATCATTCCCTATCGACTGTTATCGCGCGGAGAGCAGGTCATTTATGAACGGATTCCTGTTCATCGTCGCAAAATTCAGGAGACGGTCGAGAAGCTGGTTTCTGACAGTTTAAAGTCAGAAGAGGGGACCGCAGTTGCTGATTTTTATCACAAACACCTGGAAGACTATTTTGCAGGATCCCGGAATCAGGTCCGCCATATCCTGCATTCCAGGCGGCATCGACACCAGCTTGCTCAGCGGGTGGTTGATCTGCAGACATTTCTCAATGAACGGGAACAGGAGACGATGCGACAGATTGCCGATCAGATCCAGCTGAAAGACGATCTGGACTATCAGCAGTCGTTGCAGTCAGTTTTAAAATTCTGGCTGTTCGTGCATGTTCCTTTAACCTACACCCTGATTTTGTTTGCCCTGTTCCATACGATTACCGTCTGTGCCTTTGCGAGTACGAGCGGATGACTGAGCCTTTACAATCTTTTAACTGGAAAGACAGCAATTACGAACGCCCGGGGAACGACTGGGTTTGTGGTCGCATGTGCGAACTGGGACAGTGTTGTCGACTGGGGCCGGACAGTCAGGGAGGCTGCCAGGTTCAAAGCCGCTGCCAGCCGGAGAAAAAGGGGGAAAAATATGTCTGTACCCGGTCTGCAGTGCATGGCGGGAAGTGTAAAGAGGGGCCGACCGAAGAGGGAATGTGCTGCCAGGCGGACACCAGCTGTCAGCCTCATCGCAGTCTGGCTGCAAAGCGTCGTCTGCTGAGCTGCATTGCTACGGCGGCAGGAGTATTATTCTGCCTGTTTCTCTTTGGTGGTTCCTCACCGACACCCCGACTGGCGCCAGGTGATGTCACAGCGGCACATGCGGCGATCGAGAGTGATTGTCAGGCCTGTCATGCATCCGCTGAAGGAGGCCTGGGACACTGGATGCATACAGCCTTTGATTCCGAAGGGGCGCTGAAAGATTCTGCCAGATGCCTGCGCTGCCATAAGGAGCTCGGGGAAAATGCCCTGTTTGCTCACAGCCTTTCGGCTGATCGACTGTCTGAAAAGACACGTCAGATTCAAGAGACGGTTCCTCCCACAGCGACTCCATTCGCGCTGGAACTGGCGGCTTTCACGGATCCTCAGTCAGCGAAAGACCAGCTGACCTGTGCCACCTGTCACCAGGAACACCACGGTCGAAAAGCGATCCTGACTCAACTGACAGATATGCAGTGCCAGAACTGTCATGTCCGCCAGTTTAACAGTTTTGAACATGGCCATCCGGGTCTGGGCGACTATCCTTATGAACGCCGCTCGCGCATCTATTTCGATCACAATACCCATCTCAATCGGTATTTCGTGGAGGATGAATTTAAACGGACGATGCCAGGGGGGATCAAGCCAAAGTCTTGCCAGACCTGTCACACTGCCGATGCTTCGGGCCGTTTTATGTTGACTGGGACTTTTGAACAAACCTGCTCCAGTTGTCATGAATCACAGATTCAGGATAGCGAATTTCCGGGAGTCCCATTTTTTGCTCTTCCCGTGATACCACCTGCTGGTAAGTCGGACTCGGTGCAGTGGCCACGCACAACTGGTGTTTTCGAGACGGCACGTCTGCCACGCATGATGGAACTGCTGTTAAGCGAAGATCCGGACTATCAGCAGGCTGTCCAGGAACTGGGTGAGATCGATTATCGGCGGCTGGACCAGTTGAACGAGAGTGAGCAGCAGGCTCTGGCCCAGGTTGGCAGGGCAATCAGGAAACTACTCTACGAGGTATCGATCCAGGGAGAGAGTGCTCTGGAACAACGGCTGGGGAAAGCCGGTTCTGCTTACCTGCAAATGAAACCATCGATTGTACCGACATTAAAACAGGCGCAGCTGCTCTGGTTCCCTGATCTGATATCAGAAATGGAGCAGAGTAAAACAGCACAGAAACAGGCGACTCCTGCCCCAACTGAGTCGCAGCAGAAAAAACAGCACTTTTTGCCAGACAGCAGCGGTGGTTGGAGTATTTCGAATTCCGATTTTGCGATTCGCTATCGCCCACTGGGACACGCTGATCCTCTGATCAAAGCATGGCTCGATCAGGCTGTTCAGAAAGATCCGCGGGTATTAGCTCAGGATCAGTTGTGGCAGATCTTTTCCAGTCCGACTGCCTCGGGAACAGAAGCAACTCCCGGTGCACTGGCATCCGGGCGTTGTCTGATGTGTCATACCGTGGATCGTAACTCGCAAAACGGTACCGCGCGTATCAACTGGCAGCCTTTGAAATTAACTTCGGCAGGTGAGCACTTTACCCGCTTCTCGCATCGACCTCATCTGGCTTTTGGCGGGCGACAGAATTGTGAAACCTGTCATACTCTGGATCCGTCAGGAACAGATCTGACAACGGTTCTGCAAAAACATTTCTTTGAGAGGGATGCGAACAATATTTTCTGGAAGATCAATGATGATCCAGACCAGGTCTGCACCAGTGGATTTCAACCTGTGAATCGCCAGTCCTGTGTCACCTGTCATAATCGGACGACGAAAACACAGAGTTGTCTGCAGTGTCATCAATACCATGCCCATGCCCGGGTGGTTGAAAAGTGAAATGCGATTCGAACCAATCGACCGGCAGTGTGAGGAAATCGATGATTCACTCTTTTGAATAAGCGGCGTTGTTTGAACCCGTTTGGGAAAGTATCAACCGCAATGCCATGGGAGAGAGAATCGTTGCCAGAATTGCCATGAGCACCACTGAGGAAAACAGATTCGAAACCACAGGAGGGGCAGGCTCAGGATAATTAAAGAGCCCTGCATTCCAGGCGATATCAGCGACAATTAGTTCCACAGCGCCCCGGGCATTCATGCCGATACCGACCGCCAGTGCTTCTGTACGGGGTAAACCACAAAGTTTGGCAGCAAGGCCTGCTCCCAGCATTTTTCCAATAAAAGCAGTGAGAATCAGCAGGAATAGAAAGACGGGGGTTGCCGTAATCGCGTCCAGATTGATGCTCAATCCGATCGAGGCAAAAAAGAGCGGTGCGAAGAAACCCAGTGTGATTGCTTCGACCTGCACGTGAACATCGCGGTGCAGCGTTTCCTCGATTGATTGTCGGGTGAAAAACAGGCCCGCTGTAAACGCGCCGAGGATAAAATGCATTTCGAGCATTTCCGCCAGAACCGAAAAGGCCAGGGCACTGGTCATCAGCATGGTGAATTCGACATGCTTCGTCTGAAGATGTTTATGTGCGATCCGATTGAGCCAGGGAAACAGCCAACGACCAGCCACCAGGGTGATAATAAAAAAGAGAATGATTTTACCGGTCAATATTCCGAATGAACCAGGTGTGAGTCCTCCTGTCTGGTTGAGCAACGAAGTTAACACTGCCAGTAAAAACAGGCTGAAGATATCGTCGAAGACTGCGGCAGAGATAATCATCCTTCCCAGTCTGGAATGCTGTTGTCCCAGTTCCATGAGGGTGGCGATCGTGATTGGAACTGCTGTGATTGACAGGGCGACCCCCAGGAAAAACATCTGGGCTGTTTTCCAGTCGGAGTCGGGAAGAGAAAAGTATCCCAGTCCCATTCCCAGGGTCATGGGAAACAGCATGCCTCCCAGAGCTACGATCAAAGCGGAGCCAGAGGTTTGCGCCAGATCCCGAGGGCGCATCTCAATGCCTGCGAGAAGCATCAGGAAAAAAATGCCCAGATCAGTGACGGCCTCAAAGATTTGATTTTCCGACAGATCAGACAGGATGGGAAACCAGCGTTCGTTATTCTTGACGATGACTCCCAGGATGACCCCAGAGAGTAACTCCCCGGCCAGGACCGGTTGGGACAGCCGAGCAAAAATTTCTCCAAACAGGCGGGTGACGATCAGTAAAACCAGTAGAATATAGAGAAGTTCCATCAGTGTTCCTGAGGAAATAGGAATCAGGGTTGTTGTTTCTCAGGCTGGGCTCCGGGAGTGTTGTGTTGCTGTGGTTGACGAGATTCAGGCATGTTTTCTCGGTCTGTTTTCATCTGGAGTCCCCCACTGAGCGCAACATCCTGGTCCCCCACATCCAGAAATCTGGCAACGATCACAGTCATGTTGTCCGTTCCATTGCAGGCCTGAGCTTCATTAATCAGTTGAATACAAGTTTCATCAGCCATCAGGTTACGGCTGAGAATTTCGGAGATCGAGGTGTCAGAAAACTGTCTGGTTAAACCATCCGTGCACAGCATCAAGGTATCACCGACCTTGATTTCCGTTTGAATGATCTGTGGACTCAGTTTTCCGTGGGGATCTCCTCCAATGACATTGAAAGGCATTTCCTGCCAGACTTCCGGTAGATCACCTGCATTCAGCGCACCGCTTTTTACCAGACGTTCTGTCAGATTATGGTCTTGTGTTAGTTGTGACAGCCTGGAGTCCCTGTAGAGATAGCAGCGACTGTGTCCAACGTGCACGATGGTGAGCACAGGCCAGATCAAATATCCGAGAGTGAGTGTCGCTTCCATCCCGGTACGCTCTGGATGTTCCTCGATATCAAATTCCATTCTTTCCTGACATTGTTCGACAACATTCAGAAATTCCTGTTGCAACTCAGTGCAGGCGTCTGAATCACACTCCAGAAACCAGGGCATCTCGTTTAAGAGATAGCGGGTGAGGTGCTCCGTCACCAGTCGGCTGGCCAGATCGCCTGTTCCGGAATCGCCAATCCCATCCGAGACCAGTAGTAACTTGGCCTGTGAATTTCCATAAAGTCGGGAATAACTGTCCAGACTCAGACTACTGGAGTGTAAGCGCATTGACTTTTCCAGATCCGCTATGAGGAACTGGTCCTGATTGACGGTCTGATGTGAACCGATTTTTGTTAAACCAAAGCAGTCCATCTTGCCACTCATTGCCTTCCCCCTCTTCCCGGATTGGTATCAGAGTATCTTTGGAGACTGGAATATGATGCAGAGAGCCTGTGACCGATCTGTATCAACCAGGCGAAATCGTTGTACTACATTTAGAAATAAGCACATCGCATTCCAAAGCGGGGCTGCTTTGGTGCATGGGAACATCAGGTAGCTGCGAATAGCGCTAAGTTCCAGTCATGATTGAAGCTAACTCACCTGGTCTTTTCGGATGCTCAGTCGATTTCTGGCAAAATGAATGAATTAGTTGAGGAGTGGGCCACTTTATTTCAGACACAGGGCACGCAGAAGCAATTATTGATCGATCTGAAGCCAGTCTGGCATATTGGCGACCGATCGACTTGTTATTTCCTGAAGTGAATGTATCCGTCCATCTGCAGTGTGAATTGCTGTTTCATTCCTGATGAAGATTGGAAATACAACACTTATCGAGAAATCGTATTGGCATACAGGGAGCGTAAGGCTGCATAAATCAATCACTGGCACATCAGTTGCGATGATGTCTTTTTGAAGACGGTTTAATCAACGCCGTTCAGTGGAAGAAGCCTTCGATTTAAAGGAGCGAGAAATGGTTACTCGAGAAGAAATACGCGGACACTGGAATGAGTTAAGAGGTCGGATAGAGGAGCACTGGAGTCAACTCAGCCCTCATGATCTCGATGAACTGGAAGGGCAGACAGATCAGGTGGTCGGGAAAATTCAACAAAGGACAGGGCAGGCTTCCAGCGAGATTCAGCAGGAGATTGATACCATTGTCGATGATATGTCCGAATCGGCTGCCTGCGCTACCGAAAAACTGGGAGAAGGTTTCGAAAAGGCAGTTCATAAAACCAAAGAACAGTTTCAGCAGGCCTCGGATGCGGCTCATGAGCAGTATGAGCACATAAATGAATCTATGCAAAGGGGATATCAACAGGCAGAGCAGACCTTGAGAAAAAATCCGGTGGAGTCGGTAGCTGTCGCGTTCGGAACGGGGCTGATCGCCGGTGTCATCGTGAGTCTGGTCTGGCGTCGCTGAGTACCACTCAAGTACAGATAACTTATCTGTGGAGTCGTTTAAAGGAGGGAAACATGATTCATCAGTACGATGATATCGAAAGACGGTCACAGCAGAGGGCCCGGTCTCTAACTGACGATGTCGAACAGGAGACAGCCCCCGGCATGTGCCAATATATGGAAGAACAACCTGTCAAGTCGGTTCTCATTGGGCTGGGGGTTGGTATCGGGGCAGGGCTGTTACTGGGAACCATTTTCAAAGGGTCGTCCAGGTATCTCAGTCACGAGTCCGGTATAGCCGACCGAGTCGGGAACCAGGTCAGGGAGTCCCTGTCTGAGATTGTTCCGGATTCACTCAGGAAGCACTTCAAGACATGAACCATACTACAAATCGTCAGAACCAGGAGAAGGCACAGGTTGACCTGGTAGTTGCTTAATCGACGGGGGAAATGATGAAAAATAAGTCTCCTGATAACCGGGCAGATCAGATCTGTCATTCGATGGAGAGGCTGCGGAAAGAACTGGATGAAGATGTGCATCACGTCAAACGCAGTGCATCATCCCTTATGGACTGGCAGTTGTAAACAGCGGCCAGAAAACGTAGCGCCTGTCGGGTAGTGGCAAATCGGTATAAAAACGTAGCGCCCAGATGACCACCTGTTGGTTTTGGGTCAGACTCTCAGTATATGAGTCAGTTCTGATCCGGAAACAGCGGGGGCAAGGGTGATTACAGATATGGAGTTATGGGGTGAGATCCGTCGGCGTGTTCTGACCGGAGAAATCAGTCAACGTGCTGCTCGTGACGAGTACGGTATTCACTGGGACACGCTGCAAAAAATACTGACCTACTCGGAGCCGCCGGGATACCGGCTGACTAAGCCCCGGCCTTCCAAGCTGGAGCCGTTTCTGCCGATCATTCATGAGATTCTGCAGAACGACCGCAGCGTGCATCGCAAACAGCGCCATACGGGGAAGCGCATCTTCGAACGTCTGCGGGACGAACACGGGTATTCCGGTGGAATCACGATCGTCCGGGAAGCCATCCGTGACTGGAAAGCCCAGTCCCGCGAGGTTTTCCTGCCGCTCCGCCATCCCCCGGGCGAAGCCCAGGTGGACTTCGGCTTTGCCGATGTCTGGCTGGACGGAACACTGACCAAAGTCGCCCTGTTTGTGATGACGTTACCTTATTCGGACGCGATTTTTATCCAGGCCTTTCCCCGGGAATGTACGGAAGCCTTTCTGGAAGGACACAAGCGGGCCTTTGAATTTCTGGGCGGTGTACCGCAGCGGATCAGCTATGACAACTCGAAAATCGCAGTAGCCAGTCTGGTAGGGAACCGTGAGCGAAAAGTAACGACCGAGTTCCTGCGTCTGAAAAGCCACTTTCTGTTTGACGATCATTTCTGTCTGGTACGACGACCGAATGAGAAAGGCCATGTCGAGCGGTTGCTGGACTATGCCCGCAGCAACTTCCTGGTCCCCGTTCCCCGGGTTGCTTCCCTGGAGACTCTGAACGAGCAGTTAGTGCAATGCTGCCGGAACGATCTGCAGCGTCAGTTGCGGGGACAGGCTTCCCCCAAACAGAGCCTGCTGGCGGAAGAACAACGGGAATTCCTGCGGCCCCTGCCACAGCAGACGTTCGAAGCCTGCCGACTGGGACAGGCACACGCCGACTCCCTGTCGCTGGTCCGCTTTGATACCAACAGTTACTCGGTTCCCACAAAATACGCGCATCGTCAGATCACTATCGTGGCCACCATCACCGAAGTGCGGCTGTTGTTTGAAGAGACGTTAATCGCCCGGCACCAGCGGGACTGGGGACGGGAACAGACCCGTTTTAACCCGATTCATTACCTGAGTTTACTGGAACGGAAGCCGGGAGGCTTTGATCATGCCCGCCCCCTGGAAGACTGGGATCTGCCGGTCTGTCTGGGCATTCTCCGCCGTCGGCTGGAAGCCGAACTGCAGTCAGACGGCACGCGGGAGTTCATCAAGGTGCTGCGCCTGCTGGAACACCATCCGTTATCCGCACTGAAGCGTGCGGTGGAATACGCGCTGGACATTGATGCGACCCGCGCTTCTGCCATTCGCCTGATTCTGGAATACCAGCAGGAGTCACCGCTGACTCTGTTCAGCCTGGAAGGCCGTCCCCACCTGAAGCTGGTACAGGTGGCACAGACGGATGTTTCTGCTTACCAGTCCCTGTTAATCGGAGGTTAAACGTGACCAGAAAACAAACCAAAAGCCTGGTGCTGCTGCAGCACCATCTCAAGAACCTGAGGCTGCCCACCATCCTCAGAGAATGCGAAAAGATCGCCGCCCGTTGTGCCACTGACAATGTCGACCATCTGGGATTCCTGTTACAGTTATGTGAACTGGAACTGATTGAACGGGAACGCCGGGCCGCGGAACGACGTCTGAAGGCCGCGAAGTTCCCGACGTATAAGACCCTGGAAACGTTCGATTTTCAGGTCCAGCCCGGCCTCAACAAACTGCTGGTCAGCGAACTGATGCGGGGTGAGTTTATCGAGCAGCGGGAGAATATCCTGCTGGTGGGCAATTCCGGCACCGGCAAGACGCACCTGGCAGTCGCCCTGGGGATTGCCGCCTGCGGCCAGGGAAAGCGGGTCCGCTTTTACCAGGTCACAGAACTGATTACCCAGTTAATGGAAGCCCGCGAACAGCGGGAGTTAACCCGCCTGAAAAAGCAGCTCGCGAAACTCGATCTGCTGATTCTGGATGAACTGGGATATGTCCCCGCAAGTAAACTCGGCTCCGAGTTGCTGTTCGACGTGATCAGCACGGCTTACGAACGTTTCAGCCTGATCGTAACGACCAATCTCCCCTTTGAAAACTGGACCGAGGTCCTGGGCAGCGAACGGCTGACGGGGGCCACACTCGACCGGCTCACCCATCGTTGCCATATCCTGGAAACCACTGGTGAAAGTTACCGGTTACAGGACGCCAAACGGCGGCACACAAAAAGCTCAAGCAAGCAACCGCGACTGACGAAATAACAAAAGACCACGCATTCGTCCCCAAACAGCCACATCAGGACGAATCCTGCACAGACAGCGCTACGGTTTTCAACCGGCACGCGCTACGTTTTCTGACCGTTGTTTACAGAGGGCATCCCACCAGGCAAAGCGAGTCGATACTGTGCTTCGAAATCACAGAGCACTTCTCTGCCAGCAGAAAGTTCTTCCTCGGAGAATGGTTCAATTTCCGGAACCAGGACATGCCCATCTTCAAACAGGGAGGAGAGAAATGTAGAAAAGTAGGACATGTGAGAAGATCCGGTTATCGGTTGTTGACTCTAATGAGCAACAAACTTTGTGCTGATTCGTTTATGCTAAAATAGACAATACTGAGATAGATGTATAGTGTGAACTCCTGGGTTTCCCCCGGCAGACTTTCTGAGGGTGGGAGTATGACGCCATTTTAAGTATCTCCCTGTATGAGGAGAGATGTCGCAAGGTACGGGTTCGCCGTTTCCGGGTTCCATTTGGGGGGGGATCCTGATATCGTTTCCCAACGAAGTGTAGCGATTTTTAAATGTCTGAAGCTCATTATTTTACTGTATGATGAATATACACATCAGAGATGAACCAGAGCAGCATCAGGTTCACCGGGCGGGTTTGACGATACTCGAACTCCTGGTCGTGATGGGGATTATCAGTCTCCTGGCAGGACTTGTTATGCCAGCGGTAAATACGGCACGCGAGTCGGCTCGAAAAATTCAATGCGTTAATCATCTGAGACAGCTGGGAGTGGCGCTGCATAATTATCATGATGCTTATACCAGGCTGCCTGCCGGATGGCGCCGGGATCAAGAACAGAAAACCGCCTATGGCTGGGCTGCCACGCTCCTGCCTTACCTGGAACAGAGTCAGCTTGCAAACCTGATTGATTTCGAGTCGGCCGTCGATTCTGTCAATAATCTTGAAGCCCGAGAAATGACTCTCACCATTTTTCGCTGTCCTTCCGATGTCGCAGATAACCGGTTCCTGTTATTTGAGGAAGTGGGAGGACATGAAACATCAGGTTTGAAGTCGCACACATCAATGATCGAACTTCCCAGTACAAACTACCTGGGAGTTTATGGAATCAGTGATCCCGATGCTGTTCCTTTTCAGAGCGGTGAGGGTATTTTTATGCAAGATCGTTTTTTACGGTTTTCGGAATGTCAGCAGGGGCTGAGCAATATTCTGATGGTGGGGGAACGGACAGCACGAAAACTTCCCTCAACGTGGCTGGGCATCATGCTTGAGGGAGAAGATGCGACCGGGCGCCTGGTAGGAAATGCTTATCTGGGGCCCAATCGGACTGATGCAGATGAGTGTGAATTTGACAGCAGGCACCCTGGTTGTGTGAATTTTCTCTGGGGGGATGGGCACGTGAAATCGATCTCAGATTCTATTGATGCAGGGACCTATCGGCGGTTCGCAAGCAGGAAGTGATTCCTGGTAAAGGAACGCGGAATTCGATACTGACTGTCTGATAGTTGAAATCAACTGGTTCTTAATCGTCCACTGGAGTCTATAACTCCAAGAAAGCAGACAGACGAATCAGGATCGGACTTATCTTGACAAATCGGGGGGCTTCAACGAAGATCAGCCCCTTAAATACTATACAGATAGTAGATGCGACTTTCAGATGTCCTGGCTGTGGTAAGCCGGGATAGAAACGCGTCGAAAATTTCAGGCGAACTATGAATTTACAGATTCGGCAACGCGAACCGGAGCTGATGGATCAACCGGGGCTGAGTGATTCTGAGCATGGCAACGCGCTGATGGGGCTGCGTCGCGTGAACTGGTTCAGTCGCAGCAGTTCTATTTTCTGGAAACCTCTGCTGAAACTGGCTCAGACTTCAAATCAGCGACCTTTACGGATACTGGACATTGCCAGTGGTGGGGGCGATGTCAGTATCGAACTTGCAATGCGCGCCCAACAGGCGGGCCTGGATGTTGAAATCACAGGGTGTGATATCAGCGAATATGCTGTCCGACATGCGACAGAACTGGCACAACGCAGGCATTTGGAAAATGTCCATTTTTTCCAGAATGATATTTTCCAGGAACCGGCCGAACAGAAATACGATTTAGTGATGTGCTCCCTGTTTCTGCATCATCTCGATGAGCCCCAGGCAGTACAACTCATGAAGTGGATGTCAGAATCCACACGGCACTTGATGTTGATCAATGACTTGCGCAGAACCCGCCTGGGCTACTGGCTCGCCTGGGGGGGCTGCCGTCTGTTGACACGTTCTCTGATTGTGCACACGGATGGTCCGATTTCGGTAGCGGCCGCTTTTTCGGTTGAGGAAGCGGAGCAACTGGCTCAACAGGCAGGGCTGACTGATATACATATTTCCCGACAATGGCCTCAGCGATTTCTGCTAGAGTGGAGCCGGGTATGACTCCACTGAAAACGATCAGTATTGCCGAAGCCAGCAGCCGGCACTGGGATGTCATCGTGATTGGTGCAGGGCCGGCAGGGGCAGTCGCCGCCTACCAGTTGGGCAGGTCCGGTTTACAAGCGCTATTGATAGAACGAAAAATATTTCCCCGCTATAAAGTCTGTGGCGGTTGTCTGAATCAACGGGCTGTCAACACATTAACGGAAGTAGGCTTAGGGGGCGTGCTGGATGACCTGAAAGCAGTTCCCCTGGACCAGTTTCAGATACGTTACCAGGGCAGAGAGTTACAGATTCCTCTGCCGGGAGGACTGGCCGTTTCGCGATCGGCTCTGGACGTTGAACTTACCCGGATGGCGCTGGAGTCGGGAGTCAGTTTTCTGTCAGAGACCGCGGCACTGGTCTGTGGTGATTCGCATCCTGGACAGACGCGTATGGTGGAACTGTTTCAACAGGGGGCATTATGCGGAACCGCTCGTGCGAGTGTCATTCTTGTTGCCGATGGTTTGGGGCATCCCAGTTTGCAAAACTGTGAAGAGTTTGAAAGTGTGGTCTCTCAGGATTCGCGAATCGGTGTCGGAGTCCTGTTGCCCGGTGGTCAGATTCAGGATTATCCTGCAGGCACGATTCATATGGCGATTCACAAACATGGATATGTCGGCCTGGCGCGTGTGGAAGAAGGTCAGTTGAACATCGCCGCTGCCATGGATCGTAGTTTTATCAAACAGCAACAGAGTCCAACTGGTGCGGTGGTTCGCATTCTGCAAGAATCCGGCTTTCCGATTCCTCCTGCGATTGGAGAACAGAATCTCAAAGGGACGATTCCTCTTACCAGAAAAACTGTCAGGCCTGTCGCACATCGACTGATACTGGTGGGGGATGCGGCAGGCTACCTGGAGCCATTTACCGGGGAAGGGATGTCGAATGCGATCTCAGAGGGCATTGCGGCTGCCAGTATTTTGCCGCGCGGGTTACACGACTGGGAGCAGTCGCTCGAACAGGAATGGCTGCAGGTACATCAGACATTGACCATGCAACGTTTACACTGGTGTCGCTGGCTGGCGCAACTGTTGCGTTCTCCTACAGCAATCGGTGTTGGACTACGGCTGTTTCGCTGGTTTCCTGGAATCGCCAGACCAATCGTTGCCAGCTTAAATCATTGAATCTCAATTCAAGCGAGATCGAGTATTACAGATGAGTTTTGAAATTCTTGGAATTGGAACAGTGACTCCCGAACATTCAATCGAGCAGGTTGATGCTGCCGTACATGCGGAAGCACTCAGTTGTTCGGCTGAATCGACTGACCAGCAGCGGAGGTTGCTGCCGGTTCTGTATCGACGGGCCGGCGTTAAAACGCGGCACAGCGTCGTGCTGGAGAGCAGTACCAACGGTGAGCTGGCAAGACAGAGCTTTTATCCTCCTGCCGAATCCGAGGTGGATTATGGACCGACGACCTCTCATCGGATGCAGGCGTATGAAACTCATGCTGCTTCACTGGCGGTCTCAGTGGGGGAGCAGGCCCTGCAGGAGGGACAGGTGGATCCGGGAGAGATCACTCAGCTGATCACTGTCTCCTGTAGTGGGTTCAGTGCTCCCGGTTTTGATATTTCCCTGGTGAGAGAACTGGGGCTACCCGCAGATGTGGCCCGTACACACATTGGTTTCATGGGCTGCCATGGGGCTTTGAATGGATTACGGGTCGCGAAAGCTTTTACAGACAATGATCCCCACGCGCGCGTTCTGGTTTGTGCAGTGGAACTCTGCAGTCTGCATCAGCAGTATGGTTGGTGTCCGGAAAAAATTGTTGCGAATGCCTTATTTGCAGATGGGGCTGCTGCAGTTGTGGGCAGACAGGCTCCTCTGGATCTCACAGATCGCTGGCAGTTAATCGCTTCCGGTTCGACGATCGTTCCTGATTCGGAAGAGATGATGAGTTGGCGGATTGGCAACCATGGATTTGAAATGACGTTATCCCCCCGGATCCCGGATCTGATTAACGAGAGTCTGCGACCCTGGTTGAAGCAATGGCTGGCAAAACAGGGGCTGCAACTTGAAGAAGTCGGTAGCTGGGCCATTCATCCTGGCGGCCCCCGAATTCTGAATGCCGTTGCGGAAGCGGTTGGTTTTGAAGAAAGTCTGTTAAATCCCTCTCGTGAAACTCTGGCACGCTACGGGAACATGTCTTCCCCTACGGTCCTGTTCATCCTGAAGAAACTGCAGGCAGAGCGGGCACGGTTGCCCTGTGTGATGCTGGGCTTTGGCCCGGGCCTGACCATCGAAGCCGCTTTGATCAATGAGCGTGTTCAGACTTCGGAGTAAGGGCAAAGAAACGTCCCAGGGGACTTAACAGCAGGGCGGGCAAGACGATCAGGTCTCCCAGCAGAGCCATCATCAGCAGCCCTGCCATCATCCACGCGAAACGTGAAGTGGGAACGAAACTGCTCAGGGCAAAGACCAGCAGTCCCAGCCCGCAAATCAGCGATGTCTGAATCATCGCGGTTCCGCAATGTCGATAGGCATACAGAACCGATTCCCGGGGAGAATGGCCGGCATCCAGGTGGCGGCGAAAAAAGGTCAGGTAGTGCAGAGTATCGTCCACGGCAATGCCTAACGCCACGCTGGCAGTCATGACGGATCCAATGTCGACCGAGACAGCCAGCCAGCCTAACAAGCCGAAGATCATCAGCGGGGGGAAGACATTGGAGACCATGGAGACCAGCCCGGCAACCAGCCCGCCCTGGACGATCGTCATCACAACGGCAATGATCAAAAAGGCAAACAGAAAGCTCTTAAACAGGTCCTGCATTAACTGCCGCTGGATTTCATGGACCAGCGGCATGATGCCTGTCTGTTGTGTGGTAATTCCAGCCGGGATCGTCTCATATTTATTTTTCAAAGCTGAATCCACGTGCGTTCCAATTTGATCAAGGCAGGCGTTGTAATCCACATCGTTGAGTGCGCTCACATAAGCAGTAATGCGATACAGCTGCTTGCCGTCGATTTCTTTCAGATAGCCGGCATTGATGAACTGGGGTTTGAAACCTGTCAACGCTTCGTTGAGCTGATACTGGAACAGTTCGTCCGACATATGTTCCGGACGGGGAAACCGGGGGGCGAATGTCATTGTGGAAATTGTGCGGTTGACGGTGTCGGTCTTGCGCAGGCTGCGCTCGATATGCCAGACCATCAACAATTGTTCGCGGAAAGTCAGATCTGCTTCCGGCGAGCATGTCAGAATGACTTCAATGGGGACCAGAGAACCGACATGATCTTCCAGCCAGTCGTAATCGTGCAGAATTTTGCTGTCTTGTGAAAACAGGGTTTCGATGCGGACAGAAGCGTTGATACGAGAAATGCCATATCCGGCTGCGATCATTGCCATGAGAGCCAGACTGGCTATCACAGTATGATTGCGATTGAGAATGACTGTCAGAAAATACCAGAGGTCATGTCGATCCTGGGGAAGTGTCTCTGTATCAGCAGAGGGAGGGGCCGGACGTTTGAGGGGCCAGACTGTAAAGACCCCCGGAATCAGGCTCAATAGCAAACCTGTGGTTACCAGTACACCACAGGCGGCATAACCGCCAAACAGGCGAATCGGAGTCAGTCCACTGACCAGCAGCGAAGCCAGGCCGATGGCGGTTGTCCCGGCGGAGAGCAGGCAGGGGAGCCAGCCCACCTGGAATGCGTAGGCAGCGGGGTTGGAAATGTGCGGATCTTTGACGGCGTCAAAATAGTAATTGACCAGATGAATGCCGCCGGCGACTGCCAGTACCTGAATCAATGGTGGCATCACAATCAACAGTGCTGTGATACTCTCACCACTGTAATGAATCAGGGCTAAAGTAATCCCCTGGGCCAGAAGAGACAGTCCAAAGACCAGCAGGGCCGCCCGCAGGGAACGCAGACAGATCCAGCAGATCAACAGAACCATTAACGTCGAGGGGAGGACGAAGCGGTCCATCGAATCTTTGCTGGCCAGGTCAATTTCCAGACCATCGATGATAGGCCCTGCCAGAAAGCATTCGTCTTTTGTGACATTACAATGGGTTTCCAGTGCTGACTGGATATTTCCAACCAGTTCTTTACGTTTCAGTAAACCCGCTGGAGTGAAACTGACAATAATACAGGTTGTCTTTTCGTCCTCTCCGATAAAAGTCCCATCCAGGCGATCATGGACTTCCCGTTCATTCAGACGCATGGCAGGTGAGCTGAGTGAGCGATATAACTCGCGCCCTGAGATGACACGCTCAAAATACCATTGTCCGGAATCATCCTTAAAGACAGGGGCTGTTCGCAGCGCGGTGACCAATTCATCCAGATCCGGATTGTCCAGTGTGCAGTTTTGCCAGCTGATTATGACAGTGTCACTGTTACCGAACTGTTCCCGAAACTGATCGTAATCCGCCCGCGCGGGGAAAGATCCATCGACCCAGTCCAGCGGGGAATTTACTTTGGTCTGCAACGCCTGCGCAGCTCCATAGCCGATGAAGGGGAGTAACACAAGCAGGTAAATCACCAGCAACCAGAATCGTTTACGATGAATCGACATGCCGCTGATACTTTGAGAAAATCAGAAAACGGGAGAATAAGAATACAAGGTTTCGATCGATCATCAGGTCGTGCGGAGTGGTGATTTTTTCAGGGGTTTGACAGGGGCCGGTTTTGTTTTTCTCTTTCCGAGCGGACCGAAAAAAATAAATGGATATCCGGGGACCCTGGCCTGGTAATCTCGATAGGGTTTGCCGATGTAGTAACTGAGCCGTTCGTCTTTCAGATAACTGCCCACAAAGATATAGGCAGTCCAGATTCCTGTCAGGATGGCATGATCCAGAGTCATCAGAGGTGTGAACCAGAGTAGACCCATGAAGCTCAGGTAAACAGGGTGCCGCATGCAGCAGTACAGGCTGCGCGGTTGAAATTCCCGTCTGGGCAGTGGCTTTCGACGCAGCCAGTACCACCACTGCGTCAAGCCTGTCTGATATCCCAGGCCGGTCAGGTTGAGGCTGTAGAGCAGGGAAATCCACGAGCCATAAAAGCCGGCTGACATGAGCCAGCCACCCCAGCCGGTCAGGCTCCAGATTTCTATGGGGGAGCTGCGCCAGAAGAAGGCTGTCAGTAAAATTCCCACACAAGTCTGTATACAAAACAGGCTGCCATAAAACTGAGCAGGGAGTTTACGTGTGATCGCACTCCGCACGCCAGGGTAAAGCAGAAGGCTGTGCCCCACTGCGAACTGCAGAGCCAGCAGCACGTCGATTGCAAGCGCGCCACTCTCGTGGTGACTGAAATCTCCTTTCAGAAACCAGAACAGATGCCAGACTGTGAAGAGGAACAGCAACTGAGTTGCTATCCCGAATATAACACCAACGAAACGTCGCATCCCTGCTTCCTCGAGATCGTTGTAAAATCAAATTTATTCAGGTTTTCTGGCGATGAAGCATCCGTATTGCATAGCGCCGGTTTCATATGCCTTGAGAATGGTTTCAAAGCGATCCAGAAACATGACCGTATTGCGATCAATCAATTTTGCCAGCCACCTGACTTTGGTTTTCTCTACGCGTTGCTGGCAGATTTCCCAGGTCTGGCTCACACGATTTGTCCAGTTGTGAAAGCTTTGGAATTCCAGTCCGGACTGCTCCATCCAGGACTGATAATCGACTGCACTTCCCAGGGAAGGGCAGAAGAAACCTTCACAGACATCATATACTTTCTGCTTCGCTTCATCCGTATCAAGTTGTTCGCCAGCCAGCCAGGCACAGATGATCATGCGGCCTCCCGGGCGCAGCCAGGAGGCGGCCCTCTGGAAGAAGGCCTGCTTATCAAACAGATGTTCTGTACATTCGATGCTCCAGATCACATCAAACGATTCTGCTGGAAATTCCGCAGTCTCAGCATCCTGACAGAGAAATTGAGTGTGTCTGGCCTGTCCACGATAACGTGCTTCCAGGGCCGCCCAGCGCCGTTGAATGGGGCTGAGCGTGATCCCTGTGACGTGACAGTTGAATGTTTTGGCCAGATGAATGGATGAGCCGCCCATTCCGCAACCGACATCGAGCAGGTCTTCACCATTTTGAATCTGGATCAGTTCTGCCATGGTTTCCGTCAGCTGCTGTTGAGCTTGAGCCGGGGCGTTGTGTCTGATCCGGACGTCCTCGGACTGCGACTGTTCCTCGTCCCATAATCCATGATGAATGTGACATCCCCAGAGCAGACGATAAAACAGCGTCGACAAATTATAGTGACTGCGGATCACTTCCTTCTGGACCGTTGGACAACTAATCATAATCTCTTACCGGTTTCCACATGTTGCATTGATGAAATTGACCAGAGTCAGAAGTTTATCTGGCCACATCAATTTCACCGAAAATCTTCAGTTGATCTGTGACCCCGACGGCTCCAAAAGCTTTACTGAATGGAGTGATCCCATAATGTGACTGTAAAATGGAGAAGTTGCCTTTCAAATGATAGGCTGCTTTTGTTTCACTGACTTCTGTAATGATGTTCATCTTATGTGCGACTCCATGCAACGTAAACTTGCCGCTTAACTGATAGAGGTCTTTACCAGAGCTCGATTTCTGTTTCAGAGGGATTGCTGAGTTGATTTCAAATGTCGCAGTGGGATATTTCTGCACATTCAATACCGCGCTGCCCAGCATGTTGGCATTCACTTCCTTCTGGGTCGATGCGGAAGTCTTTCCGCTTAAACCAATATATTTGCGGGCCTGAGGTGTATCAGCCCGCCAGGTCGTCATGTCGAAAATGATTTTCCCTGCATTACTGCGGGCTCCCAGATTCAGTGAACCTGCTTTGATCTTGCCTTCGACGGCATGTTCGTGTCCGAATCCGGTTTTACCGACATAGGTATAAACACGGCTGGAAGATGTGTTGATTGTACCTGAAGGCAGCGAAGACTGCGTGACCGAGTTTTGTACCAGTTGGTTGATCACACTGTTTGGCATCTGGCCCTGAGAGCTACGGAATGCGACAAGCCAGATCAGGCAGACAAGGCAACTGCTCAAGCAGAGTGAAGTAATCCAGTTTTGTTCCTTATTAAGATGTGTCATCAGATCAATCCTTTTCATGATGAACTTATGTTTGTTGGGAAGTACGATTAATAGGCAGATTGTACCTCACCGATTTTGCGGCGAAAGGTAACAACTATTCTTATAGTAGTAAAGAGGGGTTTTGGGGTTTGGCGTTGTCTAAGCCTGGATTTCATTGAATCGGATTTGAGGAGAAGACAAAAGACAGGTTTTAACTTGGGTTTAGAGACGCTAAGATTCTGCTTTGGAAAAATACTGATTTTCATCTGTACGGGACTGATTGTGAAAGATTACCGACTCACGCCTTATGAACTGGAACTGCTGGACGTCATCTGGAACCTGGAGGAGGCCAGTGTCCAGGAAGTATGTGATGCATTACCCCGGGATCTGGCCTACACGACTGTGATGACGACCCTCAGTCTGCTGGTGCAGAAAAAGAAGGTGCTGGAACGGGTGAAACGTGGCCGAGCCTATATATACAAACCTGCCATCACTCGTGAAGAAGTCTCACGTTTTATGCTGGGACAGATCAAGCAGGTATTGCATCAAGACTCGCTGCCCAGTCTGATGCTGAATCTTCTGGAGAATGAGGAAATCTCCGAGGACGACATCAATGCTCTCAAAGTGGCAATCAGGAAACTGGAGGATCAGCAATGACCTCAGCCGGTTTTATGGAAACGATTCTTTCTCTCTCACTACAGATCACGATCTTGATTTGTGTGGCTGGGGGGCTGTCTATGACATTGAAGTCGTTCTCAAATGAATACCGGCTCTGGGCGTTGTGTCATGTGCTGATTCTGCTGCAGTTTTTAGCTGCCTTTAGTCTGCCTCATCCGCGTCTGCTTTCAAACGGTTTCACGCAGCCCCCACAGTACCTTGAACTGGTTCAAAAAATTGAATCCACTCTGGGGCAGGTAATTTTGATTATCTGGTTCTGCGGCATGCTGGTTTCCATGCTCGCCCTGATTGTGAGTACATTTCGAACAATCCGGGTTCTGAGTAACTCTACAGTGTCAGCAGTTGAATTGATCGAGCAGGGACTTCTGGATGATGTAAATGGAAAAACAGTAAAGCTACTGATCAGCCAGGCAGTGCAGACTCCATTTTGCTGGCAGATTCATACGCCTGTAATCGTTTTACCTGAGAGAGTTCTGGCACTTTCAACACAGGAGTTCAGCATGATCGTGCGACATGAAATCGAACATCTTCGGGCAGGTCATCCCTTGCAGCTCTTTCTTCAGAGGCTGGTAGAAGCTTTATTCTGGTTTCATCCACTCGTCTGGTGGAGTTCCCGTCAGGCAGTGCGCAGTCGTGAGTTTTACTGTGATCAGAAAGTGGTTCACGATCGGGAAGATATTTTAATCTACCTGAAAAGCATGTTGCATCTGGTTGAGAATCAGGTGACGGACTGGAAGACCTTGTCAGCAGGTTTTGCCTATCGGAATTCCTCCAGTCTGATTCAACAGCGAATCCAACATCTGACCGCCACTCAGCAGAAACATTCAGATTCACAACAACGTTTGGCCTGGCGGGGGCCGTGCATTCTGTTGACAGCGCTGTTTTGTATTCTCCTCTGGCTTCCCGTGGATGTCTCGGCCTCGAATCGCTCCTTCTGGTCGCCCTGGCCACGCTGGTCGACGAATTTTCTCCAGTCAGTCGGGATTCCTGCACGCGATTATGAAATCGATGGCCATCGCCTCCGGCCTCATGAGCACCCCTGAAGCGACAGCCATCATACCAACGACTTCTGGAATCAATGGAGTTATCGTTGCGCGAATGAGCAGGTTTTGGGGGCTGATCGTCCTCTGGCATTGGTTGAACAGTCCATCGTAGACTGGTTTTCGCTAAGTTCCTTTCCGGACAGGTTTAATGCATGAGCATATCTGTTTTTTTTGACTGGAACGATCTCAATGAACAGTCGAAATGGTGTGCATGATGTTGCGTCCGAACTGCAAATAGTTGCATGGGTTGCGCCGCGAAAATTGTTGAAATCCTGAGAAATTGATGAAAAGATTCCGGATCTTTGGGATGATTTCATAAGTTTTTATTCGTGTTTTTAAGTCTAAAACTGCAAATCTCATGTTGTACCGAAATTATTTTGGTTTGGTGGTATGCCGCTTGCATGAGGTGTTAATCAACCTGTAATCGTATCGCCTGGCGTAATTGCGATTTTTTGAAACTGACTAACACGAAATCATAAATCTGAATCGGGTAGTCTGTGGCTGGTATGCCCTGACCAGCTAGAGACGAGTTTGAACAGGGAAGAGTAAGACGAAAGAAGCTACCCGTTTTCAGGAGAGATGTAAAATGGATTCCACCTCATTCGTAAATACATGCCAGTGCATTAAAGAGGCGCTGAACCATGGAAATATGGAATTCGTTGAAACGCTTCGTTGTGAGCAGCAGTTAATGGAAGAGACTCAGGATCACACCGATTCTCTTTCCAGTCACGATGCTCAAACTTTCAAACAGAATTATATCGAACAACTGGGGCTGCTGGGAGACACTCCCGAAGAGACTCCCAAAGCTGCTGTATTAGCCTGTTCTGATGCTCGTGTACCAGTACTGGATGTTTTCAACCAACCACCAAACCAGGTGTTTGAAATCCAGCTTGCAGGTAATGTTGCTTCCGTCGAATGCCTGGGAAGCCTGGCATATGCTGTAGAGCATCTTCCCACGGTCGAAGGTGTGGTCGTGCTTGGTCATACCGGTTGTGGAGCTGTCGCTGCAGCCGTCGATCAGTTTTTATCTCCGAAACCAGAAACCACACCAGCAGACAGCAGTATTCGCTCGCTTATCAATTCCATTACTCCTTCCGTTGAGATTGCGGCATCTGCCTTGGGTAAGAGCTCACAATTCCGCTCGGGAGGTGTGCCTCGTTTTTCTCTGGATCGCGGCAAACTCATCGACACAGCGATTTTTGTAAATGCTGCGGCGATGGCCTGGAAGATTCGGGAATTCATCAACAAGTTGAAACGGATTGTTCCGGTCTGGTACGGCGTTTACGACCTGGCTTCGTGTCGGATTTTACACGTTGATCTGGAGCGTAGAGATGGTTCTCTACTGTTTGGTTTAGGAAATGCTCCTGGAGTGATTGATCTTGATGATATCGCCAGTAGTATGGTTCAGTATTTATCCAAAATGGACAACTTTGATGCGGCTCGATTTTCTACAAAGTCACTGGGACCGCAGGCAAAGTCTGTCTGGGAAGCACTTTCAACTGGGAGCAGGGCTTCAAAATCATAGTAAAATAAAAAACAGGCGTTGACTCAAAATGAGCTTCACCAATGAATGAGTGGGTTGTAACCCGGACGTCTCTCCATTTCGTTCATTTTTAGAACAATCCACTCATTCATTTATCAATAGAAGTTGATTTCACTACTGGTAAAGTCATCTTCAACTAATCTATTTTGTTTCTACTTGCGGAGTAAAACGGTTGGAAGATTATGGTCGTCGAAAGATCGTTTTATTTCGCAAGATAAGAGGAGTCGTGTTCCGTCGTGCTGGTTTCCTGAGTTTATCAGTTGCGCATTACCAATGCCCACGCAAGTGGGGGGTTCAGTCTTGTTCCTCGACTGGAAATTACGTAGTTTGCCAGTCACCTTCATGTGCTTACTTTGGCGGGTAGCTAGCATGATGGGTGACTGGCGACTACGTGCTTTATCCAGGAGTCTGAACTTCACGGCGGACACGTTCCTATTATCTCATAAAAATCAGTCCTGTAAATAAGATACTGATTCTATTTTCTCTCAGCCCTCTGCTGAAATTACATCATTCTCAGGAATGATGACTCTGATTCCAAGCCTGCTGCTGCACTTTCATTTTACATACACGACACTTGGGAGCCAATTGTCTCTCCTTCCGTGGGCTTTTGCAGATGCAGCCTCAAGATCCCTGCCTGCGGTTTAAGGGGAAGACTTCTGCAGGCCAGCGAAAAGTGATCGGCTCCCGGAATTTAAAACATTGGCTGTTAGCCACTGTATTATCAGAGACCATATGCAGCTCCCAGTCCCTACAGCTCTATTCCTGCTAGCTGTCTGGAACAACTACTTTGGGACGCGGCTGATTCATCTGAGGTGAGTTCGACGATGCGCTTCTGAATGGGAATAAAAAACGAGCTGGTTTCATATAAACCAGCTCGCTAAAGAGTTATTTCAAGTGATGATTTGCTCTCCGGCTATCAGATCAAAGAAGATGAAATCGAGCTGTCATCTGATCATGTAACCGGATGAATAATCACGATGATTAGAAATCAACCTGGGCGCGGACGGCGAAGATATCAGCATTCGAATTGTTCACAACAGGGCCGTAAACAGCCGGACTGCTATGCAGAAAAGAGTGAATGTAGTTGAATTGAAATTTGGTAAACTGATTCAAATACCAGTTGATACCAAAGGTCAGGTCAGTCATCCGTCCGCCCTGAATGGATTTATCGTTCAGATCGATATAGGACCAGCGTCCCGCGACTTCCCAGGCTCCACAGCCACCATCTCGGTTGAAGGGATCGAGTGGTTTGACACGACCAAAGACGCCACCTTTTCGATTGTACGAACGTGATTCTCCCGTCAGGAAATATCCGAAGTGAGCGTAGGCACCTGAGAAGGTATCGACCTCTCCATTCCGCTGCCGAACGATTGAGTACAGGACTTCGGATTGAGCATAAAACGATCCGATCGCGTAAGCGAGTTCTGCATCAAACAAGTGATAATCCTGTGCAGAAATCGGTCCCGTATTTACGAAGGGAGGTACAGTGCTGGGAACACCCGCGGGAACGTTAGAGGCCCCCGCTTCAGTAACGAAGACTTCAGGCTGGTTGCGATATTGAATCACGTTGTTGGCAGGGTTGGCATAACTGTAGTCAAATCCCACATGTACGAGCCCGTTTCCATCGCCATTATCAACCAGCAGGTGAGTCAATCGGGTTGCGAGACCATAGCCGCCGCTGTCACCGATATTACCTCCATAGGGACCAGTAGGATAACGGAATCCGGACAAAGCATAGGTAGACTGTTCGTCTGCCGTATTTCCAAAGTACATGGCACCAATCTGCCGGAAAGGCAGAAAGGCAAAGGGGAGCGCACGTTCCAGGAACGTCAGCTCTTTTACACTCGTCAAAGCATCCATACCAATCGGTTGACGATATTGACCGATACGGACATTGTTTCCGCCCAGCACATCTCGCACTTCCATCCACACATCCATAAAGGAAGGACGTCCGGGAAAAGCGAAATCCATTTCGAGCATGTAGCCAACATTCTCCCACGCATCCCCGGTGGCAGCCAGGCGGGCACGACGGAAATCCGCTCCATTCTGGACATCACCAACTGCCTGAATACTTTTGCTGTCCTGTCCAAACCAGACTGAGTCAGCCTGAAAGAACCCGGTCAATCTGACAGTCGGGAATTCCGGACAGGCAGCATTGTCACCGAAAAGGTAGGGTGGCAGATCGGAATCGTATTCATCCGGTGTCTGCGTCATCGGCTCAGCCTGTGGTTGATCAATGTTTTGCACTGTGATAATCTGCTGTGCTTTTAACTGATCAATCTGTTGCTGGAGGCTCTGGAGTTGTGATGAGAGGTCTGCATTCGCTGCAGCCGGGGCAGGAGGATGGTCCGCCTGGCTGACTGGCAAATGGATTGTAAGCAGGCCAGCAATGGCCATGATCCGGAAAGTCAATTTGCGTAATGCATCAAACGGTTGGCGCCGGTTTGGATATTGTAGAGTTTTGGCGGGATTTTTTGACCCTGACTTGCAATTCCTGTTCATGTTTCAATTTCCCACAAGGGCACCCTGTTGACTTTGAAGCGAAAACGATTTGATCTTCAAACGTGACATTTGGTTTGTTTTTTAACGATTGCGTTTGTTGAATCCTGAGATTGGCGAATATGCAAACTTTTACTTTTGTATCGGATTTAACGGCCAGTACCGTGATATTTTCATGTAAATTTTCACTTATAGTGTTTTTGATTAAAGCTAGACTGCAAACCACTGCATGTGGTCTGCAATAAGCTGCAGGAATGGCGATGGACTGGATGGGCTCATGAATTTAATTGAGAAAATTCTATAAATGGATATAATGGTTTATGAGTAAATGTGTTGCGTATTTCACATAGAGCAGTAAATGATTCCGCGCGTCCTTCCCTGGTGCACAGATGTGTTTGGTCAGGCTCGTTTAAGTGCTCCCGGATGCTTTGATCTGGCGTGAAACCGGGGGCTGGAGTTCAACGGATGTTTCATGTCTACGAAACGCGGGTCAGCCGCGGTTTTCAACTGGCGATCGGTGGGCTGGCAGTACTGAGCCTGACGGGACTGGTTGTCACGCTCTGGATTCTGGTCGATTTCCATCACGAACAGGAAATTGTCGCCAAAATAATGAGTCATCTTCCCGACAGTGATCTGGCAGTCGCGCGGGAACTGGCTGGCGAACTGCGTTTTCAGTCCCAGTTGTCGATTTTATTGTTTCTCAACATTATTGTGACTGGGATTGCCCTGGTTCTGCTGGTACGAGCCTACCTCAACAGCGAACGCTCCCTGCGTGAAGTGAAAGTGATGGCCAGTGATGTTCTGGCAAGTATGGATCAGGGAGTGCTCACGACAGACCGCGATGAAGTGATTACCAGTATCAACCCTCGTGGGCGGGAACTACTCAGCCTGGAAGAGCCTGTGATCGGTCGGCCTCTTTCGGATGTAGGTGTCGAACATACGCTGTTATGCGTGATCTGCAGTCATGTGAATGCCCACCACTCTCCCGTGCGGGATTGTGATTACACGATCAATCGAGATGGACATGAACAGACTCTCAGAGCTGGCTGCAGTCTGTTAAGGAATGAACGCCAGGAAGAACTGGGGACTGTTTTGCACGTACGTGACGTGACTGAACGTGCGTTAATGGAGCAGCGGTTGCGGCGCATGGAACGCTACGCCGGGCTGGGGTCACTGGCAACCGGTCTTCAACATGAAATCAAGAATCCTCTCAGTGCTCTGTCACTTCATGTTCAGTTGCTTGAGGAGGCTCTTGAGAATCAGAGCCGGTCGGGTGAAATTGATGAAATGCTGGAGGTGATCCGTACTGAGATTAATCGGCTGACTTCTGTGCTGGAGGGATTTCGCGACTATGCGTCCATGTCAGAACCGGGACGCTCCTGTGTTGATCTTAAGGCTCTGATTAATAAGCTGGTTCGGTTTATCAGGCCCCAGGCGGAACAACAGAACGTGAATGTGATGGTAAATCTTCCACGGGAGAAACCTCCAGAAATTATGGCTGACTCAGTGCATATTGACCAGGTGCTCCTGAATCTGGCATTAAATGCTTTACAGGCCATGCCTGACGGGGGGACGCTGACGATTGGCCTGAATCAGGAAGGGGACTGGCTCAGAATCAGCATTACGGATACAGGCAATGGGATCCCTGCTGAACTGCGAGAACGAATCTTCGACCCTTATTTCACCACTCGTCATGAGGGGACCGGCATGGGACTTGCTCTGTGTGAGAAGATTGTAAGACAACATGATGGTACAATTGACTTTAATACTGGACTGAGTGGAACCACCTTTTCAGTTTTATTACCAGCAGATGGGACAACATGAATACAGACGGTTTCGGAATTTTAATCATCGATGATGAACCCAATATTCGTTCCGGGCTTGCCAAAGGTCTGGCCAGGGAGGCTGACGTTCTGGAAACAGCCCAGGATGCAGAGGAGGGGCTCGCTAAGTTTAAAGCTGGTTTCTTTCAACTGGTTATCTCAGATGTACGGCTGCCCGGAGAGATGGATGGTCTGGAACTGATAGAGCAGATACTTCGCAGTAATCCTCAGACGACAACGATTGTGATTACCGCACATGGCACAGTTGAGACCGCTGTCAAATCGATGCGCCTGGGCGCGTTTGATTTTATTACTAAACCTCTGGATCTGGATTTAATACGACATCAGGTTCGTAAGGCCCGTGAGCACTATCGCCTACAGATTGAGAACCGCGAACTCAGAAATCGTCTGGTCAATGCGGGAGAAGTTTCCAATATCATCGGCAACTGTGCCGCCATGCATGATGTCTTCCAGCAGATTCGTCAGGTGGCTGCCACGGACGCCACTATCCTGATCCAGGGGGAAAGTGGAACGGGTAAAGAGTTGATCGCCAGGGCGGTGCATGATCTGAGTAATCGCAGCAGTGGACCGTTCGTGGCTGTCAATCTGGGGGCGATGCCGGAGACACTGCTGGAGAGTGAACTATTCGGTCATGAAAAAGGTTCTTTCAGCGGCGCCACACGACAGAAGCCCGGGTGTTTTGAACAGGCACAGGGAGGCTCATTATTTCTGGATGAAGTCACGGAAATGCCTGCGAAGAGTCAGGTCGATCTACTGCGTGTTCTGGAAACTCAGCAATACATGCGGGTTGGTGGTGAAGAGGTTCTCACCAGTGATGCCCGGATCATTTCTGCAACCAACAAAGCCGTCGAGCCACTGATTGAAGATGGATCATTCCGCGAAGACCTCTTCTATCGTTTGAATGTGATCCCGATCCATATTCCAGCGCTACGAGAGCGACGTGATGATATTCCTCTTCTGATTGAACATTTTCTGACACACTTCTGTCAACGGCATCATCGTCCTCTCAAAAAAGTTTCAACTGATGCGATGCGAATATTCGTTTCTGCCCGCTGGCCGGGCAATGTTCGTCAACTAAGGAACGTAATCGAACGCCTTGTCGTGACACTTCCGGGAGATGTGATTGAGGCTACCGATTTGCCGGTAGAACTCAGCCCGTCTCCGGCCTCGGAATCTGCCCCTGTGAAAACGCTGGCAGAAGTAACCGAAGAGGCGGAAAAGGAAGCGATTACGACGGCGCTGGCTGCCTGTGACTATCATCGTGAAAAAACGGCAAAGCTTCTGGGCGTCAGTGTCCGCACATTGCATTATAAGATGAGCCGTTACGGCTTGCACTAAGCAATGTTCCGGTTCCGTTCTGCGTTAGAAACAGCTTGCTGACAGCTGATCAAGTTTGGGGGCTCAGGCCAGGATTTCTGAGACGATCCGCGGATGATTGCCGACACCCGTCAGTCGTTCGTTTAAGCCATTTCGTTTGATGAAGAGTTCTTCGTGGTTCAGTCCCAGCAGGTGCAGCATGGTAGCGTGCCAGTCGGGGACGCTGACACGATTTTCCACGGCTGCAAAGCCAAGCTCGTCTGTTTTTCCGAATACCAGCCCTGGCTTCACACCACCCCCCGCCATCCAGGTGCAAATCGCATTTTTGTTATGATCACGGCCGGATTTGCGTGCATCTTTATCCGGGGAGAGCTGGGCGATCGGCAGTCGGCCCATTTCGCCTCCCCACATCACGAGTGTTTCATCCAGGAGTCCACGCTGCTTCAGATCCTGCAGCAGTGCTGCAACCGGTTGATCTGTCCTCTGGCATGCTGATTTCAGATTCGAGGCGATAGCACTGTGCGTGTCCCAGATCTGGC
Organism: Gimesia panareensis; assembly: GCF_007748155.1. Taxonomy (GTDB): domain Bacteria; phylum Planctomycetota; class Planctomycetia; order Planctomycetales; family Planctomycetaceae; genus Gimesia; species Gimesia panareensis. Next base: position 2,096,216 of record NZ_CP037421.1, read on the forward strand.
TATTAATAAATAATTGAACAAAACGCACACCCCGCTCAATGAGTCGCCGGGCAATCAGGCAGCGGCGTCCATAAGATTCCGTGACAGGCTGGCCGATCCCATACATTTTCTGTGTCTCAGCTGTCTCCTGGGAAAGATCCAGGGCGTCGGAGGCGGCAATCTGCATGCGTGCAGCCAGGGAATAGGTTGAGAGGCGTGCTTCCAGTTGATGGTGGTATGTGCGTTGACGTTGATGGATGCGGTCCAATCGTGAAATCAGATCCCGTTCCAGTTGTGTGACTGACGCAGGCTGTTCGAATTCCGGTTTCAGATTCAGCACGGGAGAACCGGTCGCTCGAAAACGGGTCCCCTGATGCTGGGCTGGTAGAAAACCAGCCTGCCAGTTCTCGATACCATTGACGGGTAGCCCCAATGGGTCATCCAGAACGACATAAGCAGGCAGGTTTTGATTCTCACTTCCCAGGCCATATGAAACCCAGGCGCCCAATGAGGGGTGACCGGTAAATTCACTTCCCGATTGAATCTTGTAGAGGGCAGGTTCATGTGTCAGATTCGTCGTATACATCGAACGGATCATGGTGATATCATCCACCTGCTTTGCCAGGTGCGGCATGACATCTGAAACCCACATTCCTGATTCGCCATGGCGGGAGAACTGGAACGGACTTTTCATCAATGCCCCGGCCCGTTCTGGGAATTCGACTTCTCCTGCAATTTGCTTGAAGTGCTCTTTGCCATGAAATTTATCGAGCATGGGTTTGGGGTCAAACAGATCCATCTGGCTGGGCCCACCATTCATAAACAGGTGAACCACCGATTTGGCGCGCGGCCTGTGGTGGGGACCGGAGATACTTTCTTTCTCCTGCTCCTCAGGGGGAGAGGAATCCGCATACAGATCCTGCTGTAGCAGCCAGGTTAAAGCTGCCCCCTGCACGCCGGTTGCGATATGTTCGAAAAAACTTCTTCTGGTGACTTTTTCTGTGATTTGTATTTCCTGTGTCATGAGATAACTCTCGCTCTGGAGAAGCTGCTGTTGCAATGAGAAAAAACTCAATCGATGTATTGAAATTCGGCCAGATTGAATATGGCATGACAATAACTGGTAAGCGCTTTTTGAGAACTATCCGAGGGTTTCTTTTCGTCCTTGGATTCTGATTTCCATTTTTCTTCCAGCTGTTGTAATGTCATCAGGCCAATCTCGGTTTCTTCAGAGCTTGGAGGACGCCCCAGGGCTCTTAAGTAGATCTGGTTGATCTGATCTGCCGGCTGATCTCCAGATTCTTTTCGTATCCGAGATGCGAAGTGCTCAGCCAACTGGTGGATCATCAGATTATTCAAAAGATGCAACGCTTGAGGTGCGACCAGCGATTCTCCTCGTTGCAGACAATTGGGCCCCATCTGTGGAAAATCAAAGTTTTCCAGTAGTGTCGGGATTTTTGTACGACGCTGAAGTACATAGATACTCCTGCGCCATCCTTTGTCTCCCCGCTGGGATGTGACCAGGCCATCCGCACGCGATTCGACGGAATCAGCCGGACCGAAGGGGGTTTCGTCCAGTTGGCCGCAAATGTAGAGTAAAGAATCGCGGAGAACTTCGGCTTCCATTCGATTCAGTGGCATTCGCGACAGCAGGCTTCCCGATGGATCAAGGCGGGCTGCGTCATCGGAAATTTCAGAGGACTGCCGATAGGTACTGGATGTGACCATCAGTCTGTGCAGCGACTTGATACTCCAGTTCTGTCGAACGAATTCCCTGGCCAGCCAGTCCAGCAACTCTGGATGTGTGGGGCGTTCCCCCGCGCGACCGAAGTTGCCTGGAGTATTAACAATGCCTCGCCCAAAATGATGCAACCAGATGCGGTTGACCATCACGCGTGCTGTCAAGGGGTGGTCAGGCTGAGTAAGCCAGCGGGCGAAGACAAGGCGGCGTCCCACTGGCTTTCCATTTTTTGCTTTCTGATCGAAATCGAGAGTTTCATCCGAACTAGTCAGGACTGCAGGAACACCTGGCGGGACAGGGCGGCCCGGCGTGAGATAATTTCCGCGTTTATAGATATAACTGGGCGAGGGGGATTCCCGCGACCAGAGGGCGCGAATCCGTGGGGCCGGCCAGTGTTGTGTTTTCAGGGCGTCGATCTGTTTTTTGATTTCTGCACTTTTCTGTTGATAGTCCGGCGCGGTCGGTTTCAGTTGATCGAGACGCTGTTTAAGTTGACCCTGCTGAATCGATAACTGTCTCTCATGTTCCTGATGTTTTTTATGTTCCTGCTGACTGACATAAGGCAGAGTTCGGGGGCCTTGAGATTTCAACCAGTCGTGCTCGTCATAGGCAGCCTTGAAAACAGCCGTCAGACGGTAGTAATCACTTTGAGGAATCGGGTCGAATTTATGGGAGTGGCAGCGGGCGCATTTGATGGTCAGCCCCATCACGGCCGAGCCCAGGATCTGAATTTCGTCTGAAATGACTTCGAGTCGGTCCGGCACAAAATTCGTGATGTTAGCGAATGTGCGATCGGGGGCCGTCCGTAAAAAGCCGGTTGCGACCAGACAATCATAGACTTCCGGCGTAATGTTACCTGAACGGTAATCGACAAGCTCATCCCCCGCAATCTGCTCCAGCAGAAATCGAGAGTAGGGTTTGTCCTGGTTCAGGGAACGGATCACATAGTCTCGGTAACGGTACATGTGGGGGCGTAACTTATCCTCGTTCTGAGCTCCTTCTGAATCAGCATAACCGACGACGTCCAGCCAGTGCCGCGCCCAGCGCTCTCCGTATCGAGGTGAAGCGAGCAGTCGCTCAACCAGTTGTTCATAGGCCTTGGGGTCATGGTTGTTCAGAAAAGAGTCAATTTCCTGTGGTGTGGGGGGCAAGCCTGTCAGATCGATTGAAAGTCGGCGCATCAGGGTTCGTTTGTCTGCGGTGGGGGCGAACGTCAGTCCCTGAGATTCCAGTTTGCTCAGGATAAAGGCATCGATGGGATTCCGCACGCGGTCCTGATGCTGAACTTGAGGTGGCTGCACCTGAGCGGGAGGTTGAAATGACCAGAATTGACGATCCTGTTCGGTGACCAGTGTCTCTGGTTCCTGCAATTCTGATTCACTAACCTCGGGGAGCCCGAGTTCAATCCACTGGGAGAGTCGTTCCAGTTCATTGGCTTCCATGGGTTTGACACTCACTGAGACCAGTTTCCGTCGCGGAGGCATTTCAGCTGACTTGATACGTCGAATCAGCAGGCTTGATTCTGGATCTCCAGGTACAACCGCCGGCCCTGATTTGCCCCCCTTTAAAATGGACTGCTTTGTTCTCAGGTCCAGTCCCGCTTCCTGACGGCGTCCGCCATGGCAGGCGACACAACGCAGATGCAGCAGAGGGATGATGTCATGCTGTGTCACTGCGGGGGCTGTTTTCACAGCTTTCCGAAAGTGAGTGCCAGCCTGGATCCAGGATCGAAGGGATTCTCGCTCAGTGGGAGTCAGGCGGTCTTTTTCTTCCGGGGGCATTTCGTCCGCATCAATCATCTGAAATAAGAGGCTGGCATCAGCATCACCTGCCTGGAGAATACGACCTGATTCGCTTCCTTTAAGCATGGAGCGGGGTGAACTCAGATCAAGCCCGGCCTGTTTCTTTTCGGAATTATGGCAGCGGGTACATTTGGCTTCGAGAATCGCTTTTACGTTGTCTTCATAGAAGACAGGAGCAGCGGGCTCTGCTGCAGGGGATTGGCCGGGAATGAGGGCGACGAGCAGGAACATCAAACCGAGGGAGATGTCTGACCGGTAAAACGTTGGGCGGGAATGTCTGATCAGCGGCTGAGGGGGCATGTCTGAATGCTCCATAATTCAATGAACGCTGCAATTGGTGTATAGTGTAGTTTTGCTCATTTGGGAGAGAAAAACAAGTCCCAAATGAAAGCCGCGGACAAACTGCCATAGCAGATGGCGCAGACAATCAGGGCCCCCCGGCGCCAAAGAGGCGGCTTCAGTTGTTGTGGCAGGAGTCTGGTATTGATGATCAGAATCTGCAGGGCAGCGATGGCCAGAACCGGACCTGCCACGGCGCCTAGAACTTTAAACAATTGAATTGCATGCCCCCAGTGCACGGCAAGCAGTCCCCAGATGGTGGCGATGGCCAGGAAAAAATAATACAGTCGGCTGACGCTCATTTTGCGGCGTTCCCGCAGATGCGGGCTGGCCACCCAGACGATATCGGTTACTGTTCGAATCAGCACATCCGTATTGCTCAGATGGGTCGACATCAGAACCCAGAACCCGTTCAACAGGGCCAGCCACCAGAAACCGGTCCAGAGTTGTTCCGCCATGTAGCGTGCCTGGAATGCGCCCGCAGCCAGGTGTTCCATATTGGTATTTTCCGGAATGACCGCCGTCGCCAGGTTGACATTCAGGAACATGCCAATCAGACAGCCCATTCCCCAGAGCCAGACCTGATCAGCCGACACATATTTCCACCAGGAGTTCCAGTTAGTCAGGTTTTCTTCAGTGATGGGAAAAACCTTCCCGACGGGGGAAAGCTGCATCTCACTGTGACTGAATGCACTGGTGATCGAACCGACTTTGGCTCCCATGCCGAAGCCTTTGTCCCGGTACCAGTTGGTAATCACCAGATTTCCGATGCCTCCTGAACCCGCGGTTGCAGCAAACGTGGCCAGCAGAAGCGGATCCAGATTTGCCGGGAGTGAACCAAACTGAAAGAAGCCCGTGAGTGTTTTTAACCAGTGAGAAAAGGGGACGAACAACAGATTGACCGCAATCAGAAATGAGAAAATAAACGCGATCATTACCCAGGAGAAATATTCTAGCATCCGCTCAATCGTTTTTCCTGAGAGCAGAATCCCGACCGTAATCGCAATGATCAGGTAAGTCAGCAGATGCAGTGCCGTCGCATCACCGTCTCCTGCCATCCGACCGGCAAAAGTTGCAAACAGAACTGAAGCGCATCCAGCGGCCAGTGCCGGTACCCCGAGCTGAGCCACGGCTGCAAAGATATAGCCACCAGCCCAGAATTTTGATCCCGGGCGCAGACGCATGATGCCCACCAGAATGGGTTCTCCGGTATAGAGAGTGTAGCGGATTGCTTCCAGGTTAAACAGGAGTTGAAGTGCAATGGCAACGGTAGCGATCCAGAGAATGCTCATACCGTACTTAACGGTAATTGTGGGGCCGATCAGCCACTCCCCTCCACCAATCGAGCCGGCGAGCAGGATCGCCCCCGGGCCGATGGTTCGAAACAGATTTCGAATTGTAAAGGGAGGCGGGGCCGGCAGGTCTTCCTGGCCCCAGGGAGCGAGGTCACCCGTCACATTGCTTGAGTCTGGTGGGCTGATGTTGTGGCTCATGGTTTCTCGTGTACTTTATGGAGTGCGATTCACACAATCTGTTATGGAGTGACTCTACCAGATTGTCAAACATCAGCAAGTATTAAATGACGACTCCCAATGTCTTATGACTCAGTCTGAAAGTGGATTAAAAAAGGGGGGGATGACACGACTGGCTGTCGGCTGGAGAAAACGTCATAATGATTTGCTGGTAAGAGATGTCTGGAGTGTCGCTCAAGAAAGCCGAGAATAAATTTCATGAATAATACCTTTGTTTTGACAGGAGTATTCTCTCTGCTGATTGGTGCTGCCCTGGTTGCAGCCGAACCAAAACAGAAGCCGGCAGATGAAATTAAACGCATGGAGCAAATCGCCGACCTGGCTTTAGTCCCTCCGAAGCTGAATACATCTCCGCTGCCTGAATATGACTACGACAAGCTGGACTATGGGATGACGATTGGTATCGAGCGCACTCCCGGAGGACGTCTCTGGGCCTGTTGGGTTGCCGGTGGTGATAGTCCGAAGGCTTTTTTTGTTCTGGCGACCAGCGATGATGATGGCGAACACTGGTCGCATCCCCGTCTGGTGCTCGATTCGCATTCCACTGAGCTGCCCATGGAACGCAGTATTCTGGTCGGGAATCTGTGGACGGATCCCCTGGGGAGATTATGGCTGATTTTTGACCAGTCCATGCACATGTTTGATGGTCGGGCCGGGGTCTGGGCGACTGTTTGTGATAATCCCGATGCAGACGAGCCGGTCTGGTCCGCGCCGCGACGCATCTGGCATGGAGTGACATTAAATAAACCCACCGTACTTTCATCGGGGGAATGGATGTTACCTGTTTCCCTGGATCAGCGCGAAGGTTTTGGTCCATTCAAAGGCTGTTTTAAAGCGCTAGATCCGTTTCGCGGCGCCAACGTTTTTGTTTCGACTGACCAGGGAGCATCCTGGGAACGCCGAGGAGCGGTTCGGTTCCCCAATCCAGACTGGCACGAGCATATGATTGTCGAACGCAAGGACGGTTCACTCTGGATGCTGGCCAGAACTGCCAAAGGGATTATGCAGTCCACGTCCCTGGATGGGGGGCGGACCTGGGCGAAGCCGTCAGTACCACCTCAAATCAAGCAGCCGAACGCCCGCTTTCATATTCGCAGACTGGCTTCAGGGCGTCTGCTCCTGATTAAACATGGAGATCAAATCGATGCACATCACGGGCGAGTTCAGTTAAGTGCCTGGTTGTCAGACGATGAGGGACAGACCTGGCGGGGAGGACTGGTTCTCGATGAGCGAAAAGGGATTTCTTACCCGGATGGGTTCCAGGCACCAGATGGTACGATTTATATTTCTTACGACCGGAATCGGGCCACGGATGGGGAAATTCTTCTGGCGCGGTTCACCGAACAGGATGTCCTGGCCCGGAAGCTGACTGGCACAAAATCGCGATTGAAGATGTTGATCAGCAGAGCCACTCCTTCCGGGAAATCTAAAGCCGATTAATCAGGCAGGCCAGCGGATGTGAACTTCTTCAACTGATCCAGCCTGTACTGAAATATTCGCTCGACATCCTTTTGAACGAACAGCCGGTTAATCAGCGCTCCACCGTAAACAGAGTAAAGTACATGGTCCTGCACCAGTGTTCCGTTATCCCGCTCTGCGAACGTGTGAGTGTGTCGCCATGTCCGATAGGGACCCTTCAGTTGCGTGTCCACAAATCGGACCAGGGGGATCCACTCTGTGATTTCTGTTCGCCAACGGAGGGGGATGCCATGCAGTTTTAACTGATAATCGATCAATGTGCCGGCCTGCATGCTAATGGGACGGGGAGTGATGATTCTGAAATTTAGCCAGGGGGGAGTAATCTTCTCGAGATTTTCTGGTTGAGCAAAAAAATCGAAAATATCCTGAAGCGGGTGGGGAACGAATATTTCTGACTCAAATTCATAGTCTCCAGAAGACGTTCTACTTATGTTCAACATATCTGATTCTTTCCGAGTCAGTTAATTGATCCCAGCTGAAAATCTGGAAAAGGGTGATTGAAATCTGGCCTGATCCTACTACCAAGACTGCGGGGGAAGTCTCTCTTGCATTCTTGCGGAATTATTGTCCCGTAAATGGATAAGAGTAGTAGATATTTGGTCCGTTTTAAGAGTTAATTTGCTTTGATTGTCCCCCGTATGATTTAGTTTCGATTTTTAATTACGAGATCTTTAAATGAGTATATCAGACTCAATCGGGCAATCACTGGGATATGTGGTTCTGGGGGCGACAGGAGCCGTTGGTTCGGAAATAAGTCAAAGACTGGCCAGGGCCGGTCATCGTGTGATGCTGGGAGGCCGAGATCAGCAGCGATTGGACGACTTGTCGTCCGAACTGGATGCTCCACGATCTTGTGTTGAAGCAGAGAACCCAGACTCAATAGATCACTGTCTAGAACAGGCTGCCAATGAGTTTGGCCGCCTTGACGGTGTTGTAAACTGCATCGGTTCAGTGCTTTTAAAACCGGCGCACCTGACTTCAGATGAAGAGTGGTCTCAGACCCTGTCAGTCAATCTCACAACCGCTTTTTCGACGGTGCGGAGCGCGGCTCGGGTCATGAGAAAGGCAGGGGGCTCAGTAGTACTGATTTCATCTGCTGCTGCTCGGATTGGTATCGCAAACCATGAAGCGATTGCCGCTGCCAAGGCGGGAGTGATTGGCTTGACGCTGTCGGCATCTGCGACTTATGCCAGCCGTGGAATTCGAGTGAATGCAGTAGCGCCGGGTTTAATCAAATCCAGGATCACGCGTCACCTGTGGGAATCAGAGGCGGCTGAGTCCACTTCAATTTCAATGCATGCTCTGGATCGCCTGGGGGAGCCTGCAGATGTTGCTTCCCTGATTGAATGGTTGTTAAAACCCGAGAATAACTGGATCACAGGGCAGATTCTGGGAGTTGATGGCGGACTGGCTGCTGTGATTCCCCGGACTCGCCAGAAGAGCAGTTAACTCAAGTCAAAAAAATGCCTGACAGCAGGTTTAATCTGTCAGGCATTTTAATTGCGGCTGTACAATATCAATCTCAGGGCGTCAACTGGTGTTCGCCATCAGCAAATTTCTGATGACAGGCGTTGCAGTTCTTGAGCATGGCTACGTAATGTTTGCGGGCAGTCTTGAAGTCTTTGGACTTGGCGGCTTTGTAGAGCAAGCCACCCTCTTTACGAACGTCCTGGCTGTATTCATTCCAGCTGGAGCGATCGTTTTGGGGATCGTGCAGAAGCAGTAAGTTGCCTCCTTCCGCCAGAATGAGCGCATCCGATTTGATTGCTTTCCAGACTTTACGATTGTCTGGTTCTGCTGCGATGGCCTGCTTGAGCCGTTTGTAGGTGGGCTGGAATACGTATTCCATAAACTCATGCATGTCGGGTTCAACTGGAACACCGGCTTGCGTTTTTTTTGCGTCTGACCCGGCAAGCGTTGGCGTTGACTGTGACCAGATCAGAGCAATTGCCAGCCCCAGCAGGGCAACGGAACCAACGAACTGTTTGTGGTGGAGATTTCTCACGTTTATACCTCGTATCTTAGAACTGTTAATAGCAGGCTTAGATTGATTCACTCACTTTTGATCAAGACGGAATCAACCCGGAACGAAAGCAGGAAATTTGTAGCTGCCTCTGGTGGATTTAGACCAACAAAGCTCCAGTATTCATAATATGTATTCATTTCGGAGTTCACAACTGCTACTCGACTTTGTATTGGAATGGTAAGCAGAGGTAGTTGTATTTCTAACTGATTCCGGGGGCGGGTTGGGAATTCGTCCTTGAATCGTAGCCTCAATCTGTTCCATCGGCCATGGTGTACTTTGTGAGGATGCTTGTTATAATTAGCGGAGTTCGGGAGGAAATCTGATTCAAGGTTCCCCCGAATTCGAATTTTTGAGTTTCACGAGGACAGACACCAGGAGACACGTTCATGGCAGAAAATGATAGTCAAATCTCTGATAGGATTCAGCAGCTCGATAGTTCTGATGGGGAGGTCAGGCAGTCCGCACGCCATAAACTGGTACAAACAGGTTCTGCTGCAGTTCCGGCTCTGATTACTGCTTTGGACAATTCTTCCGAAACGATGCGCTGGGAAGCAGCTAAGGCACTGGGGGAAATTGGTGATCCTGCTGCCGTTAGCCCATTAATCGAAATCCTGCCAGATGACGACAGCGTGCGGTTTGTTGCCGCGTCGGCTTTAATTTCGATGAGCAAGGATTCAGTTCCTCAGCTGTTGAGTGCTCTCATTAAAGATACGGCTCGGATCAGAGATGGAGCCTGTTTTGTTCTGCACCATCTGGCCTCAGATGATGAAAATCTGCGTGGCCCCTTGACGCCTGTTGTCGAAGCATTGATGTCACTCGATTCATCACTCCGGGTTCCCGTTGAAGCCGAAAAAGCACTATCTCAGTTTTCCTGATCAGTATGGTTCATATTACTTAGCGCCTTCGTTTCCTCAGGACCGCCTGTGGTATGCCTTTTCTACAAAGAGAAACTGGCGGAATGGTACCTTAATTGCCGCAGCACGATCACCTTCGGGCTTGCGGCAGTTCTGTTGGTACTGATATCGGGGCAAGTCGATGCAGAAGAAAGGAATCCTTTCCTGCCTCAAGGCATCGAAGATCGTGGCTGGCCGGATGTCCGTGGCATTCGATTTGATGCACACTCTCCGGAAATTCACCTGGCTGACAACTGGCCTGCTGAAGGGCCCCCTGTTCTGTGGGTGAAAGACCTGGGGCAGGGGTACTCCGCTTTTGTGGCAGCAGGCGATCGTGTTTATACCCAGGCGCAAACTCTACAGGGACAATATGTCTATTGTCTTGCGGCACGGACGGGGAAAACTGTCTGGGAGTATCGCTATGACTGGCCTTACGAACTGGCGGGTGTGTATCCCGGTCCCCGGGCCACCCCTACGCTGGCAGAGGGAAAAGTACTCTTTGCCGCCCCCAGCGGCCTGGTCGGGTGCCTGGACGCGAACAAGGGGAAATTGATCTGGTCCAGGAACGTGCTTGAAGAGTTTCATGGCACTGGAGGCGATGGTTTTGGCTATGCGTGTTCGCCGACGGTCGTGGATCAACTGGTAGTATTGCCTGTGGGAGGTCCAGGTGCCAGCATGGTGGCATTGAATCTGGCTGACGGAAAGACGGTCTGGCAGTCTGGTGACCGACCTGCCAGTTACTGTCCGGCACTCCCGATCGAACGGAATGGTAGAAAGCTGGTGGTGGGTTACCTGGAAAATGCGCTGGTGATTCACGATTTGCAAACCGGCGCGGTGTTGCTCGAACATGAGTTATCGGAAGGCTACGACGAACATTCCGCCTGGCCCCTTTATCGTGAGCCTTATCTCTGGATCGCTGCTCCATTCCGATCCGGTTCTCAACTATTCGAATTGCCAGACCGTTTTCCACACTCTGAGCTGTTGAAAACGGTCTGGCGTTCACGGGTGATGTCGAACGACGTTTTATCAAGTGTGCTGGTCAACGAGCAGATTTACGGTTTTGATATCTTCGATCAACAGTCTAAAACACAGCGTCCCTCGCGGGGAAAATTTCGCTGCATCGAATTTCTGACTGGAAAGGAATTATGGGAGCAGGGATCCGGGCGTCCGGAACGGTCAAATAATGATATCACGAATGAACTGGGGCAGTCCGGAATCATTGTTGCTGATGGAAAACTGATTCTGCTTAATGAACGGGGGGAACTGATACTGCTCCGCCAGAACCCTGAGCGTTGTGAGATCCTGTCACGTTGTAAGGTCCTCTCGGGAGAACTGACCTGGACGCCACCAGTATTGCATCGTGGTTGTGTATTTATCCGCAACCAATCCCGGGCTGCCTGTGTGTATCTCGGAGAGCCAGATCTTTTACCCTCAGATCAACCCACACTGAGACTCACAGAAATTCCTCAGGAAACTTACTATGACTGGGCAGGCCAGATTCTCTCTGTTGAGCCAGAGTATGCTTTTGATTTACCTTCAACCGACTGGCTGATCCGCTGGTACTACTGGTCACTGGGGTTACTTGTTGCCAGTCTGATATTGGCTGCAATCCCCCTCTGGTGGATACCGTCACAACGTCGCCTGCCGACCTGGATCATGACCTATCGAATTCTGGCGTTTCTGGCAGGGGCCCTGGGGACCACCTGGATCAGTCTCTGGCAGCAGGATTTTATCTTCACCTGGCCACTCTGTCTGTATATTGTCACTGAGCCGGTTTTTGCGTCTGTTCAGTTTAAACGAGAGCAGCAGAGATCTACCTTCTGGCGTGATTATGGGCCATTGATCTGGTTGCTCATTGTTTTCACCGTCTATTTTCTGCTGTGTCGCAGATTGAGTCTCGTTTTTGAGTGGGCATTTCTCGCAGGTCCGATTGGTGCGCTGCCTGCAGGCTGGTGGGAGTGGCATCTGAAAAAACAGACTCCCCTTCGGATGTGTTTTGCATTGATCTTGAAACTGATCACCTTTTCCTGTTTTTATGGAAGTGGCATTGCGATTCTCTGGCTGAGATATTGATCTTTCGTTTGGGTGCGTAACTGTTGGAACGTGATACGGAGACAGGATTTTCGTAACAAAAAGTTTGAAAATCTAGAGAGTTGATTTATGGTATTTGGGCTCTAAGTTATTTCATTTTATTGCTTTATATCTTGTGGTGTGTCTGGTTGGAGAGTGAATCGGACCCAAGGGGCTGATTAAGGTGTGATGACCGTTTTTTTGACGATGGTTCGGACAGATCCATAAACCGCGAGACGGCCTGTTTCCAAAACAAAGGTTGTTGCGTACAATATACTTAGGCCGATACAGTAAGTAATCAGCAGATACATTGCTATGAGGCGATGTCTCCTGTCCCCAGAGTGGGATCGCGGGTAAAACTTCCCATCGAGGCAGGGCTGTATCGGGTTAAAGGAAGGGCAGTCTTGATGTACGCTTCCGAACAACAGATTCCCGTCACGCCGCCACAGGATCAGGGTTCGTTTACAGCGGAGCCTCCTTCATTCTGGCGGTCTTTGCTTTTGAAAAACACGCTGTTTGTTGCCATCGTGGTGGTTCTTACTGCCGGAATTCTGGGGCACCTCGCCTATATCTTTGCACGGGATATTCTACACGACAATATCCGGGTCCGTCTCCAGCTGGTCGTCAGTGACCGGGCTGCTTTATTTGAAGGTTATGTCCAGCAGCAGCTGGATCGCGCTGCCCTGGTCACCAGCCGGACCCATTTACGCGAATTGATCCAGGATTTCGAACAGGGCAAGCTGGATCAGGCTACGTTCAGAGCTGAATCGAAGCGGATTCTGGAGGATACCGAATCGGGGAGTTCATCCGAATTTCGGGATCTCTGGATTGTGAATCCGGAAGGAACCGTCATTACTGCAACGAGTGAGAATTTTCTCAACCAGACCTTTGCCGATGATCCTGGATTTCTGGATGCGAAAGAACATCCCCAACTGGATTATCCTCAAAAAGTCGATGGAAAATATGTGACTTATCTCATGGCTCCCATGAAAGGTGAATCGGGGGAGTTGATTGGTGTCCTGATGGTCTGGCTGGATGTGACCCCTCTGGAGAGGATTCTGACCAATCGGACCGGCTTACAGGATACGGGAGCTCTGCTGGTAGCCACCAGGCAGGATGATCAGGTGCGCTATTTATTAACGCCGGAAGGCAGTAATCAGCGTTCTGTACCTCTGAAAGATGTGCCCGCAATGGAGAAAGCCCTGGATGGTGAAAGTGGATCAGAGGTGATGCATTACAGCGGCGATGAAGTGCTCGTTTTCTATCGTCCTGTTGATTATCAGCCAGCCAGTGGCATTCCCTGGGGGATGGTAGCGAAGATCGACCTGACAGAAGCATACGCTCCGGTGACGCATTTACGTCACCTGTTGCTCGGGTTACAGTTTGGTCTCGTCTTTTTCGGGATGGTGGTGTCTTTCCTGGTTGCGCGGAGAGTGACGAAACCTGTGCTGGGACTGGCTGATACTGCTTCTAAAATTGCACGGGGAAATCTGGATGTTCGTGTGCCGATCACATCAACTGATGAGGTTGGGATGCTGGGAGCGGCCTTCAATCATATGACCTCCGAACTGGCAGCTTCGCGCGATCAACTGGAAGAACGGATCGAACAACGAACTGCGGAACTGAATGCTTCGCAGAAGAAATTGCGGCGTCAGACTCAAATCCTGCAATCAATTCTGGACAGTATGGGAGACGGGGTCATTGTTGCAGACCAGGACGGTAATTCTGTCTTCTGGAATCCGGCAGGCGAGCAGATTGTCGGCATCGGTCCTCAGAATGTCGATCCATCGAAATGGTCTCAGGTTTATGGTTGTTATCTAGCTGATGGCGTCACCATGTGTCCCTCAGAAGATTTGCCCCTGGCACGGGCGATGCGCGGGGAATCCCTGGATGATGCGATCCTGTTCCTGAAAAATCCTGACATTCCGGACGGGACCTGGATCAGTGTGACCGCTCGTCCATTGAAAAATGATCGAGGAGATCTGCGTGGCGGTGTGATCGTGATGCACGATATTACCGAAGCTAAAGCGACACAGGAGCAACTGGAATCTCGGGATAAGAAGAACCGGGCGATTCTGGCAACGACACATGAAGCCTTTGTCGGGATCAATGAGAAAAGTAAAATTTGCGACTGGAATGAACAGGCGGAGGTCACCTTTGGCTGGACACATGAGGAAGCCATCGGGCGCTCGCTGGTCGAGACGATTATCCCGGAACGATACCGGCTGCAGCACATGCAGGGCATCGAAAACTATCTTGCCTCTGGAGAAGGTCCTGTTCTGAATAAGCGGCTGGAGCTTTCCGCACTCCATAAGGATGGCCATGAATTTCCCGTCGAGCTTACGATCACACCAGTCCGACAGGGGGACAGTTTTCTGTTCGCAGCCTTTGTGCACGACATTACAGAAGTCAAACGGGCTGAGGAAGAACTGAAACGAGCTAAAGAAGCTGCCGAAGCGGCCAGTCGGGCCAAAAGCGCCTTTCTGGCAACAATGAGTCACGAAATTCGTACTCCCATGAATGCCGTGATCGGTATGACTGAATTATTGCTGGATACAGATCTGAATGCCACTCAGCGGGAATATATGACCATGGTGCAGGAATCCGGAGAATCTCTGCTGGCCGTGATCAATGACATTCTCGATTTCTCGAAGATTGAAGCTGGTCGGTTCGACCTGGATCAGGCGCCATTCCACCTGCGGGAAAATCTGGGAGATACCATGAAATCGCTGGCGGTGCGGGCACATCATAAGCGGTTGGAGCTGGCGTTTCACCTGTCCCCTGAGGTTCCGGACACGATTGTCGGTGACCGTTATCGCTTGCGCCAGATCATTGTGAATCTGGTGGGGAATGCGATCAAGTTTACCGATGAAGGAGAAGTGGTACTGGATGTCAATGTGGAATCGCAATCGAAGCGAGATGTATTGCTGCATTTTGTTGTCAGAGATACCGGAATTGGAATTCCCAAAAGTAAACAGAAACAGATCTTTCAGGCCTTTGAGCAGGTTGATGAATCGATGGCCCGCCGCTTCAGTGGAACCGGTCTGGGACTGGCGATCGCTTCACGTCTGATCAATTTGATGGGGGGGCGGATCTGGGTGATCAGCGAGGTGGATCAGGGAAGTGAATTCCATTTCACGGCTCATTTTGAACTGACCCGGGAAAAGGTTCCTGCAAACGACCCTCTGGTCAAAGCACATCTGGATGACTTGCGCGTTCTGGTCGTCGATGATAATCTGACCAACTGCCAGATTCTGGACGAGATGCTTTCCAGTTGGAAAATGAAGGCGCAAACCGTCACGCGTGGAAAAGATGCACTGCAGATGATGCACGACAGACAACACGCTGGTGAGCCTTTCGATCTGGTACTGGTCGACGCCAATATGCCGACCATGGACGGGTTTGAGCTGGCCAGTAAGATTAAGCATGACAAGGAACTGGGCAGCGCGGTGATCATGATGATCACTTCAAGTGATCGACGGGATGAAATATCCCGTTGCAGGGAACTTGGAATTGCTGCACACCTGATAAAGCCTCTCAAACAGTCGGAACTGTTTAATTCCATTGCGGAAACACTGGGGATGAGTGGGGAAGATCACCACACGGTCAAATCAAAAACAGCCGAACTGGCAAAACGCATCCCCCCATTAAAAATTCTACTGGCAGAAGACAGTATCGTGAATCAGAAACTGGCGCTCGCCCTGCTGAAACCACATGGGCACCAGATCAAAGTCGTCACGAACGGGAAAGACGCAGTCGAACAGAGGAAGTCAGAGCAATTCGATCTCATTCTGATGGATGTCCAGATGCCGGAGATGGATGGTCTTGAGGCGACGCGTGAGATCCGCAAATATGAGCAGGAAAAAGACGAACATATACCGATCATTGCGATGACCGCGCATGCAATGAAGGGGGACCGGGAACGCTGCCTGGAAGCCGGTATGGATGGTTATGTCTCAAAACCAGTGCGTGTGCGGGAATTATATCAGATGATCGAAGAGACACTGCAGTTGAATTCGAAAGAGAAAAAAGCTCAGGCAGAGCCAGCCATCGTTGAACAGAGAGAGGAAGCTGTTAACGTTCAACCAGAAAAATCTCAGGAGGATGCTACGATGAACCAGCATGAACAAGAGAGAGATGATACAGAGGTGTTGAACTGGGAACAGGCGATGGAGAAGTCGGAAATCCCAGCTGAAGCCTTGAGTGAATTGGGGCAGATGTTTCTTCAGGAAGCACCAAAATTATTAAATGAAATTCGAGAAGCATTACAAGCCGGGGATGCGCAGTCTCTGAGGCGGGCTGCTCACACTCTCAAAAGTTCGGCAGCGGTGTTTGAAGCGCAGCATGCTTCCGAAGCTGCGCTCAAACTGGAAATCCTTGGTAAGGATGAGAAACTGGACGAAGCGCGAGATGCTTTGCCAGCACTGGAACAGGAAATCGATCGCTTACTGCCAGCGGTTTCTGCTCACATTGATTCTACAGCTATGGAAGGAAATAACGGATGAATATCGCATCAGGAAGTGGCGTTAAAGTATTATTCATCGAAGATAACCCCATTCATGTCGGACTTGTCAAAACCTTACTGGGAGAATCCCGATCTCCCGTATTTCAATTACAGCATGCAGGCTCCCTGCAGGAAGGTTTGAAACTTCTGGAAGCAGTTCCGGTTGATATTATTCTCCTCGATTTGACTCTGCCCGACAGCGAGGATCTGGATACATTCATCAGGGTCCGGTCGTTCGCCCCCGCAATTCCCATCGTAATTGTCACCAGTCTGGACGATGTCAAACTGGCGGCAAAAGCGGTCGAAGCTGGGGCACAGGATTACCTGGTAAAGACCCAGCTCAGCCGCACTTCTCTGACCCGCTCTCTGCGTTATGCGATTGAACGGACGCGCGTGCGAGATGCTGAATGGGACTCGCCGATGTTTCGACTGGCCCAGCGACAGTTCCTCAAGGCTGCACAATATATGGGGCTGGACGACAACATCCGCCAGCGACTTTTGTTTCCTCAACGGACCCTGGTAGTGACACTGCCATTTCGACGAGATCATTATACCGAAGTGGAAACCGTATTTGGGTATCGGGTACAGCATATCCTTACCATGGGGCCGACCAAAGGCGGGATTCGATATCATCAGGATGTCAGTCTTGGTGAGGTCTCCGCACTGGCGATGTGGATGAGCTGGAAATGTGCCCTGGTGCATCTGCCTTTTGGTGGTGCTAAAGGGGGCGTGCGAATTGATCCGACTGGTTTGACAGGGCATGAACTACAGCGTCTGACGAGACGCTTTGCCACAGAAATCAGCCCTATCATTGGACCTGAGAAAGATATTCCCGCACCCGATATGGGGACCAATGAACGCGTGATGGCCTGGATCATGGATACCTACAGCCAGGAGGTCGGTTACACAGTTCCTGCTGTTGTGACCGGGAAACCGGTAGTGCTGGGGGGGGCACGAGGGCGTAATGAGGCGACGGGGAGAGGAGTGGTCTACCTGATTGAGGAAGCGGCCCGTCATCTGAAGATGAATCTCAGTGAGTCAACCGCGGTCGTGCAGGGGTTTGGTAATGTGGGTAGTCATGCTGCTCAGTTCTTGAGTGACCTGGGAGTCAAGGTCATCGGGGTGAGTGATGCCACCACAGGGATTTATAACCCGAACGGGTTTTCAATGAGTTCATTACTGGAATATGTAGCTCAGAATCGTTTCCTGGAAGGATATTCTGAAGGGGAAGCGATTACGAATCAGGAACTGCTGGAACTGGAATGCGATATCCTGGTCCCTGCAGCACTGCAAAATCAGATCACAGCGGAAAATGCGGATCGAATCAAATGCCGTCTGCTGGCGGAAGGCGCCAATGGGCCCACGACGCTCGAAGCGGACGAAGTACTCAACGAAAAAGGAGTCTTTATTCTTCCCGATATTCTGGCGAATGCCGGAGGTGTGACCGTTTCCTACTTTGAGTGGGTTCAGGATACGCAGAACTACATGTGGAGCCTGGATGAAGTGAATCAACGGTTGAGACACATACTACAGGATGCCTTTCAGCGAACACTCAATCGCGCCCAGAAGAATAACTTTGATATGCGGACAGCAGCTTTGATCGAAGGAATTGAACGCGTGTCGCAGGCAAAACTGGCACGTGGGTTATATCCTTAAAAAACACGAAACAGTCATCTTCAATTTGCAGCGCGAAGCGCTATTTCTTCTCTGCAGGTTTGGTGACATTCACGGTAATCAGCTTGGACCAGGCAGCGAATTTCGTACTGGCAGGAGCCGATTTGGATTCTGCTGATTTGGCTGCCTGTGCCGCCTGGGCCATCAGCTTTTCAGCTCGCGCCAGCTTGTCGGCTGCAGCTTTGGCTTTGTCGGCCTCTGATTTGCTCGATGCGACTTCCGCTTTGAGTTGTTCGATGAGCTTCTCGATCCGCTTCAACTCCTCTGTTGCTGCCTGACTGGCGGGTAGATTATGGCGGTATTCAGTTACACCAACGCCCAGCAGGGCAAACTGGTACTTTCCGGGCTCGACTTTGAAATTACCTGTGGGCCGGAAATCAATGACCAGCTTACCTTCGGTCTCTTTTTCAGCGATATTCACTGTCGGTGGATTGCGTTGGATGCCAAACAGTTCGTGCGGTTCGATTGTCAGGTTACCTTTCCGGTTCCCACTGCCGGTCAGTTTGATCGGAATTTCCAACTTCTGATTCAGTTCGACGGTCCACTCTTTGTCTTCTATAGGCGAGATGATGACTGGTGCCGTTTCATGTTCATTGACCGCAAGGGGCATGCTCGTTGTGAGCCGTGAGCGAACACGAATGGCGTCAGCAAAGATGTGTCCCCAGATCAGGGATGCAAATTGCGCTTCCTTTACGACCTGCTGACCATTAATCTGGGCTTCGCCATTGATCTGAATCTCCCCTGCCCAGGATTTCGCCGTATCGTCAGCAGAGAGGATCAGAATTCCATGATCAGTTTTTCCGCTCAGCACTAAAGGTTTGGCTGTAACGCCGGGAGGCAGGTTCTCGGCTGTGACGACAATATCTCCAGTAAAGCCATCCTGACGGGGAGCCACGATACGCACCCCCCAGTTAGCATCATGTCTCAGCAGGGGGGTAACTGAGTAACCGATTCGGTTGGTGGGGAGGGGGCGTTCTGTTGTAGCGATCAGATGGAAATCGAACCTGGGTTCTCGAATCGCCAGGCGATACAGATTGTCTGCACCTCCCCCTCCAAACTGATTCACGATCGTGACCAGATACTCCCCATCCTGCTCTGCTACGAAGGAAATCGCAGCATCGTTTGAGTCGAGGTTGATGGCGTTTTTGTTATGGGTGCTGAAATAGGATGGCAGATCGTCATTTTCTGCCAGCTTCTTCATGTTGACTTTTCCTTCAGGAGATCGGGTGATCTGCTGTACAATCAGCAGGGGATCGACTTGGGAAGTCATCCGGTCAGCGATCGCTTCGATCCAGTAAGTTTTCCCTTTCCGGGCGCGAAAGACAAACTGATCTTCGTCATTCGGTTCATCAAATCGCCCGGCAACTTCTGTGGGTATGGAAACAGTCTGTCGGTCCAGTTCAGCTTTCTCCTGAGTCACAGGAGCAGTGGCGAAACCGATCTTGATTGAATTGGAATTTTTCAGTTGGTAATCAAATCCATCCAGCAGTCCCTGTCGTGGTTTGCCAGACTGAAAACTCCCGGGTGGCCCTGCGACATCGGGCAGCGTGATTTCAACTTCGACCGATTCCAGTTTGTGACCATTTAGATTCGCAGATTTACCGTAACTGCCTCCAGGAAGGTTCCGACCGTAGATGGTGTAGGTCTGTGTGGATCCCGGTTCACCAGCAGGCGGGAAGATGAAATCGATATGGGGCCGATCCGAAATGCTCAGGCGATAAAAGTGCTCCGATCCTCCCCGATAGAGGATATCAGAAATCGCCAGATAGAAAGTGGCATCCTGTTCGGAATTGATTTCGACAAACGAATCCCGTCCGTACCAGTCCCGGTTGCGGGTGACTTCTCGTCCTTGAGAATCATAAACCACAATTTGACCGTCCAGGCGTGAGTCAATACGGTGCGCCAATAATTCAACTAAAACGCGTTGTCCTGCTCCTGCTTTCAGCTGATACCAGTCAATTCCCCGCGAAGGGACATCACCTGATATCACAGTATTCAGCTCAACCGGCATCGCGGTTTCACGCGTCGCATGGCTGCCTGTTTCTGCAACTTCTCGACTGTCCGCTTCAGCTACCACGAAGGGACGTGCTGTCGATAGGCCGAAGTAAGAAACCACGCGTGCCTCATAGATCCCTGGCGGGACATTGGGGGCGACTGAGACCTGGAAGCGGGATCCCTGAGGTCTTGGTTGGGCATGAAATTCATCTGCGGGCAGCATGACCGGCTTGGTATTGATGCCCGGATGAGAGAATCGCAGTTCGGAGGCCTGATCCAGGTTGGAACCGATGATCGAGACTTCAACCGTTTTTCCAGCGGGGGCTGCAAATGGACGAAGCTGCCTGAGATCCGCAGTCGGCAACTGGGCATGCGCAGCTTGCTGAAACATGCCGATCAGCAGCAGGGAGAGCAGCAGGCAGAAATCGGGCTGGATTCTGGTGATCGTTTTCATATTTCGCTTCACAAATTTAGTGGTTGAATAAAAATTCTTTAGTATTAATCATCACCCAGATAATGTCTTCGTAGGCCTGTTTCTCTGCCTGTTCCAGGGATAATTTCTTTGGATCTGCTTTCGACTGATTCCGTTTTTTCTGCAGGTGGTTCAGGCCGGTTTCCAGCTCATTTTGAGTTGGTAATCGCGAGAAGGCGTGCAGGTAAAGCTCCTTAATGTGAGTCTGGTCATCCTTCGTTTTTTCACGTGCCAGCTGGACTGCCTGACCATCGGAAGCGGAGAGGATCTGTTGCATCGTATCCGAATTGATCAGATGCAGGCTCTGGGCCAGATCTGCGTTCGCAGTACGCTCACACTCGCAGGCCGTATCCATCTGTGGACGACCAAAGACGCGCAGGAAGAAGGACTCAACATTCGCTGAATCATCGGGTAGTGCCACAGCCCGGATTCCTACCGGTTGATGGTTGAAATTATTTCTGGCCCCCGCAACATCATTCATTGCATCCAGCATCATTTCCGCAGGGAGCCGTCTTGGATAATAGCGGGCATAGTTCTGCTCATCATTCTGGTTGTATTGATTGGGGAAGGAACTGAGCTGATAGGTTCTGCTGTTACAGATCGTGCGGCAGATTGCTTTGAGATCATAATTCGATTTGACAAAAGAATCTGCCAGCTGATTCAGCAGTTCAGGATGCGTAGCCGGATTGGTGATCCGAATGTCATCTTCCGGTTCAACCAGGCCTCTACCAAAAAAATGTTTCCAGTAACGATTGACGAGCATTTTAGCGAAGAAGGGATTTTGAGGATCGGTGATCCAGTTGGCCAGATCGATGCGTGGATCCCGTTCAGCAGGAATTTCCAGGGCTGCTCCATCCAGTGGGGTTGGCTTTAGTTCTTGATCCGTATTGGGGTTTTTGGCGACAGCAACAATCCGCTTATGGTAAACGATGTCATCCTCAGGCAGCTTGTAAACTTCCTTACGGCCAAGTGTATTGAAGAAGGCCTGGAAGCCATAAAAATCGTCCTGGCTCCATTTTTCATAGGGATGATGATGGCATTGAGCACACTGAATGCGGACCCCTAGAAATACCTGCGCGATGTCTGCCATCTGATCCTTGGGATCTTTGACAGCCCGATACCAGGAAACGGCAGGATTCGTGCCTGGTTTGCCGCGGGCAGTAACCAGTTCTGTGACAAATTCGTTGTAAGGTTTATTCATCGCCAGGCTGGTACGAATCCAGGCATGAAATCCGAAAGTTTCCCGAGCGACCTGTTCGAGGTTACCCCCGGCCTTGTTGCGTAAAATACCAGCCCATTTGGAGGCAAACAGGTCTGCGTATCCCGGACTGTTGAGCAGTTCGTCGATTTTGCGAGCCCGTTTATCAGGTCGCTGGTCGGCCAGAAACGCTTTCGTTTGTTCCAGCGTGGGAATTCTCCCGGTGATATCCAGAGTAACCCGCCTGAGAAATGTGGAATCATCACAACGCTCAGAAGGGGGGAGTCCGAGCACTTTCAGTTTGGCAAACACGTGTTGATCTATAAAGTTTTCAGGAGTCGGCAGATGAGGCGTGGGTTGCCCCAGGGGAATCGTGGTCATGAAAACGGCGACATGTTCCTGAAAGCGGATCATGACAGACGTTGTCCCCGTCTGGTCTTTTAACTTGACTACACCATGTTCGTTGACTTCAGACATCTTGGGCTGGTTAGGCTTATACTCCGCCATGCGGGTAATGTCCCGTTCTGTCCCATCAGAAAAATAAGCGGTGACAACCAGTTGTTGTGTGGCCTGTTTCGGCAGGACTCGGTCCTTGGGGAAAATGTCGATTTTCGTAACTGTGGGTTCTTTTTCCGGATCGTAATGCATGCCCTCCCGGATCCAGCGGGAAATCAACTTGATTTCTGCACCATCCGGTTTAAAGCGACTGCCCCCACCATGGGGAACAGTACCAGCAGCTTTCTGGAGCAGCAGACTGGTTTCGGGGGCTGCCGGGTTGATACGTCGCCCCAGTGATTCCTTGGTGATGTATTCAAAATCATTTCCCGGCTCAAATCCCAGCAGTGAAAGATGGAAATTATTCTTACCAGAGGGGGTGCCGTGACAGGCACCACTGTTACATCCGCCACGGGTGAGTTGCGGGATGACATCATTATAGAAACTGACGGGTCGACGTTGTTCGAATGAAGAGACATGGACGGGAATCTTGATGGAAGGGGCGGAAGCCAGTTGAGCAGTGATGGTGGCGGTACCATTGGATAGAGGCCTGACATAACCGGTCGGGCTGACTTCAGCGATACCGGCTGGTACGATCTGGTATTTCACTTCCCGGGTCACATCGCGGAGAGATCCTGATTCCTCTTTAAGCGTGATCAACAGTTGCTGACGTGCATCGGGATCTGATAATTCGATGTTCTTGGCCTGGTTTGGCAGGTAGGCTTCCAGTTGAGCTGCCTGAGAAGAATTCTCCAGTTCCCCTGACAGGAGTCCTGCGAACAAAACAAACAGCAGTATTAAATGCTTCAATTTCATCGGTCTTCCCATCGTGTTCGGAATCTGGAATTCCACCCGAGTTGGCCTGTTGTCTATGGAAATAGTATCTTAACTGGTCTGTCAATCAGTATTTAGGGAGTGGCGGACAGTTTTCAATTTGAATTCCGGCAGAATCTGAAATTAAATTGAACTTGAATTTCTATTCTAAACGATGCAATATACATTACAATACGTTGATGTGTACTTGTTAAGAAAATGAGCAGACAGGCATACTTTGATCGGGATAATGAATTCATGAGTGCCAGAGCCGGAAATAAACGTTGTGCTGGGCCTATCAAACGTCGCACCTTCCTGGAGATCGGTGGAGCGAGCATGCTTGGTCTGGGGATGGCTGATTTGCTGCAACAGCAGGCCCTTGCAAAATCGGCAGGGAACCCAACTGATGATACAGCCGTGATTTTCGTCTGGCTGCCGGGCGGCCCCCCTCATATGGAAACGTATGATATGAAACCGGGAGCCCCCGTCGAGTACCGTGGGGAATATGCTCCGATTCACACCAACGTACCCGGTCTCGACGTCTGCCAGATGCTGCCTCAGCATGCGAAGATCGCAGACAAGTTTACTCTGATTCGCTCTATTCATCATGAGTTTGCCGACCATGGTGGCGGACATAAACGACTGATGACCGGTCGAATTCCCGCCACTCCTGTGGGCACTATCAATGACGCACCGGCTGTCAATACGATCGTGAAGAAAATGCTGGAGCAGCCTGGGAATGAAATGCCGGTCTGTGTGACTGAAGTGGACGCTTCTCGCGCTTCCATTGATACTTTCGCCATGGGACCTGCTTATCTGGGACCATCGTCCACTCCATTTATGGTGGCAGGCAATCCCAGTGATCCTGACTTCAAGGTACAGAACATTGGCGTTAAATCCTCAATGGAATCGCGGCTGGATGATCGGATTGCGATGCTGAAAGGGATCGATAACTTCCGCCGGGACGTCGACAAAAGTGGTTCCATGGAAGCGATGGACAGTTTTAACCGCCAGGCCGTCGACATGCTGACCAGTGAAAAAGTTCGGCGCGCCTTTGACCTTTCTCAGGAACCGAAAGAGGTTCGCGATCGCTATGGGTGGAATGCCTATGGTCAGCGTGCTGTGCTGGGACGGCGGCTGGTCGAGTCTGGTGTCCGGTTTGTGACAATGGTCTGGGAACATCCTTTCCCGGGAACAGCTACACCTAAGACAGCCGCCTACAACTGGGATTCCCATGCCGTAAATGCACACCTCTTCAAAGACTGTGAATGGCGATTGCCTCCTTACGATCAGGCTGTCTCTGCGTTGATTGAAGATCTCTATCAGCGCGGCCTCGACCGTCGTGTCTTACTTGTTGTGACTGGTGAATTTGGTCGGACTCCGAAAATCTCGGTTCAGCGGGGAACCCAGACCGGTGTGATGCAGCCTGGTCGGGATCACTGGCCGAAAGCGATGTCTGTTCTGGTCTCCGGTGGCGGTATGCGAACCGGCCAGGTGATCGGAGCCACGAACCCGAAAGGGGAATATCCGGTGGAACGCCGACTCACGCCGAACGATCTCTGGGCCACGGTTTATCGGCACCTGGGAATCGATCACGAACATATCCTGCATGACTTGCAGGGGCGACCGGTTCCGATTCTGCCCTTCGGGAAGCCGATTCGAGAATTGGCACCTGTCTCAGCCTGAACTGATACACGTCAAACGCATGCTAGAGTCTTTGTGCCTGACTCATTTTTCTTCTGAGTATCACTGCGCGCTTCGTTTGCTGTCACTAGATTGCAGCCTTGAGAGCCCACTGCTATCGTAGTACATCAAAAACTCTTGATGGGACTGCAAGCAATGTCAGAAGTGAACGAGTCAATTACTCAGACATGGGAGATTCCTCTACGCGAGACAGTCGACGTGGCTGTGATCGGTGGTGGATCGGCTGGCGTGGCTGCTGCGACTGCAGCCGCCAGGAACGGAGCGTCCACGGTGCTGGTCGAGCGCTATGGATTCCTGGGGGGAACTTCGACGGCGGGGATGGTCGGTCCCTTCATGACCTCTTACACTCCGGACGGGAAGCGGCAACTGGTGGCCGGTATCTTTCAGGAAGTGATCGACAAAATGGTCGCGATGGGTGGGGCTGTTGATCCTTCTACCACAGAAGCCGGGTCTGCCTGGGCTTCTTTTATTGATCTCGGACATGCCAATGTGACCCCCTTTAGTGTCGAAGCACTGAAAATGGCGGCCCTGGAAATGGTTTGCGATGCAGGGGCACGAATCCGGTTTCATACTTCGTTTGTCGATGTGGTGATGCGGGATCAGCAGATTGACGGAATCGTGATTCTGGACAAGGCCGGTCTGGGACTGCTGAGGGCGCGAACTGTGATTGATACATCCGGTGATGGCGATATTGCTGCCAAAGCCGGAGCCCCCTTTGAAGTGGGGCGTAAGGCGGACGGCAAAATGATGCCGGTGACGCTGTTTCTGACCATTGGAAATGTCGATGACGAACGCGTGATTGCCTGGATGCAGGAGCATGAGGTGCTGCATCCGGGAGAACGGCTGTTTGAATGTATTGTCAAACAGGCCCGGGAAAGCGGTGAGTGGACGCTGGAACGCGAGTTTCTGAATATTTATCGTGAGCCGACTCCGGGGCAGTGGCGGGTCAACACAACCCGTGTCCAGAACGTGGACGGTACGAATCCCGATGATCTTTCCCGGGCGGAAATCGAGAGTCGGCGTCAGGCGTGGGAGTTGATTCGGTTTTTCCGATCCCATTGTCCCGGCCTGGAAAATGCACAATTGCTGGCCACGGGCACTCAAGTGGGTGTGAGGGAAACACGTCACATTCTGGGGGACTATGTGCTCAATGGGGCAGATGTGCTCGAAGGGCGGAAGTTCGAGGATTCCATAGCGCAGTGTTCCTATCCAATTGATATTCACGATCCCCAGGGGCCCCGGGGAAGGCTGGAAGGGATTCACGCCGATCATTATGAAATTCCCTATCGCTGCCTGGTGCCACGCGATGTAGAGAACCTGCTGGTGGCCGGCCGTCCGATTTCAGCGGATCACGAAGGGGCCGCATCTGCGAGAGTGATTCCTCCCTGCTATGCCACCGGTCAGGCTGCCGGGACAGCAGCGAGCTTGGCAATCAAGCAGGGGGTAACCCCGCGCGACGTAGATATCGATCAGTTAAGAACGACACTAAGCGAGCAGGGAGCCATTGTCTGAGTTCGGCTTCAGGCCTGTGAGTGAGGCTTTTGAATCAACAGTAAAACCAGGAAGCGAGGTAACCCGTGAGTCAGGCAAAGGCGGTTCGATGGGGCGTGATAGGGCTGGGATGGTTTGGTGAAGTTCATGCCGATAATCTGGCAGAGATGCCGGATATTGAATTGACCGCACTCTGCACTCGCAGACCAGATCGCTTGAACGAAGTGGCTGACCGGCTGAATGTCTCGAAGCGATATACTGACTATCATGAATTACTGGCTGATCCTGATATCGATGTGGTGAGTATTACCACCCACATTTATGATCATCGTGAGATCGCCATTGATGCCTTGCGGAGTGGTAAGCATGTCCTTCTGGAAAAACCGATGGCGCCAACGCTGGCGGACTGCGAGCAGATTCTGGAAGCAGCCGGTCAGTCAGACGGATTGTTTATGGTGGGGCACATTTGCCGGTTCGATCCCCGAGTGACGATTGCAAAGCAGGCGATTGAAGAGGGACGGATCGGAAAGATTATTTCGATGCATGCCCGTCGGAATCTGTCGAAGGCCATTGGTGAAACGGTGCTCGATGATATTTCGGCACTGATGGGAGATGGAATCCATGATGCAGACCTGATGCTCTGGTTCAGTCAGTCGAAGGTGTCTACGGTTTATGCTCAGGAGGTTCATCCTGGTAAGAATAAGTATCCGGATGCCGGCTGGTCGATAGCCCGACTTGACAGTGGTGCGGTAGCAGTAGTTGAGTCAGTCTGGCATCTGCCGGAAACCACGCCGTTCACGATTGACGCTCGCATGGAAATCATCGGCACGGAGGGGGCACTCTACATCAACTGTGGTGAGGCGGGGCTGGCGATCCATGATGCACAAGGAGTAAAACTGCCCGATACCATGTACTGGCCCCGTCCTCTGGGGAATTATTTTGGAGTGTTAAAGGAAGAGTTGCGCTATTTTGCCAACTGCGTCCGCAAGGGCGAACCTCCTCGGCGGATCACACCCGCTGAATCTGCTGCCGCTGTCGCCTGGATGGAAGCGGCAACGGAGTCAGCACAAACAGGGACTGTGATTACATTTTGATCTGTCACTTTCGTGACGGACAGGTAATGGGATCATGCCGGTTATGCATTCCGAGTAACTTAATCGGGTTCAGAGCGAAACAAACATCCAGATATGAGCCCCAAAAGTGGGGCAGACCGTCTCTCCAGCAAGATTCTACTGGATTTTTTGCAAATATCTTAGTATTATATACTAAATGCTCGTTGATCTGATTTTGATTTAGATCTCATTTAGTGAGATACGAGTTTTCTCGCCTGAATTCTCTCCTGATGTGTAAGTTTTAGAACTTGCAGCTTCAAATTTAACACACATATTTTCACCGTGATTTTTCTGGTTCTTTCCAGTTAGAACTCCGATGGTAATTGTATGATTGATATGAATAGACGAATTCTCAGTTTGCTGGCTCTCATATCGGCTGTCACGCTGGCTGAACCAGCCCAGGCCAACCCGGCTAACCGGCAGGCGTTTGTCCGCTACTTCGGCAAGTATCTGGCACAGGGGCTGAATTCCTGTGGTACCTGTCACGTGCGTGATCATGCAGAAGGGGCTGAATCTCTGGACGATTTTCCGCACAATCCCTTCGGAAATCAGTTGCGTGAGACGGCAGATAAGCTGCTGGAAGAGAATCACGAGGCTGATCTGTCTCTACGGCTGAAATTGATCGCCGATCAGGATGCCGACGGTGATGGATTTTCTAACCTGCAGGAAATTCTAGGTGGGACGGCACCAGGCGATAAAACGAAATTCCCGGCTGCCAACTTGAAGAAAAAACTGGAACAGCTGACAGTCGAGTTCAACGAGTACCAGAACCGCTACGCATGGAAGCCTTTTAAACCGGTTCAGCGACCGAAGGTACCGGATGTCACTGATCCAGCCTGGCCCCGCAATCCGATCGATCATTTTATCGCAGTCGGTCATCAAAAGAAGGGCTTGAAACATGCAGGGGAGGCACCGCCTGAGATTCTGCTGCGACGAGTCTATCTCGATTTGATTGGCCTGAATCCGACACCTGAGGAAATCCGTGCGTTTCTGGATGACGCCAAGACGAATGACAAGGCATATGAAGTTGTCGTTGATCGCCTGTTGAATCATCCCGCTTACGGTGAGCGTTGGGGGCGGCACTGGATGGATGTCTGGCGTTACAGCGACTGGGCCGGTTACAAGGATGCCCTGCGTGTGAGCCAGCGGCACATCTGGCACTGGCGAGACTGGATTATTGAATCGCTCAATGCCGACAAATCTTACGATCAGATGCTGACCGAAATGCTGGCAGCAGACGAACTGAAGCCGGATGACTGGGATACACTCCGGGCGACCGGTTTTCTGGCACGCAACTACCATGCGGAACGCGATCAGTGGATGGATGACGTTGTCAAACATACGTCGCAGGCATTCCTCGGAATTACCGTCGGGTGTGCGAAATGCCACGATCACATGTATGATCCGATCAAACAGACTGAATACTATCAGATGCGGGCTATTTTCGAACCGTATCACGTTCGTACTGACCGTGTGGAAGGCGTTCTGGATGTCTCTAAGAATGGGATTCCTCGCGCCTACGATCGGTCATTGACGTCGAAGACCTGGTTTCTGGAAGCCGGCGACGAGCGACGTCCCGTTAAAGACAAAAGTATTCCGCCGGGAGTTCCTGAATTCCTGGGCGGGAAATACGAAGTCGAGCCGGTCTCACTGCCGCTGGTCGCCAGCCAGCCTGCACAGCGTGAGTTCGTCAAACAGGATCTGCTCGATCAGGCCAAAGGGGCCATGGAGCTGGCGAAAGCACCGGAACAGCGGGCTGCTGCCGAGAGTGCACTGGCCGTGCTCGAAGCTCAGTTTGTCATCGAAGCGATGGAAGTGGCCGGCGACAAAAAATCAGATGCCTGGAAGACGGCTGCGAAAAACCTGGTGAAGCTGCAGCGTGAGGCAGCCGTTGAAGAGGCCCAATGGAAATTAACCTCTGCCATAAAGCAGGAAGAGCAAGCCACCGCAGCGCTCAAGAAGGCTGAGAAAGGGAAGAAAAAATCGAGTATCAGCAAGGCGAAACAGCAGCTGAAGAAAGCGGAACAGGCTCACAAAGCAGCAGAGACTCAACTCAAAAAAGCAGAGGATGCAGCCAAAGCGGAACTGACTACGAAGTATTCGCCACGTAAGCAGTCCAAATATCCGGAAAGCAGTACAGGGCGTCGACTGGCATTTGCCCGCTGGCTGACCGATCGTCAAAATCCGTTGACGGCTCGTGTGGCGATGAATCATATCTGGTTGCGGCATTTTGGTCAGCCGATTGTGCCGACCGTCAATGAGTATGGCGGAAACGGACGTGAACCGACTCACCCGGCATTGCTGGACTGGCTGGCAGCGGAATTCATGGACCGGGAGTGGAGCATGAAGGAGATGCACCGACTGATCGTCACCAGTTCGACTTATCGGATGGCAGGGACTGGCGCCCCGGAAAACCATGCGATCGACCCCGACAATCTTTTCCTCTGGAAAAAATCGGCGCGCCGGATGGAAGGCGAAATCGTGCGGGATAATCTGCTCTATATTCCCGGTCGACTCGACGCTGAGCTGGGAGGCCCGGACATCGACAATCACCAGGCACAGGATTCTCGTCGCAAGAGTATTTACCTCCGGCACGCACATGAAAAACTGGTTGAGTTCGTACAGATCTTTGATGGTCCCAGCGTTTCAGAGTGTTATATGCGGGAGACGAGTGTGCAACCGCACCAGGCACTGGCACTGGCCAACAGCAAGCTGACCTTCCTGGCAAGTGAAGCCCTGGCGTCTCAGATTGAAGAGAAGACCACCGGGGATATGGATGCATTTATTGAAGAAGCTTACCTGCGAATTCTCTCGCGACGGCCGGATGAAGTTGAGCATCAGCTCTGTCGTGATTTTCTGCTGGCATCAGTAAAGTCAGACGACAGTCAGCCGACCAGAGAACAGTACCAGAAACTGATTACCGTATTATTCAACCATAACGATTTTGTGACGATTCGCTGATGAATCCCGGTCAGAACGGAATTGGAAAAAAATAGAATGTTTAATTCACCCCACATGAACCGTCGTACGTTTTTAAACGACACCGGCATGGGAATGACGGGTATGGCGCTATCTTCGCTCCTGTTTCAGGAAGGCGAACTGCAGGCTGCAGAAGCGGGACTGGTTCCGCATATGGTGCCGCGCGCCAAATCGGTGATCTGGATCTTTCTGATTGGCGGTCTCAGTCACCTGGAAAGTTTCGACCCGAAACCGGCACTCAATAAATACGCCGGGAAGTCGATCGATGAAACTCCCTATGCAGAATCTGTGTTGAATAAGGACAAGATCAACAAGATCCTGCTCGATCCGTCCAAGCAGAAACGTGAAGTTTTCAAGGCCATCATGCCCCTGCAGACAGGCTACAAAAAATATGGTGAAAGTGGTCTGGAAATCAGTGACTGGTTCCCAAATCTGGGGACCTGTGCGGATGACCTGACGCTGGTTCGTTCCATGTGGACGATCGACAACAACCATGGTGCTCAGCTGACTTATCACACCGGCCGTAAAATTACGGAAGGTGCTTTTCCGACCGTGGGCTCCTGGGTCAGTTACGGCCTGGGAACGGCCAACCAGAATCTGCCGCACTATGTCGTACTGGGGAACCCGAGCGCTGACTGTTGTGGTGCCGCCTGGACACACGGATCCTCTTATTTGGGGCCGGAACATGCGGGTGTGCGGATGGAAGTGGATCCGAAAGATCCGCTTTCGTTTGTGCGGTCTGCTGATGATTCAATGACTCCCTCAGAACAGCAGGAAATGTTTGGCCTGCTGGGAAAACTAAACCGACACGCCGGAATTCAATACCCGGATGACAAAAACCTGAAAGCACGAATCAAGTCATACGAGCTGGCTTTCCAGATGCAGTCAGCCGTTCCCGAAGTCATGGCTTTTGAAGAAGAGTCACAACATGTGCAGGAACTGTATGGTCTGAACGAGTCAACCACCAAAAGCTTCGGTGAGAAATGTCTGGCGGCCCGGCGTCTGACCGAACGTGGCGTGCGGTTTATTCAACTGTTCCATGGCTACCGTGGTAATGCTGGCGCCTGGGATTCGCATCGCGATATTAAACGCCTGCATTCGCAGCTTTCGGCCCAGGTCGATCAGCCGATTGCCGGCCTGATAAAAGACCTCAAACAGCGTGGTCTGCTGGATGAGACCATGATTGTGATCGGTTCTGAATTCGGACGGACCCCTGGAGCAGAACACCGCAAGGGGAACAGCAGCGTGCAGGGGACAGGTCGCGACCATCATCCGCATGGGTTCAGCGTGGCAATGGCCGGTGGAGGAATTAAAGGGGGCCACATTCATGGTGCGACTGATGAACTCGGGTTCCATGCTGTAGAAAACCGCCACTATGTCACTGACCTGCATGCCACTGTTTTACACCAGATGGGGCTGGATACGACCCGGCTCAACTATCCCGGCAGACAGCGTCTGGAACGGGATTACGGGGAAGTGATTCATGATATTCTCAGCTGAGTGGTGTGCGCGGCCGATCAGTAAATGAATCCCGTAGAAGCTCTCTCATTCTGATTGATGAGAACTGCTTGCAGGTGGTCTGAAGACAGCATACACTATAGGTTTACTGCTGTTTCGTTTGTTTTACTATTATTCAGACCAGCATACCTGCCTGCCTGTAACCCTTTGGTGAATTTTATCTTCTGCAGATTCAATCCACGCTGATCTTACCGGTTCAGAGTGAATTCTACAGTTAAGGCAGAGAATGACTGTCCTGTGAGGGAGAGGTAATCAATGAGACTCGGGCTCGCGTCTGTTTTCTGTTTCTGCCTGATCATCAGGCCCGTCTGGGGGGAGACCCCGATCCAGTTCAATCGGGATATCAGACCGATTCTTTCTGACAAATGCTTTGCCTGTCATGGTCCGGATGAGAAAACACGGGAAGCAGATCTGCGGCTGGATGATCGTGAAGCTGCTCTGCGTGATCTGGGGGGAACACGTGCGATTATTGCCGGAAAGGCTATGGAAAGTGAACTGATCCGTCGCATCACAGCGAGCGATGAAAGCCTGCTCATGCCCCCCACAGAGCATGGCAAGCCGTTGAGCAAATCTGAAATCGAACTGCTGCGGAAGTGGATTAATCAGGGAGCTATTTATCAGCGGCACTGGTCTCTCACCCCTCTGGTAAAACCCGCTATTCCCCAACTGGATCAGCAGCAGAAGCTTAATCCGATTGATGCTTTCATTCAACGTAAACTCAAATCAACCGGATTTTCCCCCTCACCAGAGGCTGAACCGAGAACCCTGGTTCGCAGACTGTCCTTTGATCTGACTGGTCTTCCTCCTGATCCGGCTGTGGTAGCAGCTTATGCTGCACATCCAGGTGACGCGGCGTATGAAAAACTCGTCGATGAATATCTGAGTTCACCTCATTACGGTGAGAGACTGGCACTCTACTGGCTGGATCTGGTGCGTTATGCAGATACACTTGGCTATCACGGCGATCAGGTGCGGAGTGTCTCTCCCTATCGTGACTATGTGATTAACGCGTTTAACAGCAATAAACCCTTTGATCAGTTTACAACTGAGCAACTGGCCGGGGATCTGCTGCCTGAAGCCACTCTCTGGCAGAAGGTTGCTTCGACATACAATCGCTTGAACCGCGCTTCTGCAGAAGGGGGAGTACAGCCTAAGGAATATCTGGCAAAGTATTCTGCGGACCGTGTTCGCACGACAGGCTCAGTCTGGCTGGGTTCCACGGTAGGGTGCGCGGAGTGCCATGATCACAAATTTGATCCTTTTACGACAAAAGACTTTTATCGCTTCGCCGCCTTTTTTGCTGACATTAAAGAACTGGGAATTGTCAGTGGTGCCAGGCACATCGAACAATTGCCGGTGCCAACTCCCGAGCAGGCTCATCGATCTCAGGAACTGGAATCCGAGATTCAAAAAGCAGAACAGGAATATCACCGCGAGTCTCCCGAACTGACTGCAGCCCGGCAGGAATGGGAGCGGAACGTCAATGCAGATCTGGAACGCTGGACACTGCTTAAGCCTCAGGAAGTACGTTCTACCGGGGGGGCGAAACTCAAAGTGCTTGAAGATGGCTCGATCCTGGCCAGTGGTAAGAACCCGGACAAGGATGAATATGAGTTGGAAATAACGGACAGTCTCATTTCGGGGACAGGTCCCGTGGCATTGAAGCTGGAACTGTTACCCGATCCTTCTCTTCCACGCAAAGGGCCCGGACGTGCCGGAAATGGAAATCTTGTGGTCAATGCGGTGCAGCTGACGGTGGATCAACAGAAGGTCAACTGGGAGAAAGCGGTTGCTTCACATACCCAGAACGGCCATATTCCTCAAAACGTGGCTGAGGAAACTGGATCGGGTTGGGCGATTCTGCCACAAATCGGAAAGCGGAACCAACTGCTGCTGTCCGGGAAACTTACAGATTCTAAGGGGAAAGAGACGAAAGCAGGAGTTCATAAGTGTCAGATTTGTATTGTTCAGCGGCATGGTAACGGACATAATCTCGGACGATTTCGAGTCTTTATTTCTACAGATCCGAATGCGATTAAATCGATCTTCACACTGGCAGACAATGTACAAAAACTGTTGAATCTCAAACTTGAAGAACGGTCTCCTGAGCAGTTGAAACAACTGGATACAGCTTTTCGGGAAGCGACACCATTGTTAAAAGAAAGCCGGGAACGATTGACCCAATTGCGTCAGCAGCAGAGTGAATTAAAGAATCAGATCGTCACCACTCTGGCGACCACAGCCACGAAGCCTCGGATGATCCGGGTTCTACCCCGTGGAAACTGGATGGATGATTCCGGAGATGTTGTCGACCCTGGTGTACCACACTTTTTAACGCAGCTTGATTTGCCTGAAAAGCAGCGGGCCACACGCCTGGACTTGGCACGTTGGATGACGTCTCGTGAGAACCCCCTGGTGGCTCGCACATTTGTGAATCGACTATGGATGCTCCTGTTCGGACAGGGGCTGGCTCGTTCCGTAGATGACCTGGGGTCTCAGGGGGAAATGCCGACACATCCTGAACTGCTGGACTGGCTCGCCTGTGAATTCATTGACAGCGGCTGGGATATCAAGCACATGGTACGACTGATGGTGACATCGCATACTTATCGGCAGTCGTCGGCTTTCACTGCCGCATTGCGGGAGCGTGATCCTTACAACCGCCTGTATGCACGCCAGTCTCGCTGGCGACTGGAAGCGGAAATGATTCGCGACAATGCCCTGCAGGTCAGTGGACTGCTCAATCTGAAAATCGGTGGCGAGAGTGCCAAACCGTACCAGCCTGTTGGCTACTGGGCCCAGTTGAACTTCCCCAAACGAACCTACCAGGCAGACAAGGGGGATCAGCAGTATCGACGCGGCTTATACACGCACTGGCAGCGCACATTTCTGCATCCCAGCCTGCTGGCATTCGATGCCCCGGCACGCGAGGAGTGCACAGCGCAGCGTCCACGCTCTAATACTCCGCTGCAGTCCCTGGTGTTATTGAATGATCCAACATTTGTGGAAGCGGCCCGTGTGCTTGCGACACGAGTGATCCAGGAGAATCCAGAGAAACAGTTCGATGCACGTTTGAACTGGTTGGTTCAGCAAACTTTAATGCGGGCTCCTCGTAAAGATGAAGCCGCACTGTTGCAGAAATTATATGAGGAAGATCTGCAAGCATATCGTCAGTCTCCCAAAGCAGCAGCAGAGATTCTGTCTGTCGGTCTGAATCAACCACCTGAGAAAGTTGATCTGGCTGAGTTGGCGGCATGGACGAGTGTGGCGAGAGCTGTTTTAAACCTGCATGAAATGATCACACGTTATTAAACTGAGGGAACTTCCATGTTATTTTCGAATGTTACACGACGGAGTTTTCTACGTCAGTCTGCGCTGGGAATCGGGCCGGCGGCTTTACTATCGTTGTTATCTCGGGATGCCCAGGCCAGTGATCTGGGGCAGGGCGTGATCGGGAAGCCCCATTTTCAGCCGCGGATCAAACGGGTGATTCATCTCTGTATGGCAGGGGGGCCGTCTCATCTGGAAACATTTGATGAGAAACAGACGCTGCGCGAGATGCACGGTAAGCCAATGCCGGAATCCCTGACGAAGGGGCAGCAGATCGCTCAGTTGCAGGGACGTGAACTCAAATGTTTTGCACCACAGTTCGAGTTCGAAAGTTATGGCGAAAGTGGGCAGCGGATCTGTAATCAGTTTCCCCAGATCGGATCGGTAGCAGATGACTTATGTATTATCCGGTCGATGTATACAGATCAGATCAATCATGACCCCGCACATACATTGTTTAATACAGGCTCTTCTCAGGCAGGCCGTCCCAGCATGGGATCGTGGTTGCTGTACGGGTTAGGGCAGGAGTGTGATGACCTGCCCGGTTATGTTGTCTTGACCAGCGTCGGGAAGGGGGGGCAGGCACAACCAATTGCCGCCCGTCAATGGCACAGCGGGTTTCTACCTTCGCGCTTTCAGGGAGTCCAGTTTCAGTCATCGGGCGCTCCAGTACTCTACCTGAATCGACCAGATGGCGTGTCGATGCAGCAGCAGAAGCGGCTCGTCCAGACGGTGAACCAGTTGAATCACAGTTTTGATGATCTGGTGCATGATTCTGAAATCGCAACCCGGATCGGACAGTACGAAATGGCTTTTCGGATGCAGACCAGCGTGCCGGGGCTGATGGATCTGGCAAATGAAAACAAAGAGACCTTTAAGGCCTATGGAACAGAGGGGGGCGATGGCACCTATGCATCCAACTGCCTGCTCGCACGCCGACTGCTCGAACGAGGTGTGCGTTTTGTCCAGTTGTATCATCGTGCCTGGGATCATCATGGCGGGATCAAACGCTCCATTGAGATTACGGCCAAAGAAGTCGACCAGGCAACCGCCGCTTTAATTCGCGATCTGAAACAGCGAGGGCTTTATGATGACACACTGATTGTCTTTGGCGGTGAGTTCGGTAGAACGCCCATGGCCCAGGGGTCCGGGCGTGACCACCATATCAAAGGGTTTTCTCTGGTACTGGGGGGAGGTGCCATACAAGGAGGCAAGAGCTATGGCACGACAGATGACTTCGGATACGCGGCGGCAGAGAATCCCGTGCATGTCCGCGACTTTCATGCCACGCTGCTCCATCTGTTTGGTATTGATCACAGGCGATTCAGTTATAAGTTTCAGGGGCTTGATTTCCGCCTGACCGGGGTGGAAGAAGCGCATGTGCTCAAAGACATTATTGCCTGATTGATAAATTTGCAAGAAGGTGTGCCCGGACAGGATCAGGGTAACATGCAACGACCACCGCTGATGACGACGGTCTGGCCGGTCGTAAAGCTGCTTTCTTCAGACAATAGAAATGAAACCATGGAGGCGACTTCCGATGCTTTCCCCATCCGCGGGATCGGAGTTGCCTGAATGATCTTGTCCAAATCGTCCTGATTCACACCAGAGAGAATTTCGGTATCAATCAGTCCCGGGGCGATGGCATTGACCCGGATATTTTCGCCCGCCCAGGCAACAGCAGTGCTCTGGGTGAATGAGACGACTCCCGCTTTACTTACCGCATACGCGATTGACATGGGACGGGGCATCAGTCCGGAGAGTGAGCTCATATTGACAATCCGTCCGAATTTTTGTTTCAGCATGCTTTCCCGGACGCGCCAGGTGACCAGAAACGTTCCCGTCAGGTTCACATCCATCATTTGTCGCCACGATTCTTCGGTTAATTCCGTATGTGGTTCATAACTGAAGATGCCGGAATTGTTGACCAGCAGTTCCACCTCACCCCACTCAGCCTCAATCTCGCTGACCATCCGATCGACCTGCTCGCTTGAGGAGACATCAGCCTGCACAAGCATGCCGGTGCCACCCACAGTCCGGATTTGCTGCAGCGTCTCCTCTGCATCTTCCTTTCCCTGGCGATAGTTAATGGCAACGCGGGCCCCTTCTTCCGCCAGACGCAGGCAGCAGGCCCGCCCGATTCCCCGGGAACCCCCTGTTACCAGTGCGATTCGATTCTGAAATCTTTGTGGGTGGGTAGTGGATGCTGGCATGTTTACCTCGGGACTGTTTGATTGTCATTCAGGAAAAAAGGAGTCCTGGATGATTGAGAAGGGAACTCAATCATCCAGCAGGGCGGGCATCAATGGTTTTCCCTGTGCCGTAGGAAGTTCGACTCCCAGCAGGCGGGCCATTGTGGGGGCGACGTCCAGACTCTGGACTTTACCGAGGTCGGTTCCGGGTTTAATGCCATAGCCAGAGATCACCAGAGTGGCCAGCATATCAGGCTGGTCCGGGAGGTATCCGTGAGTCCCGCCGGGTGTTTTTCGAGGAACGACGGTTTCATCGCCAGAATCGCTGTTCGTGAATGAGTAACCTGACTTTGCTGCCAGCCACAAATCGGGGGCATGGGAATCCTGTGCAGGAGTCGGCTGACCCAGTCGGGTATATTCCTCTTTACCCAGTACAGCCTGGACCCCTTCGATACCTGCCAGTTTTTTGCGAAGTTTTTCGATCGTCTGATCGCGCTGCTTGTCGTCCAGAACATAGACCATGCAGCCTCCCCCCTGTGAAAGGCAGTAGGCACGTTTTTTGTCTTTCGAAATCAGGCCTTCCTGTTTGAGGAGTACATTGGGGCGGATGTCTTTTGAGATCGGGAAGAACCCGTGATCACTGGCAACAACCAGTGTGGTTTTATCGGCGTGTGGGGAAAGCTTGATGGCTTCGACAATATCACGCAGGCGATCATCGGCGTAGCTGACAGACCAGTAGGCTTCAGTACTGCGGGGACCATGTTTGTGTTCTACATGGTCGACTTCAACCAGGTGAATGACCAGCAGGTTGGGGGGATGTTTCTGGAACAGATGGCGGGCCATCCGGGTGTAGAGCCAGTCGCGTTTGACACCTCCGCCGCTTTCACCAGTCCAGGCACCATGTTCGTCAACGGGGAGACCGTCCTGACGCAGCTCCTTCAGCCAAATCTGGGTCCCGTACCTGGGCCAGGCTTCTTTGCCAAACATGTCTGGTACCGTCCAGTCCAGAGTTCGGGCATTGCGGGACGCTGGCCAGATGATGCCGGCTGTAACCAGACCAGCCCGGTGCGCTACATCATAGATGGTTGGGACTTTGACGATCTGGTCTTTGTCAAAAAGCGGGTCGGGAATGAAAGGAACGGGAGTGGCACTTTTGCGATCGAGGTAATTGTTGCCGATCACACCGTGTTTGGCTGGTGTCGTACCAGTGACCAGGGTCGTATGGTTAGGCCAGGTGACGGTTGGGAAGGAACAGACCATTCCCTGGGCACGCGCTCCCTCTCGGGCAAGCTTTCGTAAAGTTGGCATGTCTGCTTTCGGATCGTCCAGGTAAAAATTTGCCAGGCCATCCACACTGACCAGAACAACACAACGATCCGAATGCGGTTCTGCCGCATCGCAGGTTTGTGGCAGATGAGACAGTATCGTGACAGTCAAAATGAAAACTAAAAACATCACGCGCATGATGGGAACTCCAGTTCGAATTATGAGATTGCCCGGCTTGTCAGGATGGAAAGAAAACAGGCAGGCTGAGGCAGGTTTTCTTTTATTGTGCTCTCCGCATCGTGGCAATGCAACCGTGTTGATGATAAACGGGGGAGTGAAATAAATGGAGCTTTGAATCAGGTAGAGTCTTTCAACGAAGGTTGAACATTTGAAACGGCATTGTTTGCTTTTGACATACTGGATCTAAATCGCAACCTTGACTCAGGTGGGGCTTGTCATATAAACTGTTGTTTATGGAAATTTTGTTCCAGAGATAGAGAATCTCTCACCACTTTGTCTGAAAACCAGCTTTTTCATATCTCTGCGTCGGATTTGAGAAGGTGCTTCAGAGATCTAAGGGAAGAGCGTATCGTGAAACGACCGGGTCGAGTCAGTCTGTTTGCGCTCTTGTTCCTGATTCAGGTCCTGGCATCCGCTTTGACTGCGGCTACTCCTCCCGTTTTGAATTCAGTCTTTCCTTCTGGAGGGCAACAGGGGAGCAGCCTGGAACTCAAGGTGGCTGGCACCGGGCTGGATGAGGTTTCCCGTCTGATTTGCAGTCATCCTGAAATCTCTACTGAAAAAATCAGTAAGGATCAGTTTCGGGTTTCGATCCCTGCCAGTGTCCCTGTCGGCACATATGATCTGCGTGTACTCTGTCGCAACGGTTTGAGTTCCCCCAGGTCATTTGTGGTGGGGAATCGGTCCGAAGTGCTCGAAAGTGAACCGAATGAGACGCGGAAATCAGCACAGGCCGTTTCACTGGATGTATCGATCAATGGCTGTGTCAGCCAAAAAGGGGACGTGGATGTTTATCGATTTCAGGCCAGCCAGGGGCAACGGGTTGTCCTTGAGTGTCGGGCGGAACGAATTGATTCGAGTTTGAATGCAATTCTGGAAGTCTTTGACTCCAGCGGCCGACGACTGGCAGTGAATCGAGGGTTCTTTGGGAATGACCCTCTGATTTCTTTCCGTGCCCCTGGGGACGGCCAATACAAGGTGAAAGTGTTTGACCTGGTTTACTCAGGCAGCACGAATCATTTTTATCGTCTGGATATCGATACCGGGCCGCGAATGCTGTTTACGATTCCTCCAGTCATACAGAAAGGTGAGACAACTCAAGTTTCCATCTTTGGTTGGAATCTGAACAGCCTGAAAAACAGGTCTGAGCAGCAACTCGCTCAGGTCGAAGCTGTGGAGGCAGCAAGACGGTCGCTTGAGCTGGGAGAGGACAGCAAGAATCGTCAGCCCTTGTTAACTCAGAGCAGCCCCACCATGGGAAATACTTTCGAGCGGCTGGATCTGACGATCAAAGCGCCTGCAGACAGCGATTCGATTCCTGTTCCTCTGCGTCGAGGGAGTGAGCAGACCGATCTGGAAAGCTTTGCGTTTCAGTTAGAAGAATCTCATGTACCACAATCGATCAGTTTGACTGATTTACCGGTCGTGCTGGAGCAGGAAGAACATCAGACTGCACAAACGGCGCAGCAGCTTGCTTATCCCACAGAAGTCAGCGGCCAGCTGATAGCCGGTGACGAACAGGACTGGTATGCCTTCCAGGCCCGGCGGGGGGAAGTGCTCTGGTTCGAGGCCTGGGGACAGCGGATCAATTCTCCCGTGGATCTTGATGTCAGCCTGCTGGATGGATCGGACCAGAAGGTCCTGGCACGTTTTACGGATCACATCAGCGACAACGGGGGCAGGCAGTTTTCGCTGAATCATCTTGACCCTGTCGGTAAATGGGTGGTGCCGGAAGATGGACGCTATCTGATCATGGTCCGCAATCTGCGTGGTGGCTTGGATGATGACCCGCGTCGCGTGTACCGCTTCAGTCTCAGACGGCAGGAACCGGAGTTCCATCTGGCGGTCGTCCCGCACCATCAAAAGCAGGCTTCTCTCAATATTGAGCGTGGAGGACGCACGTTACTGGATGTGTATGCCATCAGAAAACGGGGGATGGAGGATTCCATTCGCATCAGTGCTCTTAATCTTCCCCCGGGAATTGAGTGTCCCGATGTCTGGCTGGGGCCCAATACAAAGCGGGCACTGCTGACCGTCAGCGCTTCCGAGTCTGCACCTGCTTTTGTTGAAAATCTGCAACTGAAAGTCAGTTCTGCGCAGGGGGCGAATGGAAGAATCAGCGGCGGAACTCTTGTCAGAACGGATTTACCGAACACCACAAGTCGTCTGACGACAGCCATTCCCCTGGCTGTTACCAACACAGCGCCGGTTAAGATTACCGCCAACCCCCAGTTGACCCGTAAGCACGATCTGTTTGGTGAGATGAAACTGCGACATGCTCCCGGCTCTGTGCTGGATGTGGCAGTCCAGGTTGACCGGCGTGATCTGAGTGATCAGGCGGAGGTGAAACTGCAGGGAGTAGGGCTCCCGCAAATGATACAAAATCAGAGTACCGTGATTCCTGCTGGAGTGAATAAGGGCTATCTCAGTTTTTACCTGCCACCTTATTTACCGGAGGGACACTACACGCTGACGATTCAGGCGGAAACGGAAGTAACGAATCCCGAATCGAAAAAGAAAACGTCGGTCAAACTGTTCAGCAATCCTGTCAGTTTCGAAGTGAAACCAGCTGCGTTTGTGGTTGCTGTGGATACAGGCGCTCCCCGGAAGATCCGCCGTGGTGAAACGATTCAGGTGAAATATTCGGCCCGGCGGATGAATGGCTTCATCAGTAAAATTCATACCGAACTGGAAGCCCCTGCTGTCAAGGTGGACGGGTTGCGCGTGCGGGGAGTGACATTCGTCGGCCAGACCGAAGAAGGGACCCTGCAGATTATTGCCAATGACGATGCGCCTTTAGGGAGGCAGGCCTTCATACGTCTGTCCGCAGTCGGAGTCGTGGAAGATCAAGCGGTCTACCAGGGGAGCTGTTTCCTTGATCTGGAGATCACTGACTAATCTGAATGAGAGCGAAGTGAATTTATATGTTACGTAGTAAAATAACTTCAATAAGAGGACGTTATCAGCTGAGCTGGATGATCGTCTGCCTGATGCTATTTATACAGGTCGATCTACAAGCTGCTGAAAATCCGCTACGTCCGGCTGATGATTCAGCAAAACG
Source organism: Gimesia panareensis (assembly GCF_007748155.1). Taxonomy (GTDB): domain Bacteria; phylum Planctomycetota; class Planctomycetia; order Planctomycetales; family Planctomycetaceae; genus Gimesia; species Gimesia panareensis. Next base: position 2,138,121 of record NZ_CP037421.1, read on the forward strand.
GAAAGTCTATTTTACAACCGATGTAGTGCCCCTGCTGACCAGATTGAACTGCAATAGTGGTGGTTGTCACGGGAAGTCGACAGGACAGAACGGGTTTAAGATTTCGTTGCTCGGTTTTGATCCTGCTATGGATTATTCTGCGATTGCCCTGGAAACACGGGGGAGGCGGATCTTTCCCGGTGATCCTGATCGAAGCCTGCTGCTGCTTAAGGCGACAGGTCTGGTGCCACATGGTGGAGGTCGGTTACTGGAACCGGATACCGCGGACTATGCGTTGCTGCATGACTGGATTGAACAGGGGGCAGCCGGTCCACATCCTGATGATCCCGAAATTATCAAAATTGATCTGTCGCCGGGTAACCGTGTTTTCCAGCAGAACTCAAGCCTCAATCTGCAGGTGACGGCTCATTTTTCAAATGGGACTCAGCGAGACGTCACACATCAGTCTATTTACGAGTCAAACTATCCTGAAATCGGCAAGGTTGATCAGGAAGGCTTGATTACCACCCAGTCGCGTGGGGGAGTCTTTGCCGTGATGGCTCGCTTTGGGGAGAAGATTGCTGTTTTCCAGGGAGTGGTGCCTTACCATTCTGAGGGGCAGAAAAAGCTCGCAGGGTATCCGTCGGAAGGTAAGCTCTCGAAGATTGATCAGCATCTGGTAGCCCAATGGAAAAAACTCGGTATTCTGCCCTCGAAACCAGTGGATGATGCGACCTTCATCCGCCGGGTTACTCTGGATATTTGTGGTACCTTGCCTACGGTTGACGAAGTCAGACAGTATCTGGCAGATTCCCGAGCCGACAAACGGGAGCGATTGATCGATCGACTTCTGGAACGTCCCGAGTACGCCAGTTTCTTTGCTTTAAAATGGGCTGACATTTTACAGAATCGGGGGACCGGTTATGGTACGCGTAATCAACGTGCGGGGACGATGTTGTTCTCTGCCTGGATTCGTGATTCCCTCGCTTCCAACAAACCCTTTGATCGCTTTGTTACCGAAATCCTGACCGCTTCAGGGAGCCAGGCTCAGAACCCGCCTGCGATCTGGTACCGCTCGGTCCGTTCGACGCCTGATTACGTAGAGTCGGTGGCACAGGCATTTTTAGGCGTCCGGGTTCAGTGTGCCCAGTGCCATCATCATCCCGCAGAACGCTGGAGTCAGGACGATTACTATTCATTCGCTGCCATCTTCAGTCGCGTCGGTCGCAAGGGAGGCTTCGCTGATGCCGAGGTGCCAACCAATGAAGTGATTTATCTCAAAGATGAGGGAGAAGTACATAACCCGCGGAGCGGAGAACTGATGCAGCCCCGTCCGTTGGGAGGTCCCGATTTTGAGGTGTCACGTTTTGACGATCCCCGCCGTAACCTGGCACAATGGATGACCAGTCCGGAAAACCCCTTTTTCGCAAGGACAATGGTGAATCGGATGTGGGGTCATTTTTTCGGTCGTGGAATTATTCATCCGATCGATGATGCCCGTAGTACGAATCCGCCTACGAATCCGGTTCTGCTCGATGAACTGGCCTATGATTTTGCTGCAAATGGATATGATGTGAAGCAGCTGATTCGAGAGATCACGAATTCCTATGCCTATCGACTCAGTGCGAATCCGAATAAGACCAATGCCGAAGACAGTCAGTGTTTTGCCCGTTATTACCCCAAGCGACTATCTGCGGAAGTACTACTGGATGGGATCAGCCAGGTTTTAGATGTACCTACTGTTTTCCCCGGAGGGCCAGGGCAGTTTCCAGAGGGAACACGTGCGGTGAATCTTCCCGACGAAAATGTACGTTTCAATTTTCTGGATGTCTTTGGACGACCTGCCCGCACTTCAGCCTGCGAGTGTGAGCGGACTGTGGATCCCGCCTTATCACAGGCGCTCGAACTGGTGAATTCCAAGGAGATCCAGCGAAAACTGACCGACAAAAATGGTTACATCGAACAGCTGGCATCAAATCAGAAAACGCACTCAGATAATGTTCGTGAGATCTTCGTACGGACCTTGTCGCGGCCCCCCAGAACATCGGAAGTCGAAACGGCAGTGAAATATCTCAATAGCGAAAAGAACCGGCATGAGGCGTATCGTTCACTGGTCTGGGCGCTCCTGGCCACGAATGAGTTTATGATGAATCATTGACAGATTGTTGTCCCAGGCTGAATTCGCTTGCGACAGATGTGGGAGACCCGTTTGATGTTATCCTTGTCAGGAAATAAATATTCCAATTGTGACGGCGTGAGTCGTCGTAATTTCCTGCAGTTGGGAGCACCCCTGTTAGGCCTGGGGCTGGCTGACCTGTTTCAGGCCCGTGCCACTGCAGCAGAAACGGTGCGGCCGAAGTCCAATAAATCATTGATCGTCTTCTGGACTCATGGGGGCATGAGTCAGCAGGATACGTATGATATGAAACCGCTGGCTCCGGCTGAGTATCGTGGTATGTATCGGCCCATTTCCACGTCCGTACCTGATATTCATGTGACGGAACGTTTTCCCCTACAGGCGAAGGTGATGCATCACATCTCGCAGGTCAGATCGGTGCATCATGAAAATGGGATCCATGCTCCCTCTGCGCACTGGATGCAGACAGGTTATTTTGGTCCCACCCTGGCACGGAATGCGCCTCAGAAGCCGTCATTCGGTTCTGTGATCGCTCGAACCATCGGTGCTCATTCCGAGCACATGCCTCCCTATGTCACCATCCCCAAGTCAGAAGCATTTGGCTATCAGGGGGCAGTTTATCTGGGGAAATCGTATAACCCGTTTGAAGTGGGCACGGATCCGAATTCCAAAAACTTCAAAATTCCCAATCTGGCTTTGCCCGACGGTCTAACTTTAAAAAGTGTTGAATCGCGTCGGGAACTTTTGAAACAGTTTGACACACTGAATCGCGAGGTTGATCAGTCGGGAGTTATCGAGGGGCTGGATACCTTTAAGCAGCAGGCACTGGAAATGGTGACGGGCGAACGGGTACGTAAGGCCTTTGATTTGAGTAGTGAAGACAACAGGTTGCGAGATCAATATGGTCGGCATCAATATGGTCAAAGTGCATTGCTGGCACGAAGGCTTGTCGAGGCAGGCAGCAGTTGCGTGACCATTAATACCGGTTACTGGGATCATCACAACGATATCGAAAAAGGGCTGGAAACACATCTGCCGCCCCTGGATCAGGCGATGGCAACCCTGATCGAAGATCTGGAACAACGGGGCATGCTGGATGACGTGATGATTTTCTGCGCGGGTGAGTTTGGCCGGACGCCTATGATCAACGGACATGCAGGGCGGGATCACTGGTCAAACTGTTTCACTGTGATGTTTGCCGGCGGCGGCATCAAAGGGGGACGCGTGGTGGGGGCCAGCGAGAAATTCGGTGGTGGAGTAGTCGAACGAAAGACCACTCCCCTGGATCTGCTTGCGACGATTTATCAGAAGATGGGAGTCTCTCTGGAAACTCACTTTGATGATGCCTCGGGCAGACCGACCAGCATTGTCGGGACCGGAAAACCGGTTCACGAGCTTTTCTAATCAGACCGGATGGAGAAAGCCTCTCTGACCTCCTTCACATAAGCTTCATAAGCACACCAGTCTGTCCATCATTTAAAAAAAGCTTTTCAAATTACGTCTGGACACAGGGGAGGGGGGCGTGGTTACAATCGAATTGTTCAGAGCCTGGATTGGTTCCAGGTGAATTTCATTTCAAAAAATCGGACATTGCTGTTTGATCTGGGCCGAAACAGCTTCCGCGCCAAGAAAATCGCGGGAACCTAAAGAGCATGTGGCCGACTGATTCCCTTCCGGTCTTCTGCTCACGCCCGACGATAAGCAGTGTTACGATGAGTCTTGCACGTTTCAGTTTCATCTGAATCCTGAAGTCGTGCCAACTTCATTGTTTTCTCATGCTGGCCTGCTGCATGAGAGAAGCACTGTCCTGGCACAGACTGAAAGGGCTCTGCATTCGCAGAGCGGATCAGATGAGACGACTTTATGCGACCCTGCTGCACTGGTTCTCTACGCAACATCTCACCCCCCGGCGGTCACGGGCCAAAAGCTCACAACAGACTGAATCGCTAGAAGTACGAACGCTTCTGGCAGCGCATCCGCTGGCCGATGCGCCTGATATCCAGTTCGAGGTGGATAATGACTGGGGCTCCGGTCGGACTGCCATTCTGACGCTCAACAACGATGAATCTACGGCGTTTACGGACTGGCAGCTTGAGTTTCAATACAGCGGCGAAATCGAGTCGCTCTGGAACGCAGAAGTGCAGAATCTGAGTGGTGGTCGCTATCGGATCACACCTCCCAGTTGGGATCATACACTGGATCCGGGGGAGTCACTGGCGATCGGATTTGTTGCCAGGGGGACACATAGTGAACCTACTGACTTTGTCTTTATGGGAAATGGTGATCCTACTGATCCCACTGATCCGGGCGATCCGGATCCTGTCCTCAATACTCCCAATCAGCCGAGTGTGAGTGTACTGGCAGACGCTGGTACCGGAGGATTCCGGGTGACGATGAATCTCTGGGCCGGGGATGCGGCAGATCACTGGAAACTGTATGAGAATGGGACGCTGATCTACGAAGCAGCCTTGTCAGGCAGTTCCACTCCTCAGACGGACAGTTTGCTGCTGACGGATCGGGATTATGGGGTTTTCAGTTATCAGGTCGAAGTCAGTAATGCAGCCGGGACTGCATTGAGCGATGAAGTGGTCTATGTCGCCGGGGATGCCAGTGAAATAGGTATCGCGGGAGTGGATCTGGCAGAGCAGGCCCTGCAGGTGACGATCGATCAGGCGACTTATGATTATACGTTGACTTCACCCAACCAGGCGGTGCAGTTCAGTGTCGTGACGAATAATTCACGCGTGATCCAGGCCGAGATGGTGGACGGGGACACGTTACGGATTACCGGACTGGAAGCAGGCAGGGCATCGCTGCGCATTATGGATCTCGATTCCGGCGAAGAACGGTTTATTGGCGTCCGTGTGCGGACAGCCGATGGGCAACTTCCAGGTTTGCCGGACTATGTCACCATCGGCTCGGTGAGTGAAGATACGACTGGCGACCTCTCCTTCTGGCAGGATTTTGGTGACAGTGATGCGACCAACAAGTATGTGGACTCGCGTTATATCTACCTCAATGGGGGGCCGATTACAGGGTGGCGCAGCTGGGATCCGGACCGGGTGAGCAGTTATGTGCGCGAAAGCCTGAAACTGGGAATGGTCCCCCAGTTTGTGTACTACAACATTCCGGATGGGGGGGAAAGCTATACGACCGACGTGGGGCATATCCAGAGCCTGTCGTATATGGAAAGCTATTTCCAGGATCTGAAATTTGCATTGGATACCATTCGCACGGAAGCGGGGGACGAACTGGTGCAGATGATTATGGAGCCTGATTTTATTGGCTATCTCATGCAAAACGCCGGTGCAGCGGCCAGTGACATTTCCGCGATGACGAGTGCCGCTTACAGCAGTGGCGTCCTGCAGGAAGGCGTGGATCCACAATTCGACAATACGGTGACCGGGTTGATTGAAGCCATCAATTACAGCATCAGCAAGTACGCACCGAATGTGGAATTCGGCTGGCAGTTTAACCTCTGGGCGTCTCCGGGAATCGAAAATCCGATTCCCGCGACCGGGATTGTGCATCTGACTGATACTCTCGGAGTGGAAGCGGGGCGTGCCGCGATCGCCCGTGAAGCGGAACTGATTGCCCAGTATTATATGGATGCCGGTATACTCAGCTACGGGGCTGGTTTTATCTCGCTGGATAAGTATGGTCTGGATGCCGGGGCGCAGAATGGTGCGGCTGACGATCCGGCGGGCAGTACCTGGTTCTGGAACAGTGACCACTGGCATAATTATCTGCTGATTGTTCAGACACTCACGCAGACGACTGATCGTGAAATGGTGCTCTGGCAGCTTCCCGTCGGGCATATCAACGACAGTCTCGCTGAAAATCCTTATGACGAGAATGGTGTCTTCGACCAACTTAACAACACGACCCGCCAGTATGAGGATTCTGCTCCGACATTTTTCCTGGGAGATACGTTCACGGCAAGTGGAGATCGTCTGGATTACTTTTCCACAAATGCATTGAATGACAGCAAGCTGACGGTCTCCGGAAATACGATTACCTGGGGCTCGCATATGGAAGAGGCGCGGGCGGCAGGAATCCGGCAGATTCTGTTCGGGGCGGGTGTCGGGATCAGTACCGATTCGATTGGAACTGACCCCACTGACGATTACTGGTGGATCACCAAAGTGCAGGAGTATTACCAGGATCCTGTCGCTCTGGGTGGCACTGTTATAGAGCCTCCAGAAGAGGTGACCCCTGTAGTGGGTATTAGTGGTGCTACGATCGCCGAGGGAGATAGTAATTCCGCGCTGGCGATCGTAACGATCTCGTTATCCGAGGCAGCAACACAGCCTGTCACAGTTAATTATCAGACCTCCAACGGAACTGCGACTGCCGGAGAGGACTATGAAGCTTCCAGCGGTCAAGTCTCATTTGCTGTGGGGGAGACTTCAAAAACGATCTCGGTACGCATCTATGGCGATACACAGGTGGAAGCGGACGAGCAGTTTTATGTGACTCTGAGCAGTCCCGTCGGGGCCGTGCTGGATGCGGGGACTGCTACCGCGACCAATACGATTACCAACGATGATGTTGTGACCAATCAAAATGAGACATCGGTGACAACTTCCTTCGAAACGGCTGTCACGATTTCGATTGGAACTTCCACAGGTGATCCGGATTTTGGTAGTCACGTTCAACAATATGTAGACGGAACGCTGCTACCTAGCCAGTATAGCCAGGAGCAACTGGATCAGGTTGTGGGTAACTACTATGACCAGTGGAAATCAGACTGGCTGCGAATCGATCCTGGCGGAAATGGCTATCGGGTGGTGATGGATTCACAGGGACGCACTACGTCTGAATCACAGGGGTATGGCATGCTGGTTCTGGCGCACATGGATGGCTACGACCCGGATGCCCAGACCATTTTTGATGGCCTGTTTCGCTATTCCCGTGCCAACCCCAGCGAGGGGAATCCGGATCTGATGGACTGGGCACAGCCTGATGCCTATGGAAACAGCAGTGCTTTCGACGGTGATGCCGATATTGCCTATGCCCTGCTGGTGGCCGACGCGCAATGGGGCAGTGATGGTGAGATTAATTATCTGCAGGAAGCGATTACCATTATCAATGCCATGTATGCATCAACCATTGGTCCACAAAGTCATCTCCCGATGCTGGGAGACTGGGTTGATCCCAACGGCAGCCAGCGGAATCAATGGTCTGTGCGTACCAGCGACTTCATGTATGACCATTTTCGAGCTTTTGAAGCAGCGACGCAGACCGGGGCCTGGGATGAGGTGCTTGCCGCCACGCAGGATGTAATGACGAAGCTGCAGCAGCAGTCCGGGACAGGGCTCGTTCCAGATTTTGTGATTGTAGATCCGGTAACAGGAAATGTTTCGCCTGCTCCTTCAGGATTTCTTGAGGTCAACGATCAATACTACTGGTACAATGCGGGACGGGTGCCCTGGCGATTGGGAACAGATGCAGTCCTGAGCGGCGATGCCGTTTCGCAGGCACAGGCTCAGATGTTATCTGAATTTTTCCAGCAGTCTTCCGGAGGCGATCCTTCACTGATCCGGGGGGGATATCAGCTGGATGGGACTCCCTTAAACAGCTGGAGCGATCCGTTTTTCAGGGCAGCAGTCGGTGTGTCAGCCATGTCCGGTTCGGATGCAGCAGACCAGGCCTGGCTGAACTCGGTATTCGACAGCGTGGCAACGACGCATTCGAATTACTATGCAGATTCCGTTTCCATGCTGAGCATGCTGGTCATGTCCGGGAATTATGTGAATCCTTCTGCTTCCGCAGGAGAAAGGATGACGTTGCAGTCGTTTACTCAGCCGGTACATGGTCAGGTTGTCGATCATCAAGATGGAACGCTGACCTATACGCCGGATTCGGGCTTCTCTGGTTCTGACAGCTTTATTTATACGACGGTTTCCGAGTCGGGGAGTGTTACCACTACGACCGTGTCTGTGATGGTTGAAGAGTATGTCGCTATTGTTCCAGAGCTGGCGATTAATGAGGTGACTGTCACTGAAGGGGACAGCGGCTCTACCCAGGCGGTCTTCTCTGTTTCTCTGGATCAACCCACGACCGAAACTGTTACAGTGCAGTTTCATACTCAGGATGGAACCGCGGTAGCTGGGATGGACTATCTGGCAACCAGTGGTCAGCTGGTTTTCCAGCCGGGCGAGACTGAGAAGACTATTACTGTCCTGGTTATCGGCGATGTGCTGATCGAATCGGGTGAGGACTTCCAGGTCGTGCTTGATCAGGTTGTGGGAGCTACCTTAGCTTCGGCCATCGCAACCGGAAACATTCTGGATAATGATGCTCCGGCTCCCACTGCGGAAGTTGATTTTACAAACGTCAACGACTGGGGAAGTGGATTCCAGGGGGCAATTGAAATTCGCAACGAGAGTGAGAGTACTCTGGAAGGATGGACTCTGGAGTTCACCTTTACAGGCGAAATCACAGATATCTGGAACGCGGAGATTGTTTCTCATATAGGCGATACTTACGTCATTCGAGGCGCTTCCTGGAACGACGATATTCTGGCGGGAGGAGCGGTTTCCTTTGGGTTTATTGCGTCACCTGGTGGACTGGATGAACCTCTTTCAGACTTTCTTCTGAATGGGACTCCTACCTGAGTTATGGAGAGAAAATGAAAAGGTGCTTTGGTCTATGATTACTCTCTACATGAGTAAAGCAGGGCACCTTAGAATGAGTCCAGGCTATGACAGTGTTTAGCCTGGATTCTTGTGTTTGGTATGAAAATTTATTGAAACCAGAAGATAATGACTGTTGGTTCTTTTCATTTTGAGTGAGAAAACCGGCAAATAAGAGGTTGGTTAAGCCATGATTATCAATGATCTGGAAGATACTGTTGCCGGTGGTATCTTCCAGATTTCTATCGCTGTCAAGTTGCGGTGAGTCCAGCATGAAGAGGCAGCCTCCTCCAGCCCCCCGGAGACATCTCCAGCATCAGGTATGCTGGCTGGGTCAGGCCGCTGATGTCCAGATTCAGCGTGTCTCCGGGGAGATGAGGGGAAAGCAGTCTCACCACTCTCGATGAGGTATGATGAACTGCTGCTGGGATATTTGTTGAACATGACGTTCTTCTCTCTCGCAATTCCCGCAGAAAGAAAAAGATCATCGCCGGCGCTCAGGGCCACGCTGGCTCCCGTGGAATGCACCTTCACGCCGGCGTTGATCATTGAATCGTCTTCTGCAGATACCGAATCTCCGTTCGACAGGGGCACGTAACTAAATACTACTCCAAGTATGTCGAGTATCAGTCGGTTACTGTTTGGTTCAGGGTTGAGCATCCTGATAGATCTTGTGTATTCAGAGGTTCCTAGGTCGGCATCGTACGTACTGCCAGGACCGTTCGTTCTGAGTGTGATATTGCCTGTCCTTAGCGCAGTGCCGACAGTCAGCAGGAAAGTCGGGGGGGCAAAAAGCATGAACTCAGCCGAATGAGGGATTTTGAGTGAATCCCCTCCTCCCGTTGAAACAGAATCACAGAGAATGGGGTGTCTGTGTTTGGGGATTACAAAGAGGGCGCATGAGTTTAAGCGGTTGAGGAATCGCGTTATCCGATGAGAAATCGGCGCGCTAAGCCTGTTCGTCAGCAACATCCGGTCATGTCCTTAATGAAAGAAAAATCAATCAATAAGTTTTGAGAGACATCGCTATCGAACTGTTATTGAAAGAAAGGAATACGTCCTTCGTTTCACTCCTGGTATCGATAGCATCCGGACTGCAACAAACCCAAAGGCCATGCAAGCAAGAGCAGTCGTGTGTCGAGTTTGCAGGTCTTAGTAAACAGAGAAAATTAGAAATAGCAACCCTAAAGTTTCCACTTTGACCAAATTTACAAAATGTTTTGTATCACCTGGTGGTTAGAGTGTGCATTTACTTATTCTGCACTGGGTAAGGAATTCAGATTGAATGAATAGTGATAACAGTGTGATCTGAAAGTGTTTATGATCGCTGGTCTCAGTTGGATCTACCTGTCCTCTGGCATGAGAGTTCGAATGTTTTTTCTTAAGCTTGTCATCTCGGAATGATCAGAAAATTTCTATGACCGAAAAGATTTCAAGTCCACTGAGTCTTTCATAAAGGACCGAAAAAAGCCAGCTACCGGGTGTGTTTGCTGTTTAGATTGATGAGTAATTCACAGTTCTGATTGATCAGGGAGCCTGGGGGAAGCTCTGTCAGCAGTCAATACATCATCCCTGTGGCTGAAGGGAAACGTCAGTCACAAACAGGACTCGCTGTGGATTGTTTTCAAGAGTGTGGTATTCCATTTCTGTTTTTGAATCGATCTTGATGATGGCTGATGCAGATGCCTTTTTCAGTCGTCTTCAACGAGTCCGGGAACTGTATTCCTGGTTTTGTTTTGATTCTCTCCCTGCATGCAAAAATATATTTTCCATCGCCTGGTTTATCTAGCTGAGCAGTTTGCTAAAGCCAGAGAACGGTACAGAACTCTGAGACATATTGCCTCAGAATCAACGCGCGATTGTGCTGACAGGACTCGATTTCAAGAATCTTTTTCAATTCATTGATCTCCATATTTATGAGGGACGATACAGAGTGCTACAACAGTGAGGATATGAACTTACGAAATTGTCGAGTGGAGTAGTCGGTTCAGCAGAAACGTAAAGACTGTATAGATTCCTAGCAGAATGATGAAGTTGAAATGCTTCATCTTTCAAACACCCAAATCAGTCGTGTTCTCACCAGGAGGGAAAGGCTACCCTTGAGGGGATAACACGTTACAAATATAGAGCGAGTCTGTGATGAAGACTGTCGGAGACCGGAAAACAGGTAGAAGTGCAGGTGACAGGTTTCTCAAGCTTATCTTGTCCAGATCTCTGTCAGTGGCACAGATTTTTACTATTTCCCCAGTGACAGAACTGACAGTGCGAGATTGCTGCTTAGAGCTACACCGTTCTCAGGAAGATGGAATTAAGATGGTCCATGTTCCGCTTCCTGGGAACGGGGGAAGCAGTGGGGGGACTCAGTCCACTCATCTGTCAGTCACTTCACAGTATCGCAATACCGAGTTCGTTCTTGCATCGCAGAACAGTCCTGCCGCTCAAACAGAGTTCCAGTCAATTTCACTTCGGAAAGAGCGTTCTGTGTCCTGGCTGTCCGCCAGTTGTTAGCCTGCAATTGATGATCAATATTTCCAGGAGGGGATTATCTCGGAGAGGGAACGTTTAGAAAAATATCTGGTACGATCCATGGGAAGAGTCTGTGGTCATGAAGATGAAAACCTCCTGCTATAGCAGGTTATTTAGAATTACAGGAGATATTGTCTGGGGGCTCGTCATTGCAGGTTTGCTGGCCATAACCGTAATCAGTCATTCCACAATTGGGATTTCTGGCTCAAAAGAACTAACTAATAATGGTCAAAAAATGCCGCGGGAAACAAGCCGAAATGAATGGGCAGAGGCGGGGACAGAGGCCAGTGCAGGTGATGCGACGGTAAAAATCTTACGGGCAGAGGTGGGCCCCATAAATTACGCGACGCTTGATGACATTCAATTTCAATCTACCGAAGAATTTCTCAATCTCAAGATTTCGATTCTTAATCGAAGTAAGGTGAAAAAACATAGCTATTTATCTCTGGGCCTGTATCACACAGCCGAGGATCTTTTACAGGATGAATATGGAAACAATTATCCCATTTATATATCAGGAACGGTCGGAGTAGTGGGACAGTTAAACTATGCCAATCTCTATCCCGGGCAGTCGGTTGAAGATCTTATCATCTTTGCCAGACCGGTCAAAAGTGCCAGGCACCTCAGGCTGTGTTTACCGGGCGCCGCAATCACAGGTGGAAAACCTTTGTATTTACAATTTCCTGCTCCCTGAGACAGAGAATTTGAATTTTCAGATTTTTAACTGCAAATGACCAGTTTCGGGTTATTCTCGCAAAATTTATACGTTAACAACTACGTTGTGACTACCGGGAGGGGAATCAACGTAGTTCCAGGGACGTCGGCTGGCTGCCGCCATGCACGCTGCCGACGCTCCCGTTTTAAACTATGCTGTTTCTTCTGTACACGCAGGTTCTCCATCTTCCCGCCTGTTGTGTTCGGTTTGTGATTACATTTTGAAGAGTTCGTTTGAACTGCGTTCTGTCTCATTAGACAGGAGAGCGAAGATAAGGCGCGAGGTGTTTTATCAATGAGTTATCGATATTACTTCTGGTCAAATCCTGAAGTCAGTGAATAATTCGATCGGGTACCAGTATCCTTGTCAGATTCTTCCTGATAGAAGACCGACAGTAATTGAAACGCTCTCAGAGTAATCGATTAAGTAACAATTAACTGCATTATTTAAAGTGAAGTGATTGTTATTCGTGTTGAAAGGGGAGATTTGCTCAGAGTGAGGTCCTTGTACGTCTGTGTCCGGGATGTTGGTGTCTGGCTAAAAGAAGATCGGATATGATCATCGTTGACAGGAATATTATTCGATGGTGGTAACTCAAGAAGATCTATCTTTCGAATATTATTTCCACGCTTGAGATCAAGACCTCATCAGCCGTAGATTTCCCTCATCGCAAAATTATTTGCAGGAGGGCCTGTCCATGCAAAGTCCAGAAACGATTCTGGTTCTTGAAGATGATCTGCTCATCAGTAGACTGATCACAAGATTTATTACTCCGGAAACCAAGCGGGTGCTTGTCGCATCGAATGTGAAAGAGGGGCTCGAAATCCTCAGGAGCAATCACGTCGATGTTATTTTCGCGGACATCCATCTGCCTGACGGCAATGGAATCAGTGTGATCCGGGAAGCACTTCAGATTCACGATGACCTCGTTTCGGTCGTCGTTACAGGAGATCCCTCTCTGGAGTCTGCCATTGAAGCAATGCATCTGGGAGTCAGTGATTATGTCAAAAAACCCTTTAATCGGGAAAAAATTATTACTTCTCTACGTCGTGCCATCAGCAGGGCTGAGGTAAAAAAACTGATGGCAAGCAGAGAGAGTGATCCACCCGTTAAGAATGATCTGTTTCAACAGGCGGATTCGAAATTTCTCGCGGTCAGCGCTGCCATGAGGGAGATTTTGTCACTGATGAATAAGGTCTCTCATTTGGATATACCTTTTCTACTCCAGGGAGAAATTGGAGTTGGAAAGAAAGCATTAGCCAGACATATTCATCTAACTAATGCCACATTCAAAGCTCCCTTTACTTACATCAACTGTTCGACGCAGACCAGCGGTCGGCAGTTTTATGATTCAGTCTCTCAGACACTGGTTCAAAATGCGGAACAGGTTTCATCCGGTAAAACCGGAAAGGGAACCATATTTCTGGAAGACGTCGAACAACTGTCGATGGGTGATCAAAAACAGTTGCTGGAGTTTTTGGGAGAAAATGCAATGGGGGGCCATTCTTGCCCGGTGATTTACGAATATCCGTTCCGATTGATTGCTGCTACGACGAGTCACGATCTGGATGCTGAAGTCAAGAAAGGACGTTTTCATCGAGGTTTATTCGACTATTTGAGTCTGATGCCCATTAAGGTGCCTCCACTCCGGGAACGCAGAGAGGCGATCAAACCATTGGGAATTCATTTTCTGGAGCAGTTGGGGAATGTCTGGAACTTTAAGAATAAAGACAGCCAGGATCGAATCAATGAAGCAGAATGGGAGACCTTGATTAACTATGAGTGGCCGGGAAATGTTCATGAACTGGCGGCGGTGATTTTCCGGATCATTCTCCTTAATGACTGTCTGGGGGTCACAAAACAGTTGAAAAAGACTCCTCAAAGTCCTGCAGTCGGGAAAGCTGAGACAATTTCTGTTCCCATCACAGGTGACTTTAAATCAATGGAACGTCACATGATCAATGAAGTGGTTAAGCTGTGTGGTGGAAATAAAACCACAGCTGCCAAAACACTCAGGATGCATCGTAGAACGCTGTATCGTATTCTGAGCCAGGGAGAACAGGATCAGGATATGCATCAGGCGACTTTGACCTGAAAATGCTGGTGTTAAATTCCGATACAGATCGCATCCCTGAGTTTGACTGGCGCAAAGTTGACTACTTCTGTTTTGTCAGAAAAACTCGAATTGCCCATTGGCGTCCTGGTACATCGAAGAATCGTTTTCCTGGAACGAATCCCTGGGCAGGAGGTTCACTCTCCGCAACTTTCGCATAGTGAAAGTAGACTCCTTTATACTGAGTGGCATGAGGATCCAGTCCCAGTGTCAATTTTCCCTGTTCAAGATAATCGGCAATCGGCGGCGGGTCCGGGATTACAAGGTTGACCCATTTAGGGCGATAACCAAATTGGTCATAAGAAAAAGAATGTGACCAACTCGCGGCTGCTTTCTGGTCTACTATCTGTAAATCCAGACCGGTTGTCTCTGGTTCGTATCCGGAACCGTAACGACTTGAATAGAGCTGAATTCCTTTGAGCCTTAACTGTTTGATTGGAATCTCTGCTGGAATCAGGTCTTTGACATTGATTACCATTGCCGGTCCTGCGCCACCATAACTCTGTTGCCCTTGCGACTCTCTCACAAAATTTCGGACTTCAATACAACCGGCAAAAGGATCGATCGTGTCTGTCCTGACACGATCTGCCAGTTTTCGTAAGCCCAGTTGCTCGGTCGGTTGAGGGGAAAGACAGGGGCGAACCATCCAGTTCTGGTTGGGTTTGAGCGCAGTCAATCCGTCACCTGGCAAGCCGATGAAAGAGTCTGTTTTTTTCGCGTTGTCATCCCGACCAATATAGATTCCTTTGGTTCGATGTGGGTTGAATGCCAGTGCGATATAAAACTGGTCTGGTACTTCGATGGACGGGGTTCGCAGCGTATGCCATTTGAGATCACCACGAGGGATTAATGCATAAGGGAACTTTAAATCCGTAATGATTTTCTGATTTTCATCAAGTACATAAAGCCGAAAATCTGCCTGGGGCGCGGTAGGGGTTCCGTAGCGCGAGGCGAAGATCCGAATCGCTTCCAGATATTGTTTTTCGTCCGGTCTGTGATAACGGACGGCATGACCCGATGCCGCAAGACTGCGATATGTTTCAGCAGTGCCATCGTCCAGAATCAGGGGTTCCGCAGACTCGGGGACTACCTGTTCTGCGACTTCAGTGATTCGATTATTTTTGATGCCTGTATTCACTTTGGTCAGTTCAAGCCCAACTCTGATCTGTTTGATCGAAGATGTCTTGTTCCAGATTTGCAGAGGAACAGAAATAATCTCGGGAGTCTTATCCTGTTTGACTGTCGCAGCAGATTTCAAAGTCTGACTGCCACGACCAATGATTTGATGATCATCATTCAGGGCTACAATCCAGAAACGCCAGTCCGCATTCAAACCACCTGAATTCAGGACATTGATCCCGACATTGTAAGTGATGTGTCGGTCTTTGGGGGAAGTTTCTACTGGTTGCAGTGTAAGGGATTCCGTTTTGAGGACAGTTTGAGGTCCCCATTGGGCAGTCAGTGCCAGAGGCTTCTGATGTTGAGGAGCAAAATCCGTTTCTACCGGCGATGAAAGTGAGAGGTTCTCTGAGTACGCGCGGGGGACTTTCTGCAAGGTCATCTCGAAGTGTTCGACCTGTTTCAGATCAACCTGGCCCAGGTCGAGCTGAGTTTCAGGTAATTTGGAACGCATTACGACAGAAATGATAAACCCGGGAGTCTTAATGTCCTGCTGTGCTTTGGAAATCTGCTTTCCGGACTGATCGAACAGACGCAGAGTCAGGCGGAAAGTGGCTGCCGGCCAGCTGTTAATTCCGCCATGGAGTTTTGCGGTTAAAGTTCCGTCTGAATCCCGGAATTCGATCGAGGAAAGAAAAACCGTTTCACCATATTCCGGAGTCTCAGCGGTCATGTGGGTCTGAATCGGGACATTCAATTCAAATTTACCGACTTCGGTACCATGCACAGATTTCGTTCGAGGGACAGCCTTGTCATCTGACTGGCCGGTAGCAATCAGATAGCGGATCCGTTCTTCCCTGGTTTCCGGTTTCCAGCCCAGTTTAGTCAGGCTCTGGGCAGCGATATAGGAAGGATACTGACTTGGAGTCATCAGTTGCGATTTCAGGTAAGTGATGGACCGTGGATGGTTTATTCTCCCCAGGGTATTGAGCACGCGATTGCGGGCAGAATCTTTGGTTTCCGTTTCGGCGTACGCCAGCAATGGCTCCAGCGCGCGTTCATCCGCAATTCGGACGAGTGAAGAGAGGGCGGCGCGGCGTGTATGTTGATCGTCTGATTTCAGCAGCTCACATAAAACCGGAATTGTTTCCTGGCCATAATGATAAAGATGTTCCGCGGCGGCACGACGGGTGTACTGGTTTTGATCGTGTGCCATTTTCAACAACACGGGGAGGGCTCGTCGGTCTTCGCGTTCGGCCAGCGCCAGGGCGACGGTACGTGAGGGCTCAGCTCCCTCCAGAAGAGGCAGCAGCGCTTCGGTCGCAGCAGTTCTCTGATCACGAAGCAGGATGTTGATGGCCCTGGCTTGAACTTTCTTATTGTCATGTTGCAGGAGTGGTTTCAGTAACTCGATTTTTTGCTCCCCTTTCTGATGTGACAAATAGCGTAAGGCAGCCAGCACCTGATGTTCGTCTTTCTGCCGCAGGGCAGCTCGGATGATTTTCATTTTTTCTGCAGTATCTGACTGAGAGGAGGCAAGATCTGTTCTCAGTTTCAGATCGGACAGGGATTCTAAAGCCGTGTTTTTAAGCCAGCGATCTTCGTGACTGGTCAATTTTTCCAGTGCAGGCATCGCGCGTGGATCACCCAATTGACTCAGAGTTGTACACAGCTCCCGGAGATTTCGAGGATCCTTTTCACGCTGGATGAGAGCCAGTAAAGGTTCGACGGCCCGCTTGTCATTGATGTTTGCCAACGCCTTGATCGCCGCGTGGCGTACCCGCTCTGATTCGGAGTCGAGATTCTTGATGATTGGAATGACAGCTTCTTCGGCATGAAAGCGGCCTAAGGCTGCGATAGTTGCCTCACGTCGGATATCCGTTTCGTTGAGCTGACTGAGGAGGGGGGGAATGAGCCGTCGT
This sequence comes from Gimesia panareensis, assembly GCF_007748155.1. Classification (GTDB taxonomy): domain Bacteria; phylum Planctomycetota; class Planctomycetia; order Planctomycetales; family Planctomycetaceae; genus Gimesia; species Gimesia panareensis. The sequence goes on from NZ_CP037421.1 coordinate 2,155,270, forward strand.
TCGTCCATCTCAATGAGTAAATATACCAGGTTAAAGTCGGATATTTCATTTTTTCCGACCCTCTTCAGTAACAATTCATTGATCCGTGGGTCGTTAAACTCTTTCAGCGGGCGGAGAGAGTACGAATTCCCGATGGGAACTTGTTGCAGGACTTTCACAATGGGCTCAATTGCCCGGGGATCATTGATGTTTGAGAGCGCACGTATCAGAACAATGATTTCATTGGGATCTTGCGTTTTTTGAAGTGCCGCGATCAGGGGGCTGATTGTGTCTGGATCTTTGACGTCTCCCAGGAATCGGGCAGCTCCCATGCGAATATCAGAGTTCGAATCCTGAAGTAAGGGAACGATGATTGGCACCAGCGAGGCATCCACAGTTTCGCCTAGCGCATTTAATGCCGTGACTCGTACATACGGATCGGAGTCTTGCAGCATCTTCAGGTAGCGTTGTTGCTCACTCTCTTTACTTTCTTCTCGTTCCTCTTGAGTAGCAGCTTGCGGTTCAGCTGAGGCTTGAACACCATGCGTGACAATGCCGGTAATCAAAGCCAGTAAGATCAACAGAGCTAACAGTGGTTGAGCCGGCAAAAGTGAGCGGGGGGACTGGTTCGGGGTAAGAATCCGATCAATCCGATTGCCCAGCTGCGAAATCCGCTTGAGGGCAACTCCCAGTAAGGTCGCTGGAACCGGTTCGTCCCGAGTAGCCCGCTCTGCAATGAGTAACAGGGTGTCTGCATAATCGACTGCGTCCACCGTACCCAGCTTTAGCACGGCATCGTCACAGCAATATTCCCGTTCTGAACGTAAATTGCGGGAGATGACCCAGACGGCAGGATTATAAAAACAGATGGATTCCACAATCAGCTGCAGATGGTTGACCCAGGGATCCAGGCGTTTGAGATGCATCAATTCGTGCAGCAGCAGGGCTTCCAGTTGTTGTGGCGATAAACCGCTGGTCGTGGAGAGGGGCAGGAGAATCATCGGACGTAGAAAGCCGATCAGCACCGGGACGGAGAGTCGTTCCGAGCGAGCCAGGATAATATTATGAGTCAACTGTAGACGTTGCAAACATCTCTGAAAGAGGGCCTGCAGTTCTGTATCTTCAATCAACTGGGAGTGATACTTTAACAGTCGCCCCTGATTCAGAGAACGGATCAGACGCACGCTCATCAGCAGCATTCCCAGGATCCAGCAGGCCACCAGACATTCCGGCCAGTAGATCATTGCACTGGCAGGGGAATGAGACGCGTGCTGTGCTATCTCCTGGACTGACGGAGTAGGCGACTGCTGTGATGCCGGGGCAGGGAGAGAGTCCTGGGAGACTGGCTGCCCGATGGGGGCTGCTGGCAACTCAGTGATAGTTTCTGGCGACTGAGAAAGAACGTTGGCTGAAGCAGGAGAATGGGGAACAATCTTGCCAGGCAGTACCAGAAATGTGACTGGCAGTGCCGCAATTGATCCTGCCAGAGCGCAGAGCCAGAGGTGATAACGGAAGCCTGCCGAGCGAATCACAAACCGGCACAGGAGCCAGACGGAAATCGCGAGAATAGAACTGATCCAGAGTGAGTGAGCCAGGGTGAAAGTGAGACGCAGTGCCAGGCTGTGATCGATCATGATTCCCGTTCCTTTGCAATATGATCCACTTTCTGTCGGAGTTGTTTTAATTCCTCAGCGTCGAGGTCAGACGTGTCGAGCAGTTTGAGGATGGCATCCATGGATGACCCGGAAAAGGCACGGTCGACGACATCGACCAGCATGTTTTTCAGGGTGGAATCGCGGCGGATGCGGGCTGTATAGAGATAGCCGGGGCCTTTGGGGAGTGGCTCGCGTTTGAGGTAGTTCTTGTCCGTCATGATACCCATCATGGTCATCACGGAGTTATGAGCCAGCTTGCGAAACGGCTCCAGCTGTTCTCGCACATGACGGACGGTGGACGGACCGTCCCGCCAGAGAATCTTGATGATTTCCAGTTCCAGCTCGGTTAGTTGTTTGGATGAAGGTCGCGGCATGTTGCCCTCACTAATTAATTAGTGATATGCTACCAGTGAGAACCGGCGTGTCAACATGATCTGGTAGGTCGGTCTCCCATCGCAGAAGGAGCAACACGATCAGGCAAGGGGTGTGGGGAGAGAAGGACACACCCAAAGTGACTGTGTCCTGAAGACTTTAGGTAAACAGTCGTCGTGTGCTTTCAATAAGAAAAGAAACTTCAAAAATATTTCATTTTGTCGGCATCGGATTCAACCCGGGATGGTGTGAATGTCAAATCAATCTCACGTCTGTTAAAATATCAAAAGTTGATCTGCGTGAGAGAGTTGGCAGGTCAGACACGTTAATCAATCAGACTTGTGAATTTAGAACTGATGTTGGCGCTCAGAAAGCATCAGATGGAAAAGTAATGAAGTTATTCAACGTATGCCTGTTGGCCTTATTTTTGGCTATTGTTTCTCTGATAACTGCCGATGCCCGCGCGGAATTCGTCATCGAGGTTTCTCCTGAAGGGCCGATCAAATCTATTGCGGCAGCCCGTGATGAAATCCGGAAACGTCAGCCGAAGGAAGCGGTGAAGGTCCTGATTCAAGAGGGCGTTTATCCCATCACAGAGCCGCTGGTCTTCACCAGCCAGGATTCGGGGAAGCAGGGAGCACCAATTTCCTACGAGGCAGCTCCCGGCAGTCGTCCTGTGATATCTGGGGGGAAACCGATTACCGGTTTCAAAGTGGAAACGGATGGAATCTGGACTGTAACTGTAGATCCCAGCTGGAAATTCGAGCAGCTCTGGGTGAATGGGAAACGGGCCGTACGGGCCCGGGAACCGGATGAGTTCTTTTTCTATCTGCGTAACAGCCGGGAGAAGATGGGGACGACAGATGCCCCTAAACCAAAGAAAATCGCCCGGCAGACGCTCTACGCCGATCCCGCGGATCTGGAGTCACTGAAGCTGGTCCCGGAATCGGAACGTGCTGGCATCCAGGCGCTGTTCTTTCACAAGTGGGACAATACTCGAAAGTTTCTCGACGGGTTCGACGTTAAAGGGGGCAAACTCCTCACCTCGGGCAGAAAGATGAAAAGCTGGAATCCTCTAACACGGAATACGGCCTATTTTCTGGAGAATTACCGGGCCGCCCTCGATACACCGGGGGAATGGTATCTGGCACCTGAAGGAAAGCTTTACTACCTGCCACGTCCGGGTGAGACTCCAGCTAATGCTGAAGTATATGCCCCGGTTGCGGAAACACTGCTTGTTCTGCAGGGCGATCCCGCAGCCGGTCAGTTCGTGGAACATCTCACTTTCCGTGGACTCGCGTTTCGCTATACCGACTGGCGGACACCTCCGCAAGGGTTTGAACCCTCCCAGGCGGCTTCACCCATCGAGGCCGCTGTCATGGTCGATGGAGGGCGTTCCATCCAATTCGAGAATTGCGAAATCGGGCACGTTGCCACCTATGGACTCTGGTTTCGGAAAGGGTGTCGCGAGTGCAGTGTAATCCACTCTGATCTGTACGACCTGGGAGCAGGCGGTGTGCGGATTGGGGAGACACGGATTGCTGCAAATGAAGCGGAACGGACTTTGAAGATTAAAGCCGATAACAATCTCATTCGGCACGGCGGTCGACTTTTCCCTTGTGCGGTTGGTGTCTGGATCGGTCAGTCTGGTGACAACACCGTGACTCATAATGAAATTGCCGACTTCTTTTATACGGGGATTTCCGTTGGCTGGCGCTGGGGTTACAGTCAGAGTCTGGCTGTGCGTAATCGGGTTGAGTTTAATCACATCCATCATCTCGGCTGGGGCTGGCTGAGTGATATGGGGGGCGTTTATACCCTTGGCCCGTCTAAAGGAACTACTGTCAGTCACAATGTGATTCACGATATTCTCTCGTGGAGCTATGGTGGATGGGGGCTCTATAACGACGAGGGTAGTTCGAATATTGTGATGGAGAACAACCTTGTTTATCGCACCCGATCGGGGGGATATCACCAGCATTACGGCCGGGAGAACATGATCCGGAACAATATTTTCGCTTTCTCACGCGAGTACCAGGTGAAACGCAGTCGGGTGGAGGAGCATCTCTCATTCACATTCGAACACAATCTGGTTGTCTTTGATTCGGGAGAACTGTTTCATGGAAACTGGTCTGATAAAAACGTGAAAGTAGATCACAATCTTTACTGGCGCACCGATGGCAAACCGATCGATTTCCAGGGGAAGACCTTTGCAGAATGGCAGGCTATCGGGAAAGATCGAGATTCGATTATTGCCAATCCGCAGTTCATTGATCCGGCACACGATAATTTTCATCTGGCGAAAAACTCGCCTGCGTTCAAAATCGGATTCAAGCCGTTCGACTATGAGCAGGCGGGCCTCTATGGTGATCCCGCCTGGGTGGCCAAAGCCAGATCGCTGAAATTTCCGGAAATGAAAGATCCTCCGCCTACACCTGCTCTGGCTTTTGTCGAAGACTTTGAAGAAGGAGGCATGCCTCCGGGCACTTCGGTAGGACAGGATGAAAAACGCGGGGGTGTCGAGATTGTGCAAATCAAAGATGCTCCTTCGGGGACACACGCTCTGCGGCTCAAAGACTTTCCGGGGCAGAAGCGACGTTATTACCCGATGGTCACTGTTGGGCCAAAGTATTCCACTGGGACCGGTCGTTGTGCCTTTGCACTGAAGCTGGGGCCCGGGGCCGTCTTCCAACATGAGTGGCGCGACCATTCCAGTCCCTACCGGATCGGTCCCACCATCTGGATTGAAAAAGGAAAGCTCAGGGCGGCAAACCGTCAGATTCTTTTGGATCTCCCGACCGACCAATGGGTGCAACTGGAAATCGTCGCTCCCCTGGGAGAGCAGGCCGGTAAGTGGGATCTGCTGGTTACTCTACCGGGAGAGAAACCACGGCGTTTCAAGAATCTACCCTGTATTCATCCTGAGTGGCGGACCCTCGACTGGATCGGATTCATCAGCCAGGCCGACACCGATGCCGAGGTCTGGATTGATGACCTGAAAGTATCACAGTGAGAATGGAACAGCGGATATCGTTTGTCTCCCAGTCAATTCGAAGTCTTAAAATGAAAAAAGTATTCATGTCACACCTGCTGTTGTCTCTGCTGACGATCGGTTCCTGTTTGTGCGCGTTTTCATCTGCCGTAGCCGCTGAGCAACAACCCCCCAATATCATCCTGATTGTGGCGGACGATCTGGGGTATGGCGACCTCGGTTGTTACGGCAACTCACTCGTCCGGACTCCCCACATTGATCGGCTGGCTGCCGGAGGATTGAAGTTCACCGATTTTCATTCCGCGGGAGCCATGTGTACGCCCACGAGGGCTGCCATGCTCACGGGCCAGTATCAGCAGCGGTTCGGGCGGCACCTAGAAGGGGCTTTGTCGGGGAAGCATGATCGAGAGACAGGACTCCCTCTGCAAGCGGTCACCATAGCCGAACTGCTGAAACAGCAGGGATATGCCACCGCCTGTTTTGGAAAGTGGCATTTGGGCTACCAGCCTCCCTGGCTCCCTACCAGTCAGGGGTTTGACGTATTTCGCGGCCTGGCCTCGGGAGACGGGGACCATCACACGCACATTGATCGCTCTGGCAATCGGGACTGGTGGAAAAACAATGCGATCAAGATGGAGGAAGGTTACACGGCCGATCTGTTAACGAAATACAGTCTGGAATTTATGGAAGCCAACCGCGGGCAACCATTCTTTCTCTACGTTCCTCATCTGGCGATTCACTTCCCCTGGCAGGGACCGGAGGACCCACCTCACCGGGTGGCAGGGAAATCGTATCACGCTGATAAATGGGGGATCATTCCTGATCCCGGCAACGTCAGGCCTCACACCACTGCGATGATTGAATCTCTGGATCAGAGTGTGGGAGACATTCTGGCAGCAGTTCGAAGGATGCAACTGGAGAAAAACACCATTGTGATTTTCACCTCTGATAATGGCGGCTACCTCAATTATGGAAAGAAATATCAGAAGATCTCCAGCAATGGTCGCCTGCGTGGCCAGAAGGGGACGCTGTACGAAGGAGGTCACCGTGTCCCGCTGTTGATAACATGGCCGGGGACCATCACAGCCGGAGTGACCCACCAGACCGCGCATTCAGTCGATCTGTTGCCGACACTGGCTCTGGCGGCGGGGATACAAAGGGCTGACTTCCAGACAGACGGATTGGATCTGTCGTCACTCTGGCAGCCGGGGCATACTTTGGGCAGCCGCAACTTATACTGGCGGATGGGAGACAACCGTGCTGTGCGTAGCGGTCACTGGAAGCTGTGTAGCAAAAATGGTGGAAGCGAACTTTACGATCTGAAAACCGATCTCGGGGAACAGCAGAACCTGGCGTCAGAGCACCCTGATATTGTCAAGAAACTGAGTCATGCCTTGAAAGAATGGGAAGAAGATGTTGATACAAGCGCGAAACCGTTCAACAAATAATACCTGCTTACAGCCTCTGATTCTGGTGGCCGGAGTTTTCTGGCTGAGTAGCTTTCTGGTTTGCATACCTGGTGTCGCTCGGGCCGAGGCAATGCGTCGCCCGAATATCATCTACGTCATGGCAGATGATCTGGGGTATGGAGATCTGGGATGCTACGGGCAGAAGCTGATCAAGACACCCAATATCGATCGGTTGGCGGCTGAGGGAGTTCGATTTACACAAGCCTATGCTGGCAGCACTGTCTGTACGGCTTCACGGGCCGTGTTGTTGACCGGGCTCCACAACGGGCACTCCCCGGCACGTGATAATGTGCCCCATTACCCGAGCTATCTGCAGGAGGATGACGTCACCATTGCCGAGGTCTTAAAGCAGGCCGGTTATCGTTGTGGTGGGGTGGGAAAATGGTCTCTGGGTGATGCCGGAACCACTGGAAGGGCCACGAATCAGGGGTTCGATATGTGGTTCGGCTATTTGAATCAGGATCACGCCCATTACTACTTCACCGAGTATCTGGATGATAATGAAGGACGCCTGGAACTGAAGGGGAACAGCCAGTCGCGACAGCAATACAGCCACGATCTGCTGACTGATCGCGCTCTGAAGTTCATTCGTGATTCGGCTGCACAACCCTTTTTCCTGTATGCGGCCTATACTTTGCCCCACTTTTCAGCCAAAGAGGAAGACCCACACGGTCTGGCAGTGCCATCCACGGCTCCTTATTCAAATCGGGACTGGGATGCCAAATCGAAAAAATATGCAGCGATGGTCCACAGGCTGGACCGGGATGTGGGGCGGATCATGCGTCTGGTAGATGATCTTCAATTACGCCAGCAGACATTGATCATCTTTACCAGCGACAATGGAGGCCATCGAGGCGTCCCCAAACGCTTCCAGACGAACGGAGCGTTGCGGGGGTTCAAACGGGATCTCACGGAAGGTGGCATCCGTGTGCCTTTTATCGCCCGTTGGCCCGGCACCATTCCCGCAGGCAAAGTGAGCCGCGAGATCATCGCTTTTCAAGACATGCTGCCGACATTTGCTGAGCTGGCAGGAGTACAGGCACCAGCTGATCTGGATGGAATCTCCGTGGTTCCAGCGCTCAAGGGGGAATCGCTCAAACACGGGCATGAGTTTCTGTATTGGGATTACGGCCACTGCCGCGCTCGCTACGATCAGGCGGTTCGCTGGAAAAACTGGAAGGGAATTCGACACGGGCGGGACGGCAAAATCGCTCTCTATAACCTGGATCACGATCTCAGCGAGACTAATGACATCTCGGGGGACCATCCGCAAGTTGTTAAGCGAATGACTGAGATAATGGAAACGTCCTCGGTGCCGAGCAAGCGTTACCCCATCGGCACTATTTACCGCGGGAAAGCACTGTGGCATCCCTGAACGACAAAACAGGCCTCCATCTGAGTGATGAAGGCCTGTTCGTGATGTGTTTGGTAATTCAAATAGAATTAAAAAAGTACACCCGGAGGGATTCGAACCCCCAACCCCCGGTTCCGAAGAGCACGACCGATAGAACCAGGCTTTGATAACGTTTCACAAAGTCCTGTTTTTCAGGGCCATTTACTTCGACATCCCTTTAATCAGTCTTTGTTTTAGCGTGAAGAATGCGCATTTGTGGGGGGATTAGTGGGGGGAATCATTAAGAATACTGATGCTGAATAAGACTTCAATTCAACGCAACAGCTCGAATGTTTAATTGTTTGTGATCAGAATCTTAAGTATATCAAGCAAACCAATACAAACCGAGTAGAAAGCCAAATCGTTAAAGAGCTAAACGCGCGCCTGAATATTTTGACCATACGGGATATGCAGCCGCCGATAGCCATAGCGCACACGAATGGTTGCCAGTTCACGCAGTCGCATCTGCAGTTCGGCCCGTTCATCAAGAACACTCTGGTAACGGTGACTGGCTTGCGGAAAGCCGAGCACCTGCCAGGCACGCCGCTCACTGACTTCGTAGCAAACCTTCAGTTCCTGCACCAGAGTACGACGACGAGCGGGCCTCACAGATTATTTTTGAGAACGTCCTGAAGCATGCTCTTGTCCAGTCTCAGATCAGCCACCAGTTGTTTGAGCTTCCGGTTTTCCTCTTCCAACTGCTTCAGTCTGCGGACTTCTGCGACGCCCATACCGGCGTATTTATACTTCCAGCGGTAAAAGGTCTGTTCGGTTATTCCAATTTTTCCCTGTTCCTTTTGTGATCGCTCGCACAGTGGTATAGTGGACAGACACAAGGTCTTACTATCAACATCTTTTTTTTGATCAAATCGAATCACACATGACTACAAAACGCCTCATGCCTGTTATTCGGGTGTTTGTGAGTTCGACGTTTAATGATTTGAAACTGGAACGAAACGCTCTTTCTAAGCATGTTTTTCCAAATCTCGAAGAATACTGTGCGAGCAAGGGGTTTCAGTTTCAGGCAATCGATTTGCGATGGGGAGTTTCGAAAGAAGCAGGGCTAGATCACCGGACGATGCGAATTTGCTTTGAAGAATTGCGTCGTTCACAGCAAATATCTCCGCGACCGAACTTTTTGATTCTATCAGGAAATCGTTATGGCTGGCGACCATTGCCAGAAGTGATTCAGGGGTTGGAATATCTACAACTCCGAAAAGCTGCTCGCCATATTCAGGGAATAGGCGATCAACCTGCGAAAAAGATTCTCAAGCATTGGTATAGAAAAGACCGCAATACAATCCCGCCAGTCCACATCTTGCAACCTCGGCAGGATGAATTCAAAGAGGACAATAACTGGTTCCCCGTGCAAAATGTTTTATGGAAAATCATCAATCGAGCGTGGTCAAAGGATGAATTAGCAACTCGATTTCCCACTAACTGGATTGAACTTCTTAAGAAGCTCGAAAATGACGGAGTTCAAACTCCGCAAATCTTACGGTTTCAAGGCTCTGCAACCGAACAGGAAATCTGGCACGGTGCGTTTCAAGTTCCCGATGCAGCTGAGCATGTCGTCGCATGGTTTCGAAATATTGAGAATCTTGATGAATATTTAGATGATCCAAGTGTTCGAGATTTTATAGACTTTGATGAAAATGGGAAGATCGACACAAAAGCACGACAAGCCCAGGAACAACTTCAGACCGCGATCAATGATTGCCTGCAGAGACTTGAGAGTTCTCAAAAACCCATTGAATCAGTACAAGTCAAACTACACAAAATCAACGATGGAAAAGGAAATCCAATCCTCACTGTTGGAGAAGATCATCTTGAAGAATTTTGTAGCGATATAGAAAACCGTCTCAAGGAGATAATCGAACAACAAATCAGCACTTGGGGAACGCAGAGTAAGCTTGAAATCGAGCAGCAGAAACACAAAACATTTGGAACAGAACGGGCACCTGAAGAATCTTTTGTAGGTCGTGAATCGGAACTTGAAATCGTTCAACAATATGTCGCTGGAGTAGGAGCATTCACGAACGGTAACGAACGCCTACCGCTTGTCATATATGGAGATTCCGGAAACGGCAAGACAGCATTGATGGGCAAAGCGGATTCAGAGATTCAACAGCGAACTGGTACCAAACCAATTACACGCTTCATCGCTGCTACTTCCCAATCATCCGACGTCCGAAATTTGCTCCATTCAATCTGCCAGGAACTACGACAATCAAACCCGCTTGAACAGGGACTTCCCGATACACTAAACAGCTTAGTGGATGAATTCGAACTGCATCTCGATGCCGCTAAAGACCTACCGCAGCCATTGGTGATTGTTCTCGATGCACTGGATCAACTCGCAGAGAGCGACAACGGCAGGCATCTCTTCTGGCTGCGTCACATACCGCTGCCTGAGAACGTGAGGCTGATAGTTACTTGCCTTTCAGATCGGAAAAATCAACCAGGCGGTGAATCATTTGAACATTTAAAATCACGTTTGCTACATGACGGTATCACAGTAGAAGGCCACCCTAACTTTATTAAACTCGGCATTCTATCCTATCCCAAGGCAAACAATTTGTTGTTTGATAAATGGTTGCCACAACTAAAACCGCCACGTAAGGTTAATAAAGAACAGCGAAAAGCTATCGAAGAGAGGCTGAAAACTGATGAGTGTCGGAAGCCGCTTTATCTCAAGCTGTTGTTTGAAGAAGCGAAATTGTGGCGATCCTACGATAGTAAACCAGCGATTGGTGAGAGCATAGATGAGTTGATAAAAAATTTATTCACACGTCTCGGGGAAGCAACAAATCACGGCAAGACGTGGGAATACTCGATGATGTACATCGCAGCCTCCAGATATGGTTTGACAGAGAATGAAATTGTTGGCGTGTTGAAACTAGACAAAGAATACTACAAATGGTTTCATAAACGAGATTATCATTCACTCCCCAAAAACGCAAAACGCATTCCAATAGCAGTTTGGTCGCGATTGCGGTTTGATTTGGAACCTTATCTCACAGAACGAACCGCTCCCGGCGCGCAGGTACTGTCATTCTACCACAGGCAGTTTGCCGAATATATCGAAAGGGATTTTCTAAAAGGAAATACTCGGCAACGATTCCATACTTTATTAGCAGGTTTTTTCTATGGTCAACTCAACCCGAAAAATAAGGAGCCGTGGAGCCGAAATGATCATCACGCCATTTCAGAAATGCCATGGCTATATATACAGGCTGCTCAGGAATTCAAAGCTCCGTATGACCAATCATCTCTTTCAAGTCCATGGTTGACAATATGTGAAATACTACTCGATTTTCGTTTTTTGGTAGCCAAAATTGATGCTGATTTGCTGCCAGATTTATTGAACGATATTGTGGACGTGCGTAGAAACATTTCAACAGACAACTCTCAATCCGAATTGCTTCAAATTGTTGATGAAAGTATTCGCAATGACGCTACGTTCTTGAAATTGCACCCAAACACATTATTCCAATGTGTTTGGAACCGATACTTTCAAAATGAATCGGCTTCAATAACACATCTCTTACATACATGGCGCTCAGTAAAGAAGTCGAGTAGCACACCCGTTTGGCTTCGGTCTCTCACTCCTTCAAACGATATAAACCTCAGTTGTGACACGAATGTACTAGTTGGCCACCGACCCGGAGTTAGTTATGTAGGATTTCTTCCTGCAAACAAAAATAGAAATGAACATTTTATAACGGGAGGCAGCAACGGAGACAATTCCATCCGAATATGGGAAACGAAAACGGACCAAGAGGTTATGTGTCTCTTAGGCCATAAATCAACTGTTAATGATGTGGCAATTTCACCCGTAGAAGAATTGATTGCCAGTGCCTCTGGTGACAAGACTATTCGAATATGGAATCTTTTTGACGGGTGTCAAAAAAACTGCTTTGAAGGTCACAATCAAGCTGTAACCGCGGTCACGTTTTCGCCAGACGGAAAACGTATCATTAGTTGTTCAGAAGACAGAACTGTTCGGGTATGGGACATTAAGACTGGGAAACCTATCAAAATATTGAAGGGACATTCCTCGAAAGTACTTTACATCGCTTACAGGGGTAGTGGATCACAATTTATTACTGCTGACGCATCAGGAACTATTCTCACCTGGAAAGACCAGGATTTAACACGAACAATCGATCCTGAGATTAATGTGGGTGGAGAAGTACTAGCTCTATCTTCCGATGGAGAACTAGCAGTGGCAATGAACAATGATGAAATGCAGATTCAATTATTTGAAACTCGGAATGCAAAGCTGATCGGATTCTGTGCATTGACTACTGATTTCATTGTTAATTGCGCAACTTTTTCTACAGACAATCAACTAGTTGCCATCGGAACTCTTAAAGGAGTATCTATCGCTGAGATCAAAGCATGCTTAAATATGCTACCTTTCTGTGATTATTTTAACTGTGAGTGTGTGGCGTTTTCACCGAACACAACAAGCCTTGCTTTCGGCTCAATAGTAGATAGCAACGCCCGTATCCGGAATGTTCCTGAAGTAGCTACGCTCTTTGAATCTGCATACAAAAATGTATACGAAAAACAGCGTAGTGCTATTTCACACTTGGAAGGCAAAGTAGAGCATGAAAAGGCACCGTCTAAGTTTCGAGGATTTTCACCGGATGGAAAATGGATTTTAACTACAAGCCACGGTGAAATGATTGGTAGTTACTTTCACATCTGGGACCCATCGTCAATAACGTGCATCATCTCATTTGGTCCAGGAACATTATGCGCTAATGATGTTGATATTTCTCCTGATGGTCGACAAATCGCATCATCTGCTGACGATGGAACTGCGCGCGTCTGGGATGTTGCTCTCGGACAACAGGTACACTGTTTTGGTGTAGACGAAGCCCATGTGGATGAGATTTTTACTTTGAGCCATGTTAAAGGTGGCGCGTTCAAGTCGATAGGCAATGAACCACAACGATTAGCATTTCATCCAGACGGATGTTCTCTTGCAGTAGCTTACGGCAATGGCAAATTTGAAATATACACATTGGAAACTGGACGAGTCATTTGCTCTTTTGAGTCTGGCTTGCGACCAATTCATAGTATTGTATTTTCACCCGATGGGCAAGACCTTGTGTTCTGTGCCGCTGACACCGTTTTGTTGTGGAGTGTCGCAAAGAGTAGTGAACTAATGCGGTGGAAGATGCATGGCATTGTTACCAGCTTTAGTTTTTCACCGGATGGATCACTACTAGCAATTGGATTAGATTCTGGAAAAATTCATGTGTATCATCGCAACAAAAATGAAGAAATCGTCTTTTTTGAAGGCCACTCTGATCCAGTTCGTCAAATTACATTTTTTAACGATTGCTTACGCATTGCTAGTGGTACTGATACTGACAATTCAGCTAATGAAGTCCTCGTATGGAATGTAAATAACTGTAAGGAATCTGAAAGAGTGAACGGATTAGGCAATACCGATGATTGGTCATCTGAAAGCTTTCCGATTCTTCCAATCATGCGAGATTCCGACGTGGGGGTACTTGACAATGTAATTGAGTTTTTTGAGGTAAGTTCTAAGAAATCTGTTGGTTGGTATCCCTGGAATCATCTCAGCGCTCACCTTGAAGTGAGTCACATCGATAACCGGATTGTTTTAGTAGGAGATCAATCCCACAGTGAACTCTTGCAAATCGAAGGTTACGATTATGATAGAACTTCCCAAAAGCTACCTTGCTTAGAGAACAGTATTCAACAAAGAATGCCCCTGCGAACTTTGACACGTATATATGACCGAATTGAAAACCAATGGGAAGCAAATTTGACATTGAGTTGCCCGAGTTGCATGCAACGGTTTTCACCACCGCAATCAGTTGTTCATGTTATTAGAGGTAGTTTCAAAACCCAAAACTACGTGAACAGTTTGGTATAGTATTTGTACGAGTACCTCCCTCGAAAGGAGGTCTCATTATGACCATGACCCGCGTGTCACGACCTGCCACAGGTCGCAACATTACCGGGTCCAGGACGGAACCAAAACCACAACTCTCGGACGAGCAATGGCTTCTGATCAAAGATCTGTTTCCAGAACCACCGGTAAACGCAGCCGGAGGGCGGCCCAGAGTGGCTCCCCGCGAGTGCCTCGAAGGAATCCTTTGGGTATTAAGGACCGGTGCCCGATGGAAAGATTTACCAACATTTTTACCATCTCCCAGCACCTGCTGGCGGCGTTTCAAGGAATGGACCGAAGACGGTGTCTTCCTGGAAGCGTGGCAGCGATTGCTCGAACACTTAGACCGCCGGAAGCTGGTTGTCTGGTCGGAAGCATTCGGGGATGGCACATTCTGCCCCGCAAAAAAAGGGGCGCCGATGTCGGAAAGACAAAACGGGGAAAGGGAACCAAGCTTATGCTGCTGGTCGACGGAAACGGGCTCCCTCTCGCTTTGGATCGTGCCAGTGCCTCTCCGGCAGAGGTGAAGCTGATTGAATCCCTGCTGGACCAGCGAGTTTTGCCACGCGACCCCGATCGCCTGATTTATGATCGTGCGGCCGACAGCGATCCCCTGCGCACAGAGCTGGCGGAACGGCAGATAGAGCTGATCTGTCCGCATCGCAAGAACCGTGTGAAACCAGCGACGCAAGACGGGCGTGCTCTGCGGCGATATCGACGCCGCTGGAAAGTCGAACGCACCATCAGCTGGCTGTTCAACTTTCGTCGTCTGGTAATACGATATGAACGATACAGTCATTTGTTTTTAGGATTCGCACAACTCGCGTGCGTGTTCACCTTACTTAATAAGTTATGAAACCACTTCTAGGGAAATAGAGTGTAGTAAATCTGACATAACACATGAGTTCAACATCTACGATCCGAAATGGGATGACGACCGCTTAGTAGTAAACTGCAACAATTGTACTCAGTCTGTGAGATTAAATCCGTTTGTTTGTGACCGATTGGAGATGACCGACAAAACATACATAGAACGGTTGCAACAAGAAGACCAAGAGCGAAAATTATTACATCAGATGTATCTCCTCGAAGCAAGAATGGATGAGAATAATCAAAATGAAGATACTCAGGTAGTACCAAATGTACGTGATGAATCCCAGGCAGTTTCAGATGCTCGCAATGAACTTCAAGCTATTTATCACTATTTCAAATCTTCATCGTCACCGAATCGCTCGGTATCTGAGGTTCTTTTTGAAGTTCAAGCTATTTATCAACAACTTAAAATGCCACGAAATCGCTGCCGTTCTTTGCGACTCCAAGCACGTCTTGCTCAAATACTAGGTGATCTTGACAGGGCTATGGATCTACTAAAACACCGAGCTGAAATTGCGACTGAATATGGGTAACCGTTTCAGGAAATACACGGTCTATCAACGGGCATCGAAAGATATGCCTTTGAGAGTCATGAGTAACTGAATCACTGCCGGTTCATCGTCGGCGGGGGCGGTGGGATTCGGGGTGTTGCTTCAGCCATTGGTCCGGCAGCAGTTCTTCCAGACGATCGGCGGCGTGATCGGTTATCCGACTCAGCACATCTCTCAGATAAGCAAACGGTTCTACTTCGTTTGCTTTGCAACTGGCCATCAGACTGTAGTGCACGGCGGCGGCCTCGCCGCCCCGATCACTGCCGACGAATAGATAATTCTTCCGGCCGATAGCACAGGGACGCAAGGTGCGTTCGGCCAGATTGTTGTCAATCGACAGAATGCCCTCGGTACAATACCGCGTAAAACCGGACCAGCGGCTTAACAGATATTGCATCGCGACTGCCACCGGACTTTTCGGTAATAGCACACGCGATGTCTCTGTTAACCAGTCGCGGAACTGTTCCAGAACCGGTAACGCCTTGTCCTGTCGCAACTGTCGGCGGTGTTGCCACCAGCGTTCACAGTCCGCCGGCTGTTGCAGATCGCTGGCTTCCCGTTCAATCGCGTATAACTGCTGGATAAACAATAATGCCCGGTGTGCGGCTTCCGGCTGCACGGTCCGCGCATCGTAAAACTTGCGTCGCGCATGCGCCCAGCACAAGACCTGCTGAATCCTGCCTGACCGGTACAGTTCTTCGTAACCGGCATACGCGTCTGCCTGCAGATAACCGCGAAAGTGTTTTAAAAACGCCTGGGGACCGGCGCGTTCCCGGTTCGGGGTGAAATCATAGACCGAATACGGATGCCCGGCATCGCCGCAGTAAACCCAGAACCGGCCGGTCCGCGTGCGGGAAAGCCGTTGGTCCTGGACGGGAATCGTTGTATCGTCCGTATGCATGACATGCGACTGCAGAACGCGACTTTTCATCAGATCAGTCAGCGGTTGCAGTAATTCCGCAGTTTCCAGTACCCAGCGGCTCATCGTGCTCCGCGAAAGCTGTACGCCATTCCGGCTGAGAATGGATTCATGACGATACAGGGGGAGATGATCTGAGTATTTCCCCACCAGGATCGTCGAGAGCAAGCCGGGGCCGGCGAAGCCTTTGGCAATCGGCCGGGCAGGAGCAGCCGCCAGCACCACATGCTCTTCACACTCCCGGCACGCGTATTTGAAACGTACGTGCTCGATCACTTTCAGGCTGGCAGGAATGAATTCTAACTGTTCGTGGCTGATTTCTCCGATCCGCTGCCGTGTCTGGTCGCAGCAGGGACAGCGTTTTTCCGATTCGGTCAGGTCATGTTCTACCCGTTCCCGAGGTAAATGGTCGGGCAGCTTGTTGCGGCCGCCGCCACGACGACGATGTGCGGAAACCGCAGTAGGAGGCGGTTCATCGTCCTCGGGTTCAGCAACTTCCTCTGCAGCCTCGGGTTCATCAAACAGGCTCATTTGATTGGGGGCGATCTTTTCAGAACGGGCGCCAAACCGTTGTCGCAGCAGCCGCTCAATGAAATGTTTGAGTTGCTCGACTTCCCGCTGTTGCTCTCCCACGGTCTCACCCAACTGGTGAATCATATCATGGCAGGATTGGACGTCGTTCGGCAATGAGGATCGTTTCTGGTTCATGTTCCACGTCTTAACATAATCGTTGTCAGGCGGGAACTGTTTTTTTATGAAGTCGATACTTTTTCTGAAATCTGATAGCGTTTTCTGCGCTGCACGCTGGTCAGGTCGATGCCCTGCAGCAGGAGCCCCAGGTCGGTGGAGGACAGTTGTAGGCCATGTGTGCCCTCCGGGCTGGAGAGACGCTGATATGTGCCCGCTTCCAGCCGTTTATACCAGATGGCCAGACCATCGTGGTCCCAGTACAGCAGCTTGATCCGATCCTGTTTTTTGTTGAGAAACACAAACAGTCCCCCGTCGAGTACGTTTTGCTGCAGGTAGACTTCGGTCATTCGCAGGAGGCCGTCAAAACTTTTTCGCATATCGGTGGGGACCGTGCAGAAATAAATGCGGGTGGGCAGATTCAGCATGCGCGCTGCTCCAGCGCGGCGAGCACGGTTTCGAGCGTGGTTTGATCACAGCCGTTTCCGACGCGAACCGAGGTGCCCTGTGAGAACACGATTTCAATCGGCGTGGCAGGGAGTTGGACTTCAACGGGCAGAAAGGAAGCTGCAGCGGTTGTCTCGGCATCCCGCTTTTTCAGTTCCCGCCGCCAGTAGTGGTAAGCTGGTTCGCTCAGTCCTTCACGCTGACAGAAGGCACGGATCGAGAGTCCGGACTGCAGTCGGTCTGAAAGGGTTTGTCGCCAGAACGCTTCACGGTTCGGGTTCCGTCGCTGGTCGGCACGCGGGGTTGACTGGGATGCGGACATCGCTTTTGCTCCTGAATATGCTGGTGGTTGAAACACATGCAGAATACAACAGCCGTCAAGGTGTATTTTGTGGGCCGGTTACAACTGATGTAGGCCTTCGACAGCCTTCGTAGCAATCGCCTTACTCGCATCAGGGAACTCTGAGAAATATTTTTTGCCGGGCACAAGCTTTGGAAGACGAAAACCACCCGCGACTGAACCGAAAAACACAGGAGTCTGTTGATACCCAAGTTTCGCGGCGCTCGCTCGTACTTCTTTCATGACCTCGTCGACAATTTCACCAAACTCGGCTCCGTCTTCAGCTGACTTGAGGTGATTCATAAACGCAAACGACAGTAGGCCATGACGTTTTACTGGACACTCACATGCGGGTTCATCGACATCTGATGCCGCAAACAAGATTTGACCTTCACCCGCAATGCTTTCTAACGGTGATATGACGTCGCGAAGAACTGCACCAGCGTCAATAACTCGTGCAGGTGCACCACCTGCAAAACAACAATCTAATAAGCAAAGGATGGCTTTCGCGTTGGATGTCTTGAATGCGTCGGCAAGTTCTGCCATAGAAATCGTCGTATTTGGCAGATCATTGATATCGGTGTCGTGGCAGACAATCCGATGATCGCGCGTTCCATGACATGAGAATGACACGATTACAGTATCGTCTGCGGTCGCTTCAGCAATTGTTTTCTGAAGAACACCACGAACGTTTTCGATACTCGCATCAGCATCAATTAGCAATGATGCATCAACGTCCGGAATTGTGTCTGAAAACAGTGACCAAAGAGCAACTGCATCTCTCTTGGCCCCAGCAAGATCTCTAATTTGAGGGTCGTTGTGCCGGTCAACACCAATGAACGCACATAATTGAGCCATCGTGATTCCTCTCCGTGGGGGAGCCTTGGCCAAGTAGCGTCCAATCTGCTCCGAAAATAGTTGTATTCAGGAATGCTAACGCGTGGCCGTCTGGAGTCCAGTATTATTGTCCAAAATACCATTGATAATCTAAAACGACCATCTGATGTTTGACTTCGCCGCCTTGTATGGCTCACGATTCGTCTGAACAACTCACTTCGGTCTGACACACCGAAATCGCGAAAGCTGCCACCTAAAGTACGTCGGTTTCATCGTCCGACGCACTTTGAGTGCCATCCACAAATCCCAAAACATTCATTTTCGAGGAATTTATTCCGATTCGTATTTTCATACTAAACTGTGTAAAACGTGTCCTACCAACTTATCTTGGAAATCAAAGTACACTTAACTCGTCTAGAAAGCTTTTTTTACAGCTTAGATCAAGAATGTGAAAATATTCTCAAATTGAATTGAGTAAGCTCCTCAACTTTTTCAGTTCTTCAGCAGAAAATTGAGATATGCCATCCTCAGAATCCTGTTTTGATGAATCCCCTGCTAGCTTTTCATGAACTTCCCCTGCCGCTGCCTGGGCAGCTTTAGTTGCCCCATAAAATTTCTCAGTCGTTGCAAAATCTTTGTGCCGCAAAATAATTTTGAGGGTTTCTGCAGAAACCCCAGCATTTATTAATCGGTGAGCACAACCACGTCTCAAATCATGGGCTGAAGCATATTTTAGCCGGCGACCAGCCTCTTCATCAGGTTGTTGAACGACAATCCGGGCTTGCTCTCCAATCATCGAAATAATGCGACTGACTCGCTTGGCTGTCAGCCTTTGCTCTTTTCGCTGAGCCTGCCTACTGGACTGTATTTCTGCTCTCTTTCTGAGCTTTGCAATCGACTTGGAATCAATCTCTCCCTGGTGACGATTAAATTCATCCATCCGTTTAATTTTAGCTCTTGAAAGCCATTTCCTGACCGTTGTCTCGGAAACACGACAGGCCCTGGCAATCGCAGAGTTATTATATTCCTTTGCCAATTCCTGAAGATCCGTATTCGTTGGTCTGAACCATTTACTGTCCGCTTTGATCTGATACTCCATCGATTGTGGGTTCACGACCCATCCATGTCGTTCCGATTGAGGAATCTGGTCCAGAATTTTTTGCAGACCGGGAAGCATGGGGATTTCTTGAGTTTTCCCATTTTTCTGTGAAGAGGGAATAATCAAAGTTGGATGCAAATCTTTCCGCTGTGGCCAAACAGGATGTATCTTTCGCTCATCATCCCATGAAAAATTCATCACATCGCCAATGCGAAAGGCGCTCTCCCAGATGATCTGTAAAACGTAACGCCAGGATTCGGCCGAATTCTTTCCTACGACTTCAGGTGTGACCTCAAGCATTTGCTCAAATTCGTCACCGGTGATCGGCCGCCCTTTCATCACCTCATCCACGCTCAGTTTGGTAACCGGAGGAATCTGGCTGATCCAACCGTGTCGATGGCAGTATCGTACAAATGCCATGACAGATCCCACCATCGTATTGACGGTAGTGAGAGCCCGATAGTCATAAACGCCCTCTTCACCGGCCAGCAGTCGGTCCTGTAAGTATTCCAAAGCAGTCAGAGTGGTATATTCTTCGATATTGGCGTTCTCAGGTAGTTTCTGTTTCTTCCGGTAATTTTCAAAGATCCGGCTGGCGATTTGAATCCGCCCCATAGCGGTTTCCAGAGACTTAGATCGCATCCGTGTCTTACAGTGTTCATAATAATGCTCAAAGCAGTCCTGCCACCGCATGTCACTCACCTGTTCCGCACTTCCTTGCATTACTGACGGTGTAGGAGCGCGTGTCTGGATCTCTAGCTCTTCCGTTATCACCCCACCCGATTCGATATAACGTCCGTTCAATAAACGTTCCCGGCATTCACGCATGATCCGACGGGCTTCACGCCGATCGCGGGTACCACAGTTTTTCCGGATCCGTTTCTGATGCAGCGGACAATAGAATTTCAAGACATACCCGTTCTTGTCTTTCTCTTTGAGAGGCCGATTTGGGTAGATCTGGATGTTACCGATTTCGGGATTGCGAGGCATGACTATTCAGAATGAAAGGCTATTCTGCCTCATCGGCTTTAGTGTGGGAATTTTTTTCCAAATGCAAAATCAGATTCTGCCCCGTCACCCATCGCGTGTGTCCAACAATAGTGTAAGGGAGCCCTTGATCAAGCAACTTGTCCCAGAACCGCTGGGAGATCCCGAGACGTTGTAACACCATCGCCTTGCTATAGGCCTCTGCCGCGTGAATGACTCCCCCAAGATTTTTATGCATCTCCCTCTCCCCATGATTGTTATAGAAAATCGAAAAGCAGGACGGCGATCGAATGATCAATCACCGTCCAGTAACGAATCTGCCGAAGTTCTAGTCCAAAAAGATTTCGGCTTCAGCCCGTTCGACGTAGCCCTGTGCCATCTGCAGCACGCGAATCGCCTGTGGCAATTCCGCTAGATTAAAGGACGACGTATATTTAATGTCCTCTCCATCCTTATACCGCTTCTGCACATTGACGCTGCGGACCGTGATGGGGCCTTCGTCCGTTTCAATCTCATGTCCGAAAACGGAAGCCGAGATGAATCCAATCCGGAACACTTTTTCCGGAGGATTACTACTGCTTCGTTTTGCACTTTTCTTAGCCATCGATTCAACCTTTCTGTGGAAGGAACAGTGTTAGATTGCTTCTCCAAATGAACCAGCAACCCGTCAGACTCGCTTTTGCCTGCACGATGCAGACAGAAAGTGACAATGCCACGTGATCCCATGCTGCGCAAGAAGATCAGGGCGGATTTCAAAAGGGTACCGGTGTTCCGAGAGAGGGAATCCAGGTCAGAAAGGGATTCAGTTACAAAATCCATCAATCACAGCCAGTGATTGCCAGCAGGTCATCCAGAAGGAAGACTCAGCCAATCATCGCCTGGCAGATATAAACGTGGGAGCCCCAGGGAATGGCTCCCATCAATTCGCCGTTCATAGCAGGAAGTAAATAACACCGCAGACGAACGTAATTCCGCTAATCGTGATATCCAATCCTGGTCCAGGTATCTGAGAAGGACGGATATATCGTTTTGGCGGTCTCAGCATTTCAACATAGACGTATTTACCGAGCCGTATGCAGCGTTGTCTGCAGTATCGAAAGAAGCGTCTCAACAAACTCCAGAGCCTGCTGATACAATCCATTAACGTTCTGCAAAACGTTCGAATGATTTGTTTAACCATAGAAAAGAGGGAAAAGAAATTATGTCGATCTGCCCAGTGCAGAATCGAATCATTTATCACCTCAACATCGGATTCGACCGTTCCTACATCCCTGTGTGCAGGACCAGTAAAAAAGATGAAAGGTTTTTAGTTCGATTTATCGGCAGGTTTCGTTCCCGATTCAGCAGTTTTGGAGCCAGTCTGCCGGCTGCGAACCTTGATGGCTTTCTGCAGACAGCTCCAGCACAAAGGGGCCTTGCCGATGAATCCGTCATCAAAATCTGTGGTGACGCATTCTTTGTTCTTTTCGCACCAGGTACATGTTTCTGTTGAATGATACTGCGTAATGGTGACGTTCATGATCCGGACCTTTCCCGATTAAATGGATTTGAGAAAACGAAGTTGAGCTCAGTACAGGAAAGGTCTGCCTGTCTCGGAAAGAATGATTTGAAATCCGGTTGAACAGCCGATGATCTTAAGCAGGTTCAACCTGGGCTGAACACAGTCAATCTCACTCAGCTTCCCTTCCCAGATGGAAGGAGGGAAACGGGCAATCAGGGTCACCCGTTTCCAGTACGATCACTTGTTCTCCTTCTGACCGTTGGTTTCGGTGTTAAGAATGTACTCCCAGGCCTGCTTGGTCAGCAAGCTGACAATGGGCAGATCGTCCCGGCCGAAACTGTTGGTCGATTTCCATTCCTCGCCCTGCTTGTAGGAACGCTGAAGCGTTACCTTGTAGAAGGTCGTTTTGCCGTCTTCGGATTGATTTTCGAAGACACTGGCAGTAATGCCGCGCAGCCGGAATGACTGCACGGGTTTGTTGGAATCGGTCTTATCAGACATCATAAAAAGGGGAACAAAACAAAAATGTGATTCATCAGCTTTTATGGATGAACCAGCGAAAAACTCCACACCCTGTTTCCTGGCTTGCCGACGTCCCTGAACGCCGTCAAACACGGTCACAGTGGTTTGGTGTGGCTGCTTAATAACGGTCACTGTCATGGGGTTTCTATTTCTGTTTCCAGGGGTTTGACCAGCGGCGCCCGCTCCCCCTGACAATTCAGTGTAATCGGTTCGTGTAAAAATGCTTCCGGCGTCAATTCCTGTTGTTCGATGCAGAGCCATAAATCGGGTCGTGGACGTGTCTTGAGTTTCTCTGCCGTTGTTTTACAGCGATATGCATTGGTAGTAACAAACAAAACACTGAAAACATCCAGTGTGGTTTCCGGAAAATGCTTGCGATGCAGCCTGCGATTGGCCAGTTCCGCGTACCCTTTCGTTTTCCGGGCCGCGATCTGTTTCGGTGAGCTGGTTCCCAGATCCTGTTCCAGGTAAAAGACTTTCTTATGTCCCAGTAATGAGAGCACGAAACCGGCATCAGGAGAACAGGATAAGGGAGGTTGCTCATTGAGTTTGGTCTGTAAATAAAACTGCTCTTTGACGTGGTCAGTTTTGTTGACAGTCTCCCATTCGTTGATCCAGCGATCGAGTTTGACTTCACTCTGTAATGCAATCCCCTGTTCAATCACTGTCCGCGTCTTGTTCATCGCAATCCAATGGTTTAAGCGATCAGCGCGGGGCTGGCGCGTACTGACAGACGTAACCGTACACCAGAACCATTGTAGGCGCAGGGTTTAGAATCTCGGGTTTCCTCACGTTTCCCATACAGGAGATCCCATGGTCCAAAACAATTCGAGTGAACCGCCCAAGTCTGGGCAGACCGACTGGAGCGATTCGACCAGGCTGAAATCACCGTCGCGCAGTTC